>JAKAKF010000218.1 GCA_021813595.1 bacterium
GTTGGAGCAAATCCGCAGAACGCCGAACCTATCAAGAAGAAAACTATAGAAAACGCAAACGGAATTTTTAGTCCATATTTTTTGCTTGAAAAACTGGTCAAAAGAATAACTATAGAATAAGTAATAGTGTAAGCTATAATGACCCAGTCTATAGTTATTACGTTAACGCCGAAGTGGGACATCATCTTGGGTAGTGCGACTATAACGATATTTATATCCAATATCGCCATAAAAGATGCCGTAACGGCTATTGAAAGTACCAGCCATTTATAAAGCTTGTGTTCCGATATTTTGTTCATTAATTATTTGTTTGCTTAATTTATACTGGTCAGATTGTTTATTTTTTAAATTATTCTACGAAGTTTTTTAATTTGCCGATATTTTCTATTTCTATTTCAAAAATATCGCCTTTATTTAAACTTCCGACGCCGGAAGGAGTTCCCGTTGAAATTATATCTCCGGGGAAAAGCGTCATAATTCCCGAAATAAATTCAATTAATTCATAAGGATTAAAAATTAAGTTCGAAGTATTAGAGGATTGCTTTAATTCCCCGTTTAAATAGCCTTTAATTTCAAGATTTGAAGGATTTTCTATTTCCGTTTCTATATATGGTCCGATTGGCGCAAAAGTATCGAAGCTTTTAGACCTTGTATATTGAATATCTTTTGCCTGTAAATCTCTTGCGGTTACGTCGTTCAAACAGGTGTATCCGAAAATATAGTCGGCAGCCGCTTCTTTTTTTACGTTTTTTGCAGTTTTTCTTATTACTACAGCCAGTTCGGATTCGTAGTCCACTTTTTTTGAAACCTCCGGTCTTACGATAGTTCCAAGATGAGGTATGATGCTTGAAGTAGGTTTCATAAAAAGCAGGGGCTCGTCTGGCAATTTTTTCTGCATTTCTGCTGCGTGGTCTTTATAATTCAAACCTACCGCTACAATTTTAGTAGGATGAATCGGCGGCAAAAATTCAAGTTCATCTAACTCGTATTGTTTGCCCGTATATTGATACTTTAAATCTTCTTCAAAGTTAAATTTTTCAATAATATTAACAAAAGACCTATCTTTGTCGGTAGAAAGCGTTCCGTAATATTCTCTCATTTCTCCGGTTTTATGCCTGAATCTTCCGAATTCCATTGAGCACCTCCCTATTAAACTTAATAAATTAATATTTTATCGGCATTAGTTTTAATTATACACTATAAGCAAAGATACCGTCAAACTAAACGATATTGGATGTTGCCAGTATTTTTATTGACATTTTGCGGCAAATTATATTAAATAAAATATAAAATTAATTTTTTATTGTAAAAATAAGCCGGAGGCAGAGTTAATATGATACACCTTTCCCTTTTTCATGCCGTAATTTTAGCTATTATTCAGGGGGTTACCGAACTTTTCCCTGTTTCAAGCCTTGCTCACGGCGTTATAATCCCCTCTATTTTAGGATGGAAAATTAACAGGCAGTCGGAAGGATTTTTGCCTTTCCTCGTAGTGCTTCATCTTGGAACCGCGTTAGCGCTCCTTATATACTTTTATAAAGACTGGATTAATTTATTTAAAGGTTTTTTTGCAGGCATAAAAAGCAAAAACCTTAATATAAACGAAGATTCCAAAACTTTATATCTGCTTGCGCTCGCCACTATACCGGCAGGACTCATAGGACTTTTGTTCGTTCATAAACTGAAAAAGCTCTTTGGCATTACGTCCATAGCCGCCGCCTTTCTTATGGTTAACGGCGTCATATTATATCTTGGCGAAAAGCGCAGAAGAAAACAGGGCATAGCAAAGATTTCCGATATGACCGTTACTGCCGCGCTTATCATAGGCGTATTCCAGTCTTTTGCTTTGATTCCGGGCATATCACGCTCGGCTATTACCATGGTTGCCGCTCTTTATCTAGGTTTTAAGCATGAATATGCCGCAAGATTTTCGTTTCTTCTTGCAACTCCTATAATTCTTGCCGCAGGACTTCTTGAAGTGCCTAAAATGCTTAAATTGCATATGTTTAATTTTACCGCAGTTTCTTTAATAAGCGGCTTGGTTGCCGGTATAGCCGCATATTTGAGCGTTTACGCGCTTATGAAATATTTTAACAAATATGAAATTAACGCTCTTTACCCATTTGCTTTCTACTGCATAATTTTCGGCGCTTTCGTTCTTACTTACAGATTAGTTTGATTTTCGGCGTTATTAATCCCCTTTAAAATTGTATTATTTTATGTTTCGATTGTGATATAATATAATTTTTTAATAAATTTTATAATAATAAAGGTTTATGGAAGATTTTTTAAAAGATTTCAAGGATAATATAGGTCTTGAAAAAAATAGTTCCTATAACACCGTGACGGCTTATGTGGCGGACGTCAAGGCTTTTATGAAATACTTGCGCGAAGAAACGTCGGTCGATTCTATAGAAGACGTTACGGAATTCGAGATAAAAGGATATTTAAGCAAAATTTACGGGACATTGAAAAAAACAAGCCTTGCCAGAAAAATAGAATCTATAAAGTCGTATTTTAATTTTTTGGAAAAAAAGCATATAATCAAACAAAATCCCGCTTTTTTATTGGATTTGCCAAAAACGGAAAAAAAACTGCCGTTTTTTTTGACGGCGAAAGAGGCGGATTTTTTATTAAACAATTATTTAGCACTGAAGTTAAAAAAGGATAAGTTAAACGTAATTAAAGGCTATCCTCCGTATGCCTGCGGTTCTGCCCCGATGTCGTTTGCAATGTCTGAGCCGCTAAGATATTTCGAGGCCATCAGGAACGATTTAATTTTAGAATTTTTATACGGCAGCGGATTAAGAGTCAGCGAACTCGTCTCCGTAAAGATGTCCGATATAGAAATTGAAAAAGAAAGCCGTTACGTAAAAATTTTTGGAAAAGGTTCTAAACACAGAATAGTTCCTATTACCGATATTGCCGCCGAAAAAATTAAAGTTTGGGCGCGCTATTTATCGGCTATAGGTTTACCGCCGAAAGAAGGATATATAATTATAAACAAAAAAGGGGAGACGCTAAACAGGAGGACCGTTCACAGAATAGTTAAAGAGTCTATGCTGATAACCGGCCAGTTTAAAAACATTTCTCCGCACGGCTTAAGACATTCTTTTGCTACCAATCTTTTGGATAACGGAGCCGATTTAAGGTCTATTCAGGATATGCTCGGACATTCAAATTTATCGACCACAGAGAAATATACCCATTTAAGTATTAAAAAGCTTATAGACGTTTACAATAAGGCGCACCCGCTTTCCGGAGGTAAAACCAGAACTTGATTGCAGGCGGTACAAATGGGAAGATTAGTTAGCTTCGCCGTATTTAGTAGGTTTCGCCGCAATGAACCGAAGTTAAAACAGGTAATTAAACAGAATTTATTTTTTAATTAAATACGGGAGATATAAATTAATGTATAACGGAAATAACGAAGGAATAAAACTTCTCGGAACTACTATAATCAGCGTAAGACGCAAAGGGAAAGTCGTCGTTGCCGGCGACGGACAGGTTACGCTCGGCAACACCGTTATGAAGCATAACGCAAGAAAAGTCAGGCGGCTTTATAACGATAAAGTAATAGCAGGATTTGCGGGAGCTACCGCAGATGCATTTACGCTGTTTGAAAAAATGGAAGAAAAGCTTTCCAAATATAACGGAAGCGTTAAAAGAGCCAGCGTGGAACTCGCAAAGGACTGGAGAACCGATAAAATATTAAGGCGGCTGGAAGCTATGATGATTGTCGTCGATAAAACCGATTCATTTGTTCTGTCTGGAGCGGGGGACGTTATAGAGCCGGACGAAGACGCGCTTTCTATAGGGTCGGGAGCGCCTTATGCCTTGGCTTGCGCTTTAGGCTTGATTGAAAATACCGATTTAAGCGCAAAGGAGATTGCCGAATTTTCTATGAAAACTGCGGCGCGCATTTGCATATACACAAACGAAAATATAATAATAGAGGAGTTATAACATAGACATGGCAAAAAAAACACAGGCAGGTAAGGGCGGCAAAATTAACGATATTAACGGTAAAGACGAGTCTAATGCATTGTTAAAAATAGATTTTCTTACGCCTAAAGAAATAATTGAAGAGCTTAATAAATACGTAATTGGGCAGGATAAAGCAAAAAAATCCGTCGCTATAGCCTTAAGGACGCGTTTCAGAAGAAATAACGTTTCCGATGAAATAAGGGATGATATAGTTCCTAAAAATATTTTGCTCATAGGTCCTACAGGCGTCGGTAAAACAGAAATAGCAAGGCGCATAGCCAAACTTTCCGATTCTCCTTTTATAAAAGTCGAAGCTTCTAAATTCACGGAAGTGGGATATATGGGCAGGGACGTCGAATCTATGGTCAGGGATCTTGTAGAGACCGCGTTTATAAACGAAAAAGCTAAAGAAACAGAGCAGGTTATAGATAAAGCTAAACAAAATGCAGAAGAACTTCTTCTGGATATTTTAATTCCGCGTCCCCCTCAAGCGGTTAAAAAGAACGGCGCGGTAAAAGCAGGCATAAAAGACGAATCCGATAAGGACAGCTATTATAATACAAGAGAAAAGTTCAGAAAAATGTTTTTAGAAGGAAAATTAAACGACAGATTTGTGGAAATGGAAGTTAAGTCTTCGAATAAGTCGCCTATTCCCGTTATAGAAATATTTTCTCAATCGGGAATGGACGATATAGGGCAGGATTTTAAGGATATTTTTTCTAATATTTTTCCAAAACAGAAAAAATTAGAAAAAGTCAGGGTTTCGGAGGCTTTTGACATATTGGTACGTGAAGAAAGCGAAAGGCTGGTAGATAACGATAAAGTCATAAAGAATGCTATTCAAAGGGTTGAAAATTCAGGCTTGATATTCATAGACGAGATAGACAAGATTGCTTCGAGGGAAAAATCATACGGTCCGGACGTTTCGAGAGAAGGCGTTCAGAGAGATTTACTGCCTATTATCGAAGGTTCGAACGTAATGACTAAATACGGCATAGTAAAAACAGACCATATTTTGTTTATCGCCGCAGGCGCTTTTCACGTTTCCAAGCCTTCCGATTTAATTCCGGAGCTTCAAGGCAGGTTTCCTATCAGAGTAGAGATGGATTCTTTGTCTAAAAAAGAGTTTGTCCGTATATTAACGGAGCCTAAAGGCGCTTTAATTAAACAGTATATAGAACTTCTTAAAACCGAAAACGTCGTTTTAAACTTCGTTGAAGACGGCATAGAAAGAATTGCCGAAATTGCCGAAGAAGTTAATCTTAAAACGGAAAATATCGGAGCTAGAAGACTGCACACAATACTTGAAAAAATTATGGAAGACGTATCTTTTGAAGCTCCGTACGGGAAGGCAAAAAAAGTTTTGATAAATAAAGAATACATAGACGAAAGATTGAAAGAAATAATTAAAGACGAAGATCTTTCAAGATATATTCTTTAAAATAAATTTAAGCAAAAATAAAAAATATAATATAAATAAAATGGAAGAATATATTAAAAAAGCGAAGGTTTTGCTTGAAGCCCTGCCGTATATACAGGAGTTTGCCGGCAAAACTTTCGTGATAAAATTCGGAGGCTCGATATCCGTAGATGCCGGTTTAAAAGAAAGCTTCATTAAGGACGTTATACTTCTAAAACTTATCGGAATAAATATTATTATTATTCACGGCGGAGGAAAAGAAATCGACGTTCTTTTAAAAAAGCTTGATATAAAGGCAAATTTTTTTGACGGCTACCGCATTACGGACGAAAATACTATGGAAGTAGTCGAGATGGTATTGTCGGGAAAAATAAACAAAGACCTTGTAGCTTTAATAAATAAATTCGGCGGACGCGCCTGCGGTTTATCCGGAAAAGACGGAAATCTTATTGTAGCGGAAAAAATAAATTCGGGCAGCGTAGATTTAGGTTTCGTAGGAGAGGTTAAAAAAGTCGATAAAAAGATTTTACTAACCTTAGATCCGTCGTTTATTCCGGTCATAGCTCCCGTAAGTATGGACAAGGAGGGTAGAACCCTTAATATTAACGCCGACCTTGTAGCTTCTGCCGTCGCAGGCGAACTTGAAGCAGAAAAGCTTATATTTTTATCCGATCAGGACGGGCTTTTAGATTCTAATGGAGAACTGATTTCGTCCGTTACGACTGTTGAAATTAAAAAATTGATTAAAGACGGCGTAATTTACGGAGGAATGATACCTAAGGCAAATTCCTGCGCCGACGCCGTAAAACATGGAGTTAAAAAAGTGCATATGATAAACGGTTCCACGCCTCACGCTATTTTGCTTGAAATATTTACTAAAAAGGGGATAGGAACGCAAATTTATAATTAATATAAACAGATTTCGTCTAAGCGCATTAAAAATATAAAAGGTGAAATAATGGATACTAAAGAACTAACGAAAAAATTTATAATGAATACATACGGCAGATTCGATTTGACTTTAGTCAAAGGAGAAGACTGCTTCCTATACGACGAAAACGGAAAAAAATACTTAGATTTTGCCTCGGGAATTGCGGTAAATAATTTAGGATACGGCAATAAAGCGGTAGAAAACGCCGTTGTAAATCAGGTAAAAAAACTGATACACACGTCAAACTATTTTTATACCGAACCGCAGGCTAAGCTTGCAGAAAAATTATGCGTAAATTCGTTTGCGGATAAAGTTTTTTTCTGCAACAGCGGAGCGGAAAGCGTAGAAGGAGCAATAAAATTAGCAAGAATTTATGCGGGTAAATTTTCCAAAAGAGGATATAAAGTAATAGCTATGCAAAATTCTTTTCACGGCAGAACTTTCGGCGCGCTTTCGGCTACCGGTCAAGATAAATATCATAGCGGTTTCGAGCCCCTTTTAAACGGTTTCGAGCACGTTAAATTTAACGACATAGAATCTATAGAAAAACTGATAAACGGCGAAAACGGCAAAGATTATTGCGCAGTAATATTGGAGCCTGTTCAGGGCGAAGGGGGAGTCAATATATCGGACAAAGAATATATGAAAGCATTAAGAAATTTGACGGCGCAAAACGATATATCTTTAATTTTCGACGAAGTGCAGGCGGGACTTGGAAGGACTGGGAAACTTTTTGCTTATATGAATTACGACGTCGAACCGGATATAATGACCCTTGCAAAGCCTTTGGCTGGAGGATTGCCTATTGGCGCAGTGCTTGCAAACGAAAAGACGGCTAAAGCTTTTGAACCCGGTAACCATGCTACTACTTTCGGAGGCGGACCGTTGGTAACAGCTGCTGCAAACGCTTTCTTCGACGAAATAACTAATGCGGGGTTTTTAGACGAAGTTTTAAATACCGGAGTGTACGTCAAAGAAGCGCTTGACGGTTTAAAATCAAAATTTTCCGGTTTGATTAAAGAGGTAAGGTCTATAGGTTTAATAAGTGCGATAGAGTTTTATTCCATCAAATCTAAAGATATAGCAGTGAAATTAATAGACGAAGGTTTTTTGACTACTACTGTCCAGGATACGGTGCTAAGACTTACTCCACCGTTGATTATCAAAAAAAACCACATAAATCTATTAATGGATGCCATAGTTAAAATTCTTGAGGGTTATAAATAATAAAAAAAGAATGAGGGCGCTCTTAAAGGCGGACGGTTAATTAAAATTATGAAATCGGCAAAAAATTTTTTATCTGTATATGATTTTTCCAAGGACGAAATATGCGATGTTCTTTTAATGGCTGAAGTTTTAAAAACGGAAAGAGGCAAAAAAAATTCATGCCTCGAAGGCAGAAAAATTGGAATGATATTCGAGAAGTCTTCTACGAGGACTAGAGTATCTTTTGAGGTCGGCATAGTCGAGCTTTGCGGGCATCCTATTTTTATGTCGTCAAGAGATCTTCAGCTGGGGCGGGGAGAACCGGTTAAAGATACCGCAAGGGTGTTAAGCAGATATTTAGACGGCATAGTAATAAGGACGTTCGAACAGGAAAGAATAGAAACTTTTGCGAAATATTTCGAGAAACCGGTAATAAACGGACTTACCGATTTGTATCATCCGGCGCAGATATTAACCGATATATTTACCGTTTACGAAATAAAAAAAAGAAATTTAAAAATAGAAGGCAGTTCTGTATTCGACGTAGAAAGTATTATAAAAAACTTGAAAATAGTTTATTTCGGCGATGCGAACAATATGGCAAATTCATGGGTCAGTCTTCAGGCCATGCTCGGCTTCGAACTTGTTTTAGCTATGCCGGAAGGATTTGAAATAAATTCGGAAGTCAAAAAAGAATCCGAAAAAAAGGGCGGCAAATTTACCGTTATAAACGATAAAATATATGCGGCAAAAAATGCCGACGTTATTACTACCGATGTTTTTATAAGTATGGGACAGGACGAAGAAAAAGAAAAAATAGATAAATTAAAGCCTTTTATAATAGACGATAACGTAGTAAAAAATGCAAAAAAAGACGTTGTTTTTTTGCACTGCCTACCCGTTCATAGAAACGAAGAAGTTACCGAAGAGGTGTTTGAAAAGTTTGCGCCTATCGTCTTCGAGGAAGCGGAAAACAGGTTGCATGTTCAGAAAGCTATTATGGAAAAAATTTTCGTAGGAGGATAATATTTTATTATGGCTCAGTTAAAAAAGAAAAGCAAAAGTGCAATCAAAAACAACGGTAAAGACAAAATAGTCCTTGCTTATTCTGGAGGTCTGGATACTTCCGTAATTTTAAAATGGCTGATAAATACTTATAAAGCAGAGGTTATTGCTTATTGCTGCGACGTAGGACAGAAAGAAGACCTTGCGGCGGTTAAAGAAAAAGCTTTAAAAACCGGAGCTTCGGAAGCTATAGTCGAAGACATGAAAGAAGAATTTGCCGAAAATTATATATTTCCTATGCTCAGGGGAAACGCTCTTTACGAAGGCGCTTATTTGCTCGGTACGTCTATCGCAAGACCTTTGATAGCAAAAAGGCAGATAGAAATTGCTGCTCAAAAAGGTGCCAAGTACGTCGCTCACGGCGCTACAGGCAAAGGCAACGATCAGGTAAGGTTCGAACTTGCATATGCCGCCGTTAATCCGGAAATAAAAGTTATAGCGCCATGGAGAGAGTGGGATATAGTTTCCAGGGCAGAACTTATTAAATACGCTAAGAATAACGGTATTTCCGTTCCTGTAACCAAGTCGAAACCTTATTCCAGCGATAAAAATCTATTTCATATAAGTTACGAAGGGGGAATTTTAGAAGACTTAGAAAACGCTCCCGAAGAATCTATGTTTGAAATAACGGTATCTCCCGAAAAAGCTTCTATCAAGCCCGAAAAAATAGAAATTGAATATAAAAACGGGAATCCGATAGCTTTAAATAAAAAGAAGATGAATCCTTTCAATATCGTCGATGCGCTGAATTTAATAGCCGGCAGAAACGCTATAGGCAGGGCGGATATTGTAGAAACGAGAATTACGGGAATGAAATCAAGGGGCGTTTACGAAACTCCTGCCGGAACTGTTTTAAGTTTTGCGCACAGGATTATGGAATCTATTACTTTGACCGGAGAGGAAATAGAACTCAAGAACAGCCTTGTCCCGCAATATTCAAAGCTGATATACGAAGGCAGCTGGTTCAGCCCCGAATTAAAAGCCGTTCAATCGCTTATCGATTCTACTCAAACCTCGGTTAACGGGACAATAGGCTTAGAACTATATAAGGGAAACATTAAAGTTTTATATAGAAAATCAAAAAACAGCCTTTATTCCCAAAATATCGTTACCTTCGAGGACGATAAAGGCTCTTATTCCCAGAACGACGCAACCGGCTTCATCCACTTAAAATCTTTGCGCTATAAATTAATGTAGTACTGGAATTCAATTCCGGTACTGCCACAAAATGGAAATGAAAAATAAAAATAAAACCGAAAAAACCGGTCTCCTTAAACATAATAACTTCGTAAGGGGGCGTTTTATAGAGGATATATCGGAAATTACCGCTGATTTCACGGCATCGCTGGATATAGATAAAAAGCTTGCCGATTTTGACATAGACGGCAGTATCGCTCATTTGTACGCGCTGAAAAAAGCCGGCATAGTTACCGAAAAAGAAAAAAAAGATATAGAAAAAGCTCTTTTAAGAATTAAAAGGGAAATTAAAAGCGGCGAATTAACCCTTAATAAAAAATATGAAGATATTCATATGAATATAGAAAGGAGGCTTATTGAGCTGCTGCCTTCTTCAGGACCGAAACTGCATACCGGAAGGTCAAGAAACGATCAGGTATCTGTCGATTTCAGGCTTTACGTAAAAAATGAAATTAAGAAAATCGCGGAGGCGTTAATAGCTTTAAGAGAAGAACTTGTTTCTTCCGCCGCTTCAAATATAGAAACCGTAATTCCAGGTTATACCCACTTTCAGCATGCACAGCCGGTATCGCTGGCGCATCATTTGTCCGCTTACTACGAAATGTTTACGAGAGATTTTAAAAAATTAACTTCGGCTTACGAAACCGCCGACGTTTTAACTTTAGGAAGCGGCGCGCTTGCAGGCGTCGATTTTGATATCGACAGGTCTCTCGAAGCGGAAATTTTAGGATTCGGAAAAGTTTCCAGAAACAGTATGGACGGGGTTTCCGACAGGGATTTCGCGATAGAATTTAATTTTTCCCTTTCTATGATAGCTATGCATCTTTCCAGATTTTGCGAAGAACTTATCATATGGAACAGTTTTGAATTCGGTTTTATAAAATTAAAAGACGAATTTACGACCGGTTCAAGCATTATGCCGCAGAAAAAAAATCCGGACGTTCTCGAATTGATCAGGGGTAAAACAGGAGGAGTAATATCCAATCTTATTTCGCTTTTCATTATGATGAAATCTTTACCTCTTGCTTACAACAGGGATATGCAGGAAGACAAAAAACCGGTAATGGAAAGCGCTTTGACGGTTTTCGATTCGCTTTCGATATTTAAAGAAATAATAAAAACCGTGGAATTTAATAAAGACGTTATGTCGAAAGGGCTTAAAAACGATACTATTTATGCCACCGATATGGCGACGTATTTCGTTAAAAAAGGCTTGCCTTTCAGAAAATCGCACGAAGCTGTCGGCAAAATAGTGAATTACGCGGAAAATAAAGGCAAAAAACTTTCCGAGTTATCTCTGAAAGAATATAAAAATATTATAGATATTGCAGATAAAGATATATTTAACGTTTTTAATCCCGAAACATCGGTAAATTCTAAAAAAACGATTGGTGGAACCGCATTTAAACAAATAAAAAATATTTTAAAAGATTATGAAAAAGAGATCAAAAACGATAAGCTATTTTTATTTTCTCTTAAATAAAAAAAGAAATTTTGTTTTTTCAATACTTTATGTTTTATTGGCCGCAATATCTTTTTTATTATTGCCTGGATGCGCTAAAACGGGCTATCCCCAGCCTCCTAAAATCGTTCCGCCGCATTCTCCGGTTATATTGAAAGCCGAAAAAAATAAAAAAACAGTTCGCATAGTTTATCGCTATGTTTACGATTTAGATAAAATTAAAGGTTTTTTAATTTATCGCAGTTATTATAAAAATAAAAAAAACGCGGTTAAGTTGCAGTGTAATTCATCAAAACCTTTTGCTTTTCAAAATTTAAATTTTAAAAAAAGATTTAGCTTGCAAAATAATAAATTTTTTTATAATGTAAATAGTAAAGTTTTAAGAAACGGCTATTATGTTTTCTGCATAAAAAGCGTGGGTAATTTCAATATTAAATCGGATTTTTCTAATTATAAAATCATATTTATTAAAATTAATTAATATGTTATTATAAAAAATAAATTTTATTCGAGGTAAGATGCTATGACCATGCAAATTAAGAAAGATAAACTTAATAAGGCCTTTTTTTTATTAAGCATAATTATTATAGTAATTCTTGCATTTCTGCTTTTACAGAAGAGGTTTGGCCTTTATTTTAAAAAGGCTCCGTTTTCGCTAAAGCTGGTAAGGGTTATCGGAGCGGGATATCGCCTTAAAGGTCCGGCCGGCGTTGCATTCGGCAAAAGAAATAATATTTACGTCGTCGATTCGGGTAATTCAAGGATTTTGAAGTTTAACATTAGAGGTCGTTATATTAGGCAGTGGGGAATAGAAGGTAAAACTACCGGCGAGTTTATGATTCCGCTTTTTGCGGCTGCACATGGCAATCCTGAAAGAGTTTACGTAGTAGATTCCGGCAATTCAAGAATACAGGTTTTTAAACCTAACGGATATTTCGTATCTGAATTCGGCATATCTAAAAATCAAAAAAGAATGCTTATACAGCCTACCTGCGTCGCATTTTCCGACGGCAAAATATATGTCGCAAACTCCGGAGCCGACGATATTGCGGTTTATTCAAAAAACGGCAATTTTTATGAAAGCATAGGGAATTCTTTAATTAAAAGCAATGAAGGAAACGCTCTTTCGGCAAAAATAAACGGAAGCCAAAAAAGCGGAAGCGAAAGTACAGAGAAAAAAAGCAAAAAAGGCAAAAAAAATAAAAAAAATTCAAATTCTTCAAATATTTCAGGCAAAAGCGCAGTTAAAAACTTAACTGTTGCGTTTAAACTTAAAAAACCCGTAAGCATTACCTTTTCTAAAAAATATATTTACGTTTCCGATTACGGTCTTTCAAAGATACTTGTTTTTAACAGGCAGTTCGATTATATAGGCGCCATAGGAATAAAAGGACAGTCGGGGCATAGGCTTTATCATCCGGTCGGCATAGTTTATAAACACGGTTACCTTTACGTCGCTAATTACGGCAGAAGCATTTTAACCGTATTTAAATTAGCCGACGGTTATAACGTTATAAAAGCCTACAATTTTGGAACTCCCGGGATCGGCAAAAATAATTTTAATCATGAATCTAATATATCTATGTCTTTAAGCGGAAAATACATTGCTATTGCCGACACTAACAACAACAGGGTATTGATATACCGTATAATCGGCAGTTGATTAAATGAAAACCAAGGTTGCAATTATAGGCTCAGGTCCAGCCGGCTCTTCGGCCGCGATAGCTTTATCCAAAAAAGGAATACCCAATATCTTAATAGACAAACGAAGAACTATAGGATTGCCTGTGCAGTGCGCCGAGTTTGTTTCTTCCGGCATAAGTTCCTACGTCGATATGAATTCATTGCTTTCCGCCGTAAACCAAAAAATACAATATATTTACATTAATGCAGGAAATAAAACTTATAAACACGCCGGCAGCGGCTATATTTTAAACAGGGATATTTTCGATTTAAATCTGTCGGAGAAAGCCGTGCAATTAGGTTCAAAATTGTTTGCGGGTTCAAGGGTTTATAAGATAGACAGACAAAAAAACTGTATAGAAGTGCTCGATGTTTTAGAAAAAATAGTATATGAAATTTATTATGATTACTTAATAATAGCGGCAGGTCCAAACAATATTTTTAAATCTTATAATTCCCATGGAGAATCTTATATTTATGCGCTGCAGATAAAAACGGAACTTTTAAGAAAATTAGATTCGGTGTTCTGTTATTTTAGGAATTATATACCTTACGGCTACGGCTGGATTTTTCCTAAAGTCAATTATGCAAATGTGGGCATCGGCGTTGAAAAGCCTGTTTCCGATGTTAATCTTTCAGCTTGTTTAAAAAAGTTTGCCGATGAATTAAAAAGCGAAGGGCTTATAGGAAGCGAAGTTATAGAAAAAACATCCGGATTAGTTCCCGTATCGGGACTGAACGATTTAATCTCTGGCAATATAGTTTTTTGCGGAGACGCCGCCGGTTTGACTCACCCGGTTACCGGAGCCGGCATTTTAAATGCAATAATATCCGGAAGTTTAGCGGGGGATTATGCGGCGGACAGCGTTAAGGCATCTAAAAATTTTTTAAACGATTATAAGGAAGAAATAGAGTCAATTTTTAAAAAGTCTTTTTTAACCGCTTGTGAAAAAAGGTATCGATTATATCCTTTAATGAACGACGAATACGGCATAAGCAAAAATATTAAGCTCCTATGGCCTTCTTTTGAAGAATATTACGTTTAAACGTTAAACCGCCCGATAAACCTTGTTTTATATCTCATAAAGAGTTAAAATTAATAAATCGGCAAATTTTTTACTAAGAAAATATAAATATCTTAGACATAATATGCGCTAAGGAAAATATTAATAATAGCTTATAAATAATGTATAAATGCAAAAACTGCGGCGCCGTTTCTTTAAAATGGGTAGGTAGATGCCCTGAATGCCATAGTTTTAATACTATGGAAGAAGTTATAGCGGGTGAAAATAAGCCTAAGATTGTAAAGTTTAAAAAAACTCCCCCATCTGTTTCGCCTGCCACGGTTTTAGACTGGCAAAATTTCCAAAATGTAGCAAGAATAACAACAGGAATAAAAGAATTCGATTTATCGGTCGGTTCGGGGCTGGTAGCCGGACAGAGCATTCTTATAGGCGGAGAACCCGGAATAGGAAAATCTACGCTTATGCTTCAAGTTGCCGAAAAAATTTCCCTGTCCGGGCTTAATACTTTATATATTTCCACGGAAGAATCGTTAAACCAGATTATTTTAAGAGCAAAAAGATTAAAAATAGATTCTAAATCCCTTTTTTTTCAAGCGCTTAACGATATTAACGAGATTTTATATTCTATAGAAAACGGAAATTACGGTTTTGTAATAATAGATTCGATTCAGCGCATAACTATTCCTCAGTCCGATTCTGCTTATGGTAGCGTCAACGGATTGAGGGAAATAGCCCATGAGATTACGTCGCTGTGTCTGAAAAAAAATTGCGGAGTTTTTCTTGTATGCCATGTTACTAAAGAAGGGGGGTTTGCCGGACCAAAAACGTTAGAACATATAGTGGATACGGTTCTGTATTTTGATTCAAGTAAAAGAGATTCATATAGGATTTTAAGATGTTATAAAAACAGGTTCGGTTCTACGGACGAAGTAGGAATATATGAAATGTCGGAAAACGGGTTAAAAGTGGTTAAAAATCCGTCGGCTTATTTTACTTCCGAAAGACAGCCGGATTCGCCGGGTTCGGTTGTAGTGCCGTGCTTAGAAGGAACGAGGGCGATGCTGGTCGAAGTGCAGGCTCTTGTAGTTCCGTCTTATATGCCCGTTCCTAAAAGAGTTTGTCTAGGCATAGATTCCGGCAGAGTTTCTATTATTTCCGCCGTACTTGAAAAAAAAGAAGGAATAAAACTTTCATCAAAAGAAATTTACGTTAAAATATTCGGAGGCATAAACGTTCAAGAGCCTGCCGTCGATTTGCCGGTAGCTCTTTCGATAACTTCAAGCTACTTGGAAAAACCGCTTCCTCCAAATTTTATAGCCTTTGGGGAGGTAGGATTGACGGGGGAAGTCAGGGGCGTCGGCAATCCCTCTGCAAGGATAAAAGAGGCGTTAAATATGGGTTTTTCCGATGTTTTGCTTCCTCAATCCAACGTTAAAGACGTAAAAGACGTTAAGGGCATTTCCGCCGTAAATCTTCATCCTTTAACAAAATTAAAAAAAATTATTGAATATTTAGTCTAACTGAAATAAAATAAACGTCAGGCAGTTAATAAAATAATTAATTAAAAAATAAAAAAGAGAATCTATTTTGCAAAATATTTCTTTCGATTATATAGAAAACGAATTAGAAAAAGTAGAAGAGCAGTTCGAAAAACATCTTATAACGGAAACGCCTTTAATACATAAGGTTGCCGAATATGTCATTTCAAGCGGAGGGAAAAGAATACGTCCTATACTTCTTATCGTAGCTTCAAAATTATGCGGTTACGACGGGAACGACCATATTTCGCTTGCGGCCGTAATAGAATTTATTCATACGGCTACCTTGCTTCACGACGACGTCGTAGATAATGCTCCATTAAGAAGGGGTAAGGCATCCGCGAATACAATTTTTGGAAACGAAGCCGCCGTTCTTGTAGGAGATTATTTATTTGCCAAATCTTTTAAAGTCTTGTCGGATATTAATAATATAAAAGTTATAAAGTCTTATTCCGACGCTACTACCCTTATGGCGGAGGGAGAAGTAAAAGAATTAGTTAAAACTGCGGATATAAAAACCGGCGAAAAAGATTATTTAGATATAATTATTAAAAAAACCGCCGTTCTTTTTGCATGTGCTTCCGAAGTCGGCGCCATAATTGCCGGCAAAGAAGAAAAATGTGCAAAAAAACTTTACGATTACGGCTTGAATATAGGAATTGCTTTTCAGCTTATGGACGATGCGTTAGACTATATTTCGGATAAAGAGTTCGGTAAATTTATAGGAAACGATTTAAAAGAAGGGAAACTCACGCTTCCGCTGATACATGCTATAGAAAGGGCAAGTCAAGACGAAAAAGAAGTTATCACTAATATAATTTATAAAAAAAGGCTGGCATCCAAGGATCTTAGAACGGTTTTGTCGTTGGTTAAAAGTTACGGTTCTATCGACTATACTATATCGAAGGCAAAAGATGCGATAAAAAAAGCAAAAAAGAATCTTGATATATTTCCGGACTCAAAGTATAAAAACAGTTTAATAGATATTGCAGATTATATAATAGACAGGAAATTATAACTTATGAACGATTTTATTTTTAAAGAAAACCAACTTTATTGCGAAAACGTGCCCGTTAAGGAAATTGCCGGCAACGTCGGAACGCCGTTTTATCTATATTCGCTGGCTACTTTAAGAAGGCATTTTAACGTTTTCGACGAAAGTTCCAGAGTTTTAAATTCATTAGTATGCTACAGCGTTAAAGCTAATTCAAACATCGCTATACTTAATTTTTTATTTAAAATGGGCTGGGGCGCGGATATAGTTTCCGGAGGAGAACTTTTCAGGGCAATTAAAGCTGGAGTAGATACGGGAAAAGTTGTATATTCCGGGGTAGGAAAGACTGAAGCCGAAATAGAATATGCGATCAAATCTAATATCCTTATGTTTAACGTGGAATCACTGCCCGAAGTTTTTCTTATCGATAAAGTAGCCGGCAGGTTAAATACGAAAGCAAGAATATCTTTCAGGATAAACCCGAACGTCGATCCTAAAACGCATCCTTATATATCTACCGGCCTTAAGAAAAATAAATTCGGCATAAGCATAAAACATGCTGTTTCGGCGTACGAAACGGCAAAGGAATTGAAAAATATAGACGTAGTAGGGCTTGACTGCCATATAGGTTCGCAGTTGACAGAAATATCCCCGTTTAATGATGCCGTAGAAATAATAAAGGAACTTCTCGACAGAATTACCGCTAAAGGTTTCGATATTAAATATCTGGATCTTGGAGGCGGACTCGGTATAACTTACGAAAATGAAATGCCGCCTCATCCTTCCACTTATATGAATTCTATTAAAAATATATTAAAAAGTTACGACGGAAAGGTTATTTTCGAACCGGGCAGATTAATAGTCGGAAACGGCGGAATATTTGTCGCTAAAGTTACATACGTCAAAGATACCGGAAGTAAAAACTTTATAATAACCGACGGGGGAATGAACGATTTAATCAGGCCGGCTCTATATGAGGCGTATCATGAAATAGTGCCGGTTATAAAAAAAGAAGGGCCTAAAATTAAAGCAGATATAGTAGGTCCTATTTGCGAATCCGCCGATTTTTTCGGAAAAGACAGAGTTTTAAATTCGGTTTCGGATGGAGATTTAATTGCGGTATTCAGCGCAGGCGCTTATGGTTTTTCGATGTCTTCCAACTATAACTCAAGGCCAAGGGCTACAGAAGTACTCGTCGATAAAGATAATTTTTATGTAATTAGAAATCGCGAAACCTATGAGGATTTAATAGATAAAGAAATTATACCGGAAAACATAAAATAATCAGATATTGCTTTGCACATAGCCATTAGTCATTGCGAGCCTCAGCGAAGCGATATTTTTTAACAAATAAATAAAAAAGGAGTTTTAAATATGTTTAAAGGAGTTTTCACGGCAATAGTAACGCCTTTTAAAGGCGGCAAAATAGACGAAAAAGCGCTTAGAAAACTGATAGAATTTCAGATAGAAAACGGAGCGGCGGGAATTGTTGCGTGCGGAAGCACCGGCGAATCGGCTACGCTTTCGTTTGAAGAGCATATAGACGTTATTAGGATTGCTGCCGAAGCGGCTGAAGGCAAAATTAAAGTTATAGCCGGAACCGGTTCTAATAATACGGTAGAAGCCGTTCATCTTGCAAAAGCTGCAGAAAAGTTTAAAATAGACGGACATTTGCAAATTACTCCTTATTATAATAAACCTACGCAGGAGGGGCTTTTCCTTCACTTTAAAACGGTAGCCGCCAGTTGTTCCAAACCTGTAATTCTTTATAACGTTCCTACCAGAACGGCGGTCAATATTCTTCCCGAAACGGTATTGAGGCTTGCAGAAATTGACAATATAACAGGAATTAAAGAAGCAAGCGGTTCTTTGGAGCAGGCAACGGCTATTTTGAGAAAAGCGCCTGAGAAATTTTGCGTTTTATCCGGCGATGATGCGCTTACCCTTCCGATAATTGCCGTAGGCGGCGGCGGCGTTATCTCGACGGTTTCAAACATTGTGCCTAAAGATATGTCTCTTATGACGGATTATGCGTTAAAAGGAGACCTTAAGTCTGCAAGGAGGCTTAATTTTAAACTACTTCCGCTTATTCATGCAATGTTTATAGAAACTAATCCTATACCGGTAAAAAAAGCTTTAAACATAATGGGATTTATTGAAAATGAAATAAGGCTGCCTTTATCGGAAGCATCCGGCGGCAGTATAGATAAAATAAAAACAGCCTTAAAAGAATACGGGATACTGCAATAATGGAAAAAAAGGGTATATTAGTTTGCGGGAGCAAAGGGAGAATGGGGAATGCTATAATCTCCGTTCTTTCCGATTATCCGGATTTATTATTTATAGGCGGCATAGATTCAAATTATGCCGAAGATGAAACAACAGTTTCGCCTCTTAAAGATTTAACCGAATTAGAAATCAATAAAGTTTCGGCAGGAAAATTTTTAACTTTAAAAGAAGCTCTTCATTTAACCGCCGCAATTAAGAAAAAAGTCGTTATAGATTTCACGTCTAAAAGCGCATCATTGATACATGCGGAAGAGGCGGCGCTTTATAATGTTCCTATCGTTATCGGTTCTACCGGATTTTCGGAAAACGATTTAAAAACGGTAGAAGATTACGGAAAACGTATTCCTATTGTTTTGTCCGGCAATATGAGCTTAGGAATTAACGTTTTAATGAATATCGTTTATGATGCGTCAAAATATCTTGGAATAAATTACGATTGTGAAATAATAGAAATGCACCATAAAAAGAAAAAAGACGCTCCAAGCGGAACTGCTAAAATGCTTGCGGAATCGATAGCTAAACAGAGGCATATTGATCTTGCGGAAAAAGCAGTTTACGGCAGGTGTGGAGACGTAGGAGAAAGAAAAAAAGACGAAATAGGCATATTTTCGGTAAGAGCCGGAGATATAATAGGAGAACACAAGGTAATATTTGCCGGAAACGAAGAAATAATAGAAATTACGCATAAGGCAGTATCCAGAAATAATTTTGCGCGCGGCGCAATTAAAGCGGCTGTATGGCTTAGCGATAAAAACAAAGGATTTTACGATATGAGAGACGTTTTGGGGTTGAACAAATATGAATAAGACAAAGTATATATTTATAACGGGCGGTGTCGTTTCAAGTCTTGGGAAAGGCATTGCGGCTTCATCCATAGGAGCTCTTCTTGAAGCAAGGGGGCTTAATATAACAATGCAGAAGCTTGACCCATATATAAACGTAGATCCGGGAACTATGAATCCTTTTCAGCACGGAGAGGTTTTTGTTACCGACGACGGAGCCGAAACCGACCTTGATCTCGGCCATTACGAAAGATTTACGTCGCTTTCTCTTACAAAAAAGAACAACTTAACAAGCGGACAGGTTTACGATGCCGTTATCAGCAACGAAAGAAAAGGAGCTTATCTCGGCAAAACCGTTCAAGTAATTCCGCATATAACAGACGAAATAAAAAAAAGAATAATCGAAGCTTCCGAAGGCAAAGACGTTGCGATTATAGAAATAGGCGGAACGGTAGGCGACATAGAAAGCCTTCCTTTTCTTGAGGCTATAAGACAGTTTAAATTAGACAAAGGCAAAGACGACGTTCTTTATATTCATCTAACGCTAGTTCCGTTTATAAAAACGGCAGACGAGCTTAAAACAAAGCCGACCCAGCATTCCGTTAAAGAATTGAGGGCTATAGGCATAGAACCTTCGATTATAATATGCAGGGCGGACAGAGTTTTGCCGCAGGATATAAGGGAAAAAATAGCTCTTTTCTGCAACGTCGAAGCAGATGCGGTTATTACCGCTAAAGACGAAGAGAGCATTTACGACGTTCCGCTTTCCCTTCACGAAGAAAAACTCGATTCAAAAATAATAGAATACTTGAATATATGGGCTAAATCTCCGGATTTAAACGCATGGACTAATATATCCAATACTTTAAAAACGCTTAAAAATTTAGTTACTATAGCCGTAGTAGGGAAATACGTAAATCTTAAAGAATCTTATAAAAGCTTAAACGAAAGTCTTATTCACGGCGGTCTTGCCAATAACGTTAGCGTAAATATAAAATATATCAATTCCGAAGATTTAGAAGGAGACGACTGGAAGGATAACCTTAAAGAATTAGAAGGATGTTCGGGCATACTGGTTCCGGGCGGTTTTGGTTCCCGCGGCATTAGCGGAATGTTGAGGGCAATTAATTATGCAAGAACCAACAATATTCCTTATTTCGGAATATGCCTCGGAATGCAGCTTATGACGGTAGAATATGCAAAAAACGTGTTGGGTTTGAAAGACGCAAATTCCTACGAGTTCGACGAAATTACGCCGGATCCGGTAATCAGCATAATGGACGACCAGAAGGATATCGGCAATATGGGCGGAACTATGAGATTAGGCGCATATCCATGCGTAATATCTAAAAATACGCTTGCCTATCAAATTTATTATAAAAACAATAAAAAATATCCGGCTAACAATAAAAACTGCGTAAAGTTGAATCATGACGGAAACATTATTATAAGCGAAAGACACAGGCACAGGTTTGAATTTAACAATAAATACAGAGAAAAATTTAAAACTTCCGGTTTTGTTTTTTCAGGGACATCGCCGGATGATAAACTTATAGAAATTTGCGAGATTAAAGACCATCCGTGGTATATAGGGTGCCAGTTTCATCCGGAATTCAAATCTTCGCCGCTGTATCCCCATCCGCTGTTCAGGGAATTTATTGCGGCAGCGGTTAAATATTCGAATAATTTATTATCGATTCAGCCTAAGGTTAAAGTTAAGATTAAAGCTAAACATAATATGACGAAAGCAGTCGATAAATTAAATAAAAATAAAAGGAAAAGCAAAAACACGCCTGTTTAAAATATTATTTAAATTTTTCCAGCATTTTCGCATAAATTAAAATTAAACGATATGAAAAAAATAAATGTTTTTACAAAAGAAGATTTAACATCGGAATTAAAATTTAAATTTAATAACGACTATCCTTTTGTAATTGCCGGCCCCTGCGTAATAGAGGATGCCGCCGCCATGGACGATATAGTTTCGACGTTGAAGGAATATTCCAGAGAACTAAATTTTAATCTTATTTTTAAGGCTTCTTACGATAAAGCAAACAGAACGTCGGTTAATTCTTTCAGGGGTCCCGGCATAGATAAAGGTTTAAAAATATTAAGCGATATTAAAGCGAAATATGACGTTCCTATATTAAGCGACGTTCATAGCGCAAAAGAGGCCGAAATTGCGGGCGGCGTTCTCGACGTTATACAGATACCTGCTTTTTTGTGCCGTCAAACCGATATTATTTTAGAAGCGGCAAAAACAGGAAAAGTAATTAACGTTAAGAAAGGTCAGTTTATGGCGCCATGGGATACGAAATTTATAGTAGAAAAAATTGCGTCGGTAGAAAATTATAAGGTGATTTTGACCGAAAGAGGGGTAAGTTTCGGCTATAATAATCTTGTCGTAGATTTCAGGTCTATTCCCGTAATGAAAGAAACCGGAGCACTCGTAGTTTTCGATGCTACGCACAGCGTCCAACTGCCTGGGGGAGGGGGCTCAGTTTCTTCTGGAAACAGGGAATACGTTATGCCGCTTGCAAGGGCGGCAGCAGCGGCAGGAGTCGACGGTTTGTTTTTTGAAGTCCACACCGATCCGCCGAGAGCTTTAAGCGATTCCGCAAATTCCGTTTATTTGAGCTCATTTAAGGATAATTTAAAAAATATTCTGGAAATATCTAAATATAGTAAAATATAAAAAAATGACGCAGCATAATATATTAAAAACGGCAGAAAATGTGTTAAGAATAGAAGCCGATTCGGTGTCTGCCCTTATAAACAGGCTTGACGATAATTTTGAAAAAATGGTGCATTGCCTTATAGGGATTAAAGGCAAAGTTATTTTAACCGGAATGGGGAAATCGGGTATTATAGCCAGAAAAATATCTTCTACCCTTGCAAGTACCGGTACTCCATCTTTTTTTATGCATCCGGCGGAAGCTTCACATGGAGATCTCGGAGTTATTTCTAAAAACGATGCGGTAATAGTTCTGTCTAACAGCGGAAATACCAAAGAAATAGCTTCGATACTGCCGGCAATAAAGCTTATAGGCGCTAAAATTATTGGATTTTCAGGCAATAAACATTCGCGTTTATTTGAATTATCGGATTATTTTTTCGACGTATCCGTAGCCCAAGAAGCGTGTCCTTATAATATAGCTCCTACCGCGAGCACGACGGCTCAGCTTGCAATCGGCGACGCTCTTGCGGTTGCGCTTTTAAAGGAGCGGAATTTTTTAGAAGAAGATTTTGCAAAACTTCATCCGGGAGGTTCTATAGGCAAAAAATTTATAAAAGTGGCCGAGTTAATGCATAATGACGAAGAAATACCTTTGGTCCGGGATACGGTTTTATTAAAGGACGCTATTTTAGAAATGAATTCTAAAAGATTAGGGCTTACCGGAGTTATAGACGAGAATAATATTCTATGCGGCATAATAGTCGACGGAGATTTGAGGAGGGCAATGCTTTCTCCGATTGATATAATAAACGAACCGGTAAAAAACATAATGACTAAAAATCCTAAAACTATACTGAAGAATGCTCTTGCCGTTAACGCTCTGCAAAAAATGGAGGAATCGAAAATTACTTCGCTTTTCGTGGTAGAATCGGAAGGCTATAAAAATCCTATCGGAGTTATTCATATTCACGATATAATAAAAGCAGGAATAATATGACTAAAAAATTAAATTTTTCCGATATAGAAATTTTAGTTTTCGACGTTGACGGAGTTTTGACGGACGGAAAAATATATTTATCCGAAAACGGGGTTGAAACAAAAACTTTTTTTGCCCATGACGGGGCAGGCATGAAATTAGCCAAAAAATCCGGATTAAAAGTCGGTATGATTTCCGCAAGAACAAGTCATGCAGCTTCTTTAAGAGCCAAGGAACTCGGAGTAGATTTTTATATAGAGGGATGCAAGGATAAATATAAAGCGCTGAAACCGTTATTAGAAGAGTTTAAAATAGACGTTAAAAATTTATTCTACATGGGGGACGATATTGTCGATATAGAACTTTTAAAATTAGCCGCAATTTCTGCCACGGTTCCTAATGCGCCGGAATACATAAAGGATTGCGCCGACTTTGTAACCTCTAAAAACGGCGGGTGCGGTGCGGTGCGGGAGGTTTGCGATATAATTTTAAAAGAGAAAGGATTGCTTTTAAAATTTTTGAATTCGTTGTAATTAAATTATATGTCCTTAGACCGGAAAACTATAAGAATAATTGCGCTTATACTGTCTTTATGCTTTATAGCTATTCTGGCAGTTTTTCTTATACTGCATTATCTTCGCGGCAATACGGGACTTTTCAATTTCAAGATATCAAAAGGTTACATAAGCCTTAAAAAAATAGATTATAAATTTTATAAAAAAGGAATTCTTGCTTATGAAATTTTCGCTAAAAGTTTAAACTATAAGTCTAAAAAGAAAAATATAATAAAATTAAACGCCGTAAAGATTTATATTTACGGCAAAAATAGAAAACCGGCTTATATAATAATAGGGAAAACCGGAAAACTTAATACCGTTTCTAAAAACGTAATAATTTCAGGCGGCGTTTCGATAAATGGTTCAAACGGCATGCTGATTAAAACTGATATAATAGATTATTTTGCTAAAAAAGACGAAATAGCGGCTCCTGGCGGCATGAAAATTAAAAGCAAGAATTATTTTATTTCAGGAGAAGGATTTATCTATTACGTAAAAAAGAAATTATTTGTTTTACGGAAAGACGTTCATTTTTTATCTAATAACGCTAATATGAGAAGGTCGTCTAAATGAAAATCAAATTTTATTTTTTTATCGTTTTTATTTTTTTGCCGATATTTTTACTGTTTCAAAATAATTTATCGCTCGGCGCTTCAACTCGCAATAATTTAAACAATGCGAATAAAACGCATAATAAAACCGATATAAAGTCCGATTCTTTAACGGTAAACAATAAAACGCATATTGCAGTATTTAAGGGGCACGTGGTGGCTCTTAAGGGCAAACTGAAGATACTGTCGTCTGTACTTAAAATTATATATACTAAAAAAAATAAAATTAAAATACTTATCGCTACGGGAAACGTGCATATTATAAAAGGCAAAGACAATATTACCGGAGGGAGGGCAGTTTATTACGATAAAAGGAAAATTGCGGTAATAACGGAAAATCCAGTGGCATACGAGGGGAAAAACAGAATAGCCGGAAAGAAAATAATAATTAATTTTAAAACAGGTATTTCTACCGTTATCGGTGGACCAAAACGCGTTAATGCCGTAGTTTATTCAAAAAAGTCAATCAGCGTAAAAAAAAATAACGTAAAAACAAAGAAACAAAGATGATAAAAGCCGTAAATTTAATTAAAAAATTTAAAAAAAGGACGGTAGTAAATGAAGTTTGTCTTGAAATTAGGCCTGGAGAGATAACCGGTCTTTTAGGCCCCAACGGAGCCGGTAAGACGACTACTTTTAATATGATATCAGGCATGCTTAGGCCGGACGGCGGTTCCATATTTTTGGACGACGTCGACATTACTAAACTGCCTATGTATAAACGCGCAAGATTAGGCATAGGTTATTTGCCTCAAGAGACTTCGGTATTCAGGAAACTTACGGCGGAACAGAATCTTACGGCTATTTTTGAACTTTTAAAAATATCCGAAAAAGAAAAAAATCAGAGGCTTAACGAATTGATAGAAAAATTCGGACTCGAGAAAGTAAGAAAATCTTTTGTAATGAGCTTATCCGGAGGAGAAAGAAGAAGGGTAGAAGTAGCCAGATCGCTTATACTTTCTCCAAAGTTTATACTTTTAGACGAACCTTTTTCAGGCATAGATCCTATCGCCGTAGAGGATATGCAGGATATTCTTATCGGTTTAAAGAAAGATTCAATAGGTATTTTAATAACCGACCATAACGTAAGGGAAGCTTTAAGGATATGCAACAGCGCATATATAATAAATGACGGAAAAATAATAGAAAAAGGTTCCCCTTCCCACATTATTTCCAGCTCGATTGTTAAAAGATTTTTCCTTGGAGAAAAGTTTAATCTGGGTATTTAGATTTAAATGTTATATAATTAATATATAATCCTTAAATCACCATTAGAGACTATAAAATTGTCTATAACGGTGATTTAAGGAACTATATAACTTAATTGAAATATATAGCTCTGCATCGATTTAACGGCGATTATTAATTTGTTTTTTCAGGAGTTTTTTTATGAGCGGTATGGAACTGAGGCAAAATCTTAAACTGTCCCAACAGTTGGTGATGACCCCGCAGCTGCAGCTTGCGATCAAGATGCTTGCTCTTAACAATATCGAACTTTCAGATATGGTTAAACAAGAAATATTGGAAAACCCTATTCTTGATGCCGAATCTGCCGGCGTGAAAAGTGAAGACGAAGCCGAAAATTATAAACCTGAAGATGCGCTTCCGTCTAATATTCCGGTTGAAGCCGATTCCGAATCGGAACAAGGTTTTAATGAAATTGCTCAGTACTTGGTGAACTATAACGAACAGCTTGTAGATTTATCTAAAAACGACGGTATTTTAGGCGCAGGAGACAATAATTATTTAGAATATAAATTAGAGAGCAGTTTTTATAGAGGTGAAACGCTTTACGAACATGTAATGGAGCAAGTCAGAACCGGTAATTTTTCGGACGATGAAATTATGCTTGCCGAATACATTGCCGGCAATTTAGACTCTAAAGGATTTCTTGCGGTTTCAATAAAAGACCTTGAATATTTTGTAAAAAAAAATATTTCACACGATATAAACGCTACTTTTGTACCGAATACGCTTTATAAAATTAATATATTAGAACCTGTAGGATTAGCCGCCGATAACGTAATATCAAGTCTGGCTATTCAAGCGGATTTTTATTTCAAGGGCGATGCTCTGCTAAAAGAATTAATAAATAAGTACTTAAAAGAAGTAGCCGCTAAAAATTATCAAAAAATATGCAAAGAAACAAAAACAAGTTTAGAAAAAGTTTTGCTTTCTATAGAAAATTTAAAAAAATTAAATCCGAACCCGGCGGCTAATTTCAGCAAAGAAGCGCCTCGTTACATTGTTCCGGATCTTTTCCTAAAAAAAGAGAATGATCGTTACGTGGTATATATGCAGGACGATTCTATTCCGGAGATAAAAATCAATTCTTATTATAAAAAGGTTATCAGCGGTGAAATAGCGGTATCGCCCGATATTAAAAATTATGCCGAAGAAAGATTTAAATCGGCTATGTGGTTAATGAAAAGCATTAATACGAGAAAAGAAACTATTTTAAATATTGCACAGAAAATAGTCGATAAACAGTACGATTATTTCGATAAATGCGGCGGCAACCTGAAACCTTTGATTCTAAAAGATATATCCGAAGAGCTTAATATTCATGAATCTACCGTTTCCAGAGCTACCGCGAATAAATATTTAAGCACCCACATGGGAGTATTCGAGCTTAAAAATTTTTTTACCGGAGCTTCATACGGCGAATCTTCATCCGGTAACGTTATGGCGAGAATCAAATCTATTATAGATTCAGAACATTTTATCGGCAAAGTTTATAAAGATGCGGAAATCGTTGATATTTTAAAGAAACAGGGTATTAATATAGCAAGAAGGACGATTGCAAAATATAGGGATATTATGAATATACCGCCTTCAAGTATAAGGCATAAAAATATTTTATTATAAACAATACACATTAACAAAAAGGAGACCAAAAAGATGAACATTGCAGTTACGTTTAAGCATATCGATTCCAGCGATGCTATAAGGCAGTATGCCGAATCAAAATTCCAAAAATTAGAAAAGTATTTAAACAATATTATGGATGTGCATATTACTCTTAGTATCGAACGTGTCGACCATAAAGAATCCGGCGTTGCGCAGATTAAATTAACGGCAAAAAACCTTACCGTAAATGCGGAAGAAAAATCGGCAGACATATACAGCGCCATAGACCTTTTGCTGGAAAAAGTCGAGTCGCAGATTAAAAAGCATAAGGAGAAGATGAGAAGAAAAGAGCACGTAGAAGAAGGAGCGGACTTATTTTCCGAAACAGACGACGATTCGTCTTTAGATATTGCAATAAAAGACGATTATGAAAGACAGCCGTTAAGCGTTAAAGAAGCCTTGCATAAATTAGAAAAAAGAAACAAAGATTTTATAATTTTCAAAGATAAAGAATCATCCAAAGTATCTTTCATTTATCGCGGCGATGACGGCGAAATTTCTATGATAACCCCTGAATTTTAATCAATAAAGCGATTTACATATGCAACGGTAACGGAAATTAAATTTAAACGTATAAATTAAATATAATTGACGTGTCTATTTATCAATCAAAATCCGAAAATACCGAAAAACCAAATATACTGATAATAAGCGGTATTTCCGGTTCGGGAAAGTCTTCGGCGTTAAAAATTCTTGAAGATAGAGGTTTTTTTTGCGTAGATAATATGCCGATGATTTTGCTGCCGAAATTTTTTGAATTAGGGTTGGCCGCCCGCCTTAAAAACATACTTTTTGTTATAGATATCAGGGAAAAAAGTTTTTTAAAAGAGTTTGAAGACTATATCAAATTTTTAAAAAAGCGGGCATGTTTTTTTAAATTTATTTTTTTAGACGCAAGAGACGACGTAGTAATAAGGAGATATTCCGAAACAAGAAGAAAACATCCTCTCTCGGAAGGCGATATAACTACGGCGGTCAAAAAAGAACGCAAACTTCTTAATAATGCAAAGGGCAATGCAGATGCGGTAATAGACACATCCGATATTAAAATACACGATTTAGAGGGCATCTTATCTGCCCATCTGGACGGTCTTTTATCTTCAGCTCAATTTTCGGTTAAAATAATCTCCTTCGGTTTTAAATACGGCATTCCGCTTTCCGCCGATACGCTTTTTGACGCGCGGTTTCTTCCTAACCCTTATTTTATGCCGCAACTTAAAAATCTTACCGGTTTCGATTCGGAAATAGCCGAATATATGCTGTCGTTTAAAGAGAGCGATGAATTTATAACCCGCATATCGGATTTTTTAACTTTTACGCTTCCTCTTTATAAAAAAGAAAATAAATCTTATTTTACCGCAGCTATTGGATGTACCGGCGGCGTTCACAGGTCGGTGTTTATAGTCGAAGAATTAAAAAAAAGGCTTGCAGGCATTAATGAAGATTACGGAATTACTTTTTATCATAGAGACGTTCAAAGGAAATAAATCGAAAAAAAACCGCAAAATTTATTGATTTTATGATATATTTATTATATGATATTATCATATAGTTATATAATATATAGGTGAATTTTTTTTAGTATATTTTTTAAACATTAAATTAAAGGTGGTTTATTATGAAAAATAAAAAATCAAGTTTTATTTTTACTTCGGAATCCGTAACGGAAGGTCATCCCGATAAAATTTGCGATAAAATATCAGACTCTATTTTAGATGCCTTTATAGGGCAGGACAAACATTCTAAAGTTGCTTTAGAAACAATGGTAACCACCGGTCTTGTGGCTATTGCCGGCGAAGTTACGTCAAACGGAACGGTAAATTATCAGGATATAATAAGAAAAGTTATAAAAGAAATAGGGTACGACGATTCATCCATAGGTTTCGATTATAAAAGCTGTGGAATAATAGCCGCAGTAGGAAAGCAGTCTTCGGACATCAGAATGGGCGTGGTGCGTGAAAAAGACGAAGATCAGGGTGCCGGCGATCAGGGTTTGATGTTCGGATACGCAACTTCCGAGACGGAAGATTTTATGCCTGCGCCTATTTATTATGCACATAAATTAACCAAAAGACTTGCCGAAGTTAGAAAATCCGGAGTTCTCGATTTCATAAGGCCGGACGGCAAATCGCAGGTTTCCGTCAGATACGTTAACGGAGAGCCTGAAAAAATCACCTCGATAGTTCTTTCTACTCAGCATACAGAATCCGTATCTCAAGAAAAACTTAAAGATGCCGTTATCGCAGAGGTTATAGATAAAACGATACCTGCCGACCTTATGGATAAAGATACGAAGTTTTTTATTAATCCTACAGGTCGTTTCGTAATAGGCGGGCCAAACGGAGATACAGGTTTAACCGGAAGAAAGATAATAGTCGATACGTACGGAGGGATGGGTAGACACGGCGGAGGCGCTTTTTCAGGAAAAGACCCTTCTAAAGTCGACAGAAGCGGTTCGTACATGGCAAGATATATAGCCAAAAATATAGTCGGAAGCGGTATAGCAAAAAAATGCGAAGTTCAAATAGCTTATGCTATAGGAATCGCCGAGCCGGTTTCGGTTATGGCAAATACTTTCGGAACGGGAATCTATCCCGATGAAGCGATTTCCGATGCCGTATTGGAAGTTTTCAGCTTAAAACCATATAATATAGTTAAAACATTAGATCTTTTAAGGCCTATTTACTCTAAAACATCTAATTATGGTCATTTTGGCAGATTCGACGAAGATTTCGTCTGGGAAAAACTTCTTAAAATTGAGGAAATCAAAGAAGTATCGGCTAATTTAAGCAAAGTCAAAGAGCATGTATAAAATTTAATATAATAATGGAGGCTGGATGTCGGATATAAAAGATATTAAACTTGCAAAAGAAGGTAAAGAGAGAATTTTATGGGCAGAACAGGATATGCCCGTTCTAGGTTTAATAAAAGAACAGTTTGTTGACAATAAACCTTTTAAGGGTTTAAAAATGGGGCTCTGTCTGCATGTAACGGCGGAAACCGCAAATCTTGCCAGAACTTTGAAAGAAGGCGGCGCCGAAATATATCTTTGCGCATCAAACCCTCTTTCGACGCAGGACGATGTAGCCGCTTCTCTTACAAAAGATTTCGGAATAGACGTTTATGCTATAAAAGGGGAAGATTCCGACACTTATTACAGTCATATAGAAAGCGTTCTTAGCAAAGAACCTAACGTAACGTTAGACGACGGAGCAGACTTAATATCTGTAATACATAAAAAGCATAAAAAACTTATAAAAAACATAAAAGCCTCTATGGAAGAAACTACTACAGGCGTAATCAGACTGCGTTCTATGCAGGAAGCAGGAGAGCTTAAAATACCGGTTATTGCCGTAAACGATGCGGATGCAAAACATCTTTTCGACAACAGATACGGCACCGGACAGTCGACCATAGACGGAATAATCAGGGCGACGGATAAACTGCTTGCGGGTAAAAACTTTGTAGTTTTGGGTTATGGCTGGTGCGGCAAGGGGCTTGCGCTTAGAGCCAGAGGAATAGGTTCTAACGTAATAGTAACGGAAGTAGATCCGGTTAAAGCGCTTGAAGCCGTAATGGACGGTTTTAGAGTAATGAAAGGAACCGAAGCGGCAAAAGTGGGCGATATATTTTGCACCGTTACCGGCGATATAAACGTTATAGACGTCGAGCATTTTCAAAACATGAAAGACGGCGCTATAGTATGCAACTCAGGTCATTTCGACGTAGAAATAAATATTAAGGGATTAAAGAAAATAGCCAAATCGGTAAAAACGGCAAAAGATTTTGTCGAAGAATATACGCTGAAAAACGGCAAAAGAATATATTTACTTGCTGAAGGAAGGCTCATTAATCTTGCAAGCGCACATGGACATCCGGCAAGCGTTATGGATATGAGTTTTTCAGTGCAGGCTCTCTCCGCGGAATTTGCGGTTCTTGGAAAAACAATGCTTCCTGGCGTTTACGATGTTCCTAAGGAAATCGACGAAAGAATAGCCTCTTTAAAACTTAAGTCTATGGATATAGAGATTGATAAACTGACGAAAGAGCAGATAAAATATCTTAAATCATGGCAGGAAGGAACATAAGTTATTTATTTATATCGTATAGATATTTTATTCCTTTAAGCGTACAAAATTCATCGATTATATTTTCGGCATCGATATTTAAGTCGTTAAAAATCAACGAAGATTGTCCGCCGGTAAAGATAAGCCGGATATTTTTATTGCCGCAAACGCCGTAAAAATCACATATATCGCTTACGAACCCTTTTATTAAATATAAGATTCCGTTATAAATACCGGATTGGATTGCAGATTCGGTATTTGTGCCGATTAAATTTTTAGGTTTATTTATTTTAATTAAGGGCAGTTTTTCCGTAGATTCATATAGGCAATTTGCAAGAGAATTTATGCCTGGATATATGATGCCGCCTAAGAAATCCCCGCTTTTATTTAACGAATCTATGGTTACGGCAGTCCCGATATCTATTATTATCTGGAATTTTTTCTCCGGTGAATTTTGATTATAAAAATGAGACCAGCAAGAGTTTGCTATCCTGTCCGAACCCAGTTTAGCAAAGTTTTCAATGCAAAGAGTTATATTTAACTTTATTTCGGGCAAGATAAAAAAAGGCTTTAACTTTATTTTGTTAAAAAAATTCTCGTAAATAGGGTTTGCAGAAGGCACTACCGATGAAATGCATATTCCAGACAAATTTTTTACGGAGGTATTTTTCGACAAAAACTTTTTTAAATCCTGCTCCGTAGAAATTTTTTTCGTGTCTATTCTGAAGGTTTCTGCAGGATTATATTTCGCATCTTCAAATATGCCGAATGATGACGATGAGTTGCCTATATCGCAAGATAATATCATAAAATAAAAATTATATATATATTTCGCCCGATACTACTTTTTCTAATTCGTTTTCTCCGGTTTTTAGCAGAAGAGCTCCCTTAGAATCAATTCCAACGACCTGTCCGGATATTTTTTTATCTTTAACGTTTATTTCTACCGTTTTCCCCATCATGCCGAAATATTTTTGATAGCTTGTTAAAATAGAAGAGAGTCCGGTCGATAAAAACATTTCATAATATTTATCGAACTTGTTAAGTATAGAAGCTATAAGAGTATTTCTATCGATGAGGACGTTTGTTCCGTTAATTTTTTTTGATTCTATCAAAAGAGACGTAGCGATATCTTTAATATTGTCGTCGATATCGTTTTCCGCAATATTAACGTTCATTCCAATTCCTACTATTATATATTCTATAGTCATATTTTGAGTAGCCATTTCTGTTAAAATACCGCATACTTTTTTTGAATTTATAAGTAAATCATTAGGCCATTTAATCTGAGGGTTTAAAGAAGCGGTTTCAGTAATCGCGTCGGCGGCCGATACCGCTGCCAATATCGTCATGCCCTGGGCATTTTCCGGAGTTATCTTAGGTTTTAATATTATAGACATGTATATATTACAGGCACAGGGAGACGTCCAAAATTTTCCGTTTCTGCCTCTGCCTTTTTCTTGATAATCCGCTATTACCACGCTTCCGTTTTTTACGCCTTTAGAAGCAAGATCTCTTGCTAAAGTATTAGTAGAATCAACCTTTTGTTCATAATATAAATTTTTGCCTATAAAAGAACTTTTTAATTTTTTTTTGATTTCAAAAATATCGATATAATTTATTTCTTCCATTAAAAACCCCTTGTTTAAAATAAAATTTCTATTTTGTGCAAATTTGTTATAGGGACAGAATTGAATTCTGTCCTTCTGTGCAAATTTGTTATAGGGACAGAATTGAATTCTGTCCCTATAATATATAATATATATTTTATAATATTTCTATTAAAAAATTAAGATAAATTTACAGGACGAAATTTAGCGAAAAATCAGCCGGCATAACGGAATTAGTAAGGGATCCCATAGAAATATAATCTACGCCCGTTTTTACCGCTATATCGCGCAATTTTTCTACGGTCATATTGCCGGAGGCTTCGGTGAGAGCGGCATTATTTATAATTTTAACCGCTTTTTTCATCGTATCTATTTTCATATTATCAAGCATTATTATTTCTGCTCCGGCTGTAACCGCTTCCCTTACTTCCGCAAGGCAAGAAGTTTCTATCTCGATTTTAAAATTAAAACCTGAATATTTTTTTTTTACCGCGCCTATTGCTTCCTTCACGCCGCCGGCAAGTTTAATATGGTTGTCCTTAATAAGTATTCCGGAAGACAAATCGAATCTGTGATTTTCTCCTCCGCCGATTTTAACGGCATATTTTTGCAGCAATCTTAAACCCGGTATGGTTTTTCGGGTATCTAAAATTTTAGTTTTTAAACCGCGCAATTCTCCGGAAGCAATGCTAGACGCAGTTGCAATCCCTGACAAGTGCTGAAGAAAATTAAGGGCTGTCCTTTCGCCGTAGAGAATATCGCCTGCCTTCGCTTTAAGATGCAAAACTTTCTGCATTGCATCGATTTTTTCTCCTTCGCTGCAATAAAAATCTATGGCATAATCGTTTTTTGTAACAATTTCAAATACTTTTGAAAATATATTAAGCCCGCAAACGGTGCACGCTCTTTTTGCGATAACTTCGCAGTTCATAACCGGATTATTTTTTTCCGACAAGACGGCATCTGTCGTTATATCCCCCCACTTTATATCTTCGTTTAAGGCGTTGTATATAAGAGGTTTTATTTGGAAGTCTAATATCTGCATTTATTTTTAAGACTGTTTAATTTTTTCTATTTCGTCTTTGACTATCTTTTCAATAATATCTGGAAGCATTTTTTTCACTGTTTCAATAATATCGGGTTTAATTTCGCTAATGACTGTTTCTATAGCATTTTTAAGATAAGAATCCATATCGGCAAGATTCTGTTCGTTTAAAATTTTCAATTTTAATTCTCCTTTTTCTTCGGTTGAAGTTTTTTCTTCGCTTAACGCGATATTGAATCCGGCAAAAGGTTCATTGAAATCCTGATTATTCGGCTGTTGTTTCTCGAGAGCCGCCAAGTGTGGTTCGGACGCTTCTTCTGTTCCTTTTAAAGAATCGGCGTTAATTTCAAGTCCGCTTTCCGGAGCGCTAAGATCAAAAATACCGTTATTTATATCATCTGCATTATTATTAATATTAACGTCTATGGAAGTTTGATTTTTATTTGACCCATAACCCGTTAAACTATTTTGTTCCGCAACATTTATTTGTTCGGACGCTTCTTCTGTTCCTTTTAAAGAATCGGCGTTAATTTCAAGTCCGCTTTCCGGAGCGCTAAGATCAAAAATACCGTTATTTATATCATCTGCATTATTAACGTTCCGCGATGTTTGATTTACGTTTATAGAAGACATTAGTTCGTTAAGCGGATTAGGCTCGAAAGAATCTGAAGATTCTATACTCCATAAAGTATCGGCAGATTTTTCAATTTCTTCCGTCTTCCGTATATCGTTTTCCTTGTCGGTATTAATCTGTTGAGTTTGCGGCTCTAATGAAGTTTCCTGAATCTTTTCGTATGAAAACGGTTCCGAAATTTTTATTTCCGCAATATCGGTCGGTTCTTCAGTTTTTTTAATATCGGAAGCCGGTTCCGTTTCCAATTTATTTTGGGTTCCGGTAATCGATATAGGCGCTTCATTTTTTTCTTCTCCGGTTTGCGTTATATCATAGGCTGAGCTTGTTTCAATTTCCTGCATCCGAGTTGCGCCTGCTGTCGTTTCGGTTTTGGATATAATATTCGAATCTTCTGCAGCCGAAAGCCGGACGTCTTTCTTGTTTAATTCTTCAAATTCTTTGAATATAGCATCGTCTTTAAATAAATTTTCAAACGCCTGGCTGAGTTCTGCCGATTCGATATCTGAATTTTCGGTATCCGACGCCGCATTTTCATAGCCGCCCTCATTATTATTATCTTTCTTAGGCGATAAAGCATTTGATATGTTTTGAAAATCTAAATTTTCGTTATTTTTTTTAGTTTCAAAATCTGAAATGTCGAATACTTTATCGCTTTTAATAACATTATTTTTAGCCGCGTACTTAATTTTGTTTAAGTCGTTTTTTTTGTTTTCGGAAGCGATATCTCCCGAAATTTTTCCGGATTTATCTTCGTCGGGAATAGACAGGGTTTTTTTTACTTTTAAAATAAACGTATCTTTGTCGAACGGCCTGTATATAAAGCCGTCCGTTTTTAATTTAATAAGAACGTCTCTCTCCTTATCGGACAAATCAGAAGGAACTAATAGAAGAAGGGGAGTTTCTGCAAACTCTTTGCTTGTTTTAAGTTCCGTTATGCTTTTCTTTAGATCGGTGTCGATAGAATTATAGCTCAGTACTATAATATCAGGCTTAAAATTTTTTGCAACTTTGTAAATAGACGAAGGTTCTTTAACAAGATTGAGGTTGAATTCGGTATTGTCCTGTAGTATCGCAGTTATAGCTCTTTGCATCGATTCGCTTTCGTCTATAAAAATTAAATTATACGACATAACAACCTCCGTCATCTTTAAAATATTTATAATTTTTGGTACAATATAAAATTACTATATCAAATACGGCTTAGATTAATTTTAATATTTTTAAATAATATAGTCAATAATTTTAAAGCAATTTTTAAAATAATAAGATATATAAGACAATATGTCAACTATAGATAGATATATTTTTAAGCAGATGATTTTTCCGTTTATTTTCGGTCTGGTTATTTTCACTTTCAGCGTTACGATAAACCGCATTCTTTTGTTGACGCAGATGGTTTTAAATAAAGGCATCAGCATATCTGCCGTTTTAAAACTTGCAAGCTTGACAATACCTGATTTTATGATAATAACCTTGCCCGTATCTTTTTTGCTTGCATTACTTGCTGTTTTCGGCAAGATGACGCAGGATAACGAAATTACTGCGTTAAGGGCTTCCGGAGTAAGTATTTTCAGGCTTACTAAACCTGCAATTTTATTTTCCCTCATACCGCTTGTTTTTTCTATACTTTTTTCGTTTTATATAGCACCGAGGTTCAATTTTTTTTTTAGGGTCCTTGCGGTTAAAGAAGTTAAAAAAGCCGCCCTTTCCGCATTGAAAAAAAATTCATTCACTAACAGGTTTGGAGGGCTTAACATTTTCGTTAAAAGCGTAAATACGCAAAAATCTACGCTTAAAGGAATTTTTATATTAAATAAAGTTCGGAATAATCCTGAAACTTTAATTGCAAAAAGCGGCAATATTAAGTACGACAGGAAACGTAATACTCTGTCTTTTTATTTGAAAAACGGCACTATACAGAATCAGGAGCCTGATTCTAAGAATTTCTGGATTATGCATTTTAAAACTTATAAAATTAACGTTAAGCTTAGCGGACTTTCTATACCCGGCAAAAATAGCTCTATTCATTTTTTGACTTTTTCTAAACTTTTACGAAAATATATCGTTCAGAAAAGTCCGGAGATGAAAAATATTTATCTTGCATATCTTTATAAAAAAATAGCAATACCGGTTGCGACGCTGTTTTTTATATTCATAGGTATGCCGCTCGGCACCCTTCTTGAAAAAAGAAGTTTATTCCTGGCTATCTCATATACTATAATATTTGTAGTTATTTACTATGTTTTATTTACTTCCGGTTTTTATATGTCTTTGAACGATAAAATTAATCCTTTTATAGGAGTTTGCGGCGCCGATTTATTTCTTGCCGCCTCAGGTTTCGTGCTTTATATTAAAGCTTCATTAAAATAATTATGAAAATACTCCAAAAATACCTTTTAAACGAATTTTTAAAATATTTTGCCGTAACTATAATAAGCCTGGTATTTTTTTACGTAACTATAGATTTTATTTCTAACATTGGGGCATTTACGAAACACTCTCCAGAATTTCAGTATATAATCATTTATTATCTTTATAAACTTCCCGAAATAATATACAGAGTATTGCCGCTCTCGATTCTTTTATCCACCCTTTTATCTATTTCCGCTTTCAATAAGAACAATGAGATTACCGCCGTGAAATCGTCCGGACTCAGCATGCTGAAATTTTTTGCTCCGCTGATTGCACTCGGTCTCTTTATATCGGCTGCATCATTTTTGCTTTCAAACTTCATAGCCGTGCGCACAAATGTTTTAAGAAGAGTAGTTATGCAGAGAGATATCAATAAAAACAAATCTTTCAACGAAAAATCGGTTTATAAATATACGACCAAAAATATTTTAATCCATTACAAAAGAAGCATAGTTACGGCGGAGATTATGAATCCGTCCGATAAAACTATAAAAGGCGTTAACGTTTACGTTTTTAACGATAAATTCATTCTTTTAAAAAGATATATTGCAAGGTCAGGGCGTTTCGGCAACAAAGGCCTTGTATTAAGAGCCGGACAGGTCGACGGTTTTAATATGAAAAACAAAAGCGGCGGATTTGAGCAAAAATATTTTAAAGCTCTTATAATTCCAGTTTATCTTAATTTAAATTTTTTCAGGTCAAATACTCTTAGGCCGGAGTTTCTCTCTATAATAAATCTTTCAAAGATGGTCGCAGTAGCAAAAAAATCCGAATCGGGTTTAAGCTACGTACTTACGAGTTACTATTCCAAACTGTCGTTTCCGCTGATAAATTTAATTCTAATACTTATAGGAATATCGATAGGGCTTATGCTCGGTAAAAAAGGCAATTCCCCCGTTTCTATAGGGATAAGCATCGTATTTGCTTTTACATGGTGGGTTATAAATTCGATATCTCTGTCTCTGGGCGAATCCGCCCAATTAAGTCCTTTTCTTGCGGCTTTCATGGCAGACATAATATTTATGTCGTTTGCGATATATCTTATAGCGGGTATCGATTAATTAATGTTGGCAATGCCGAAATATAAAATTATATTACAGTTCAATGCTTAATCCGTCGTAAGACGGTATTAGTTTTTCGGATTTGCAGGAGCATATTTCTTTTATTTCGTCGTAATCTATATTATGCCCCATATGCGTGAAATAAGTTCTGGACGGGTTTATTTTTTCGGCAACGTTAATAGCTTCGGCTATGCTGAAGTGCGTTTTGTGAGAGTCGAACCTGAGGGCGTCTATCATTAACACGTTTAACCCCTTAAGCAAACCCAAAGAAGATTCCGTTATAGACGATACGTCGGTAATATAGGCGAAGTCGTTTATTCTGTAGCCGTTTATTAAATTTTTGCCGTGATATACGGGGACGGGAGTTATAAATAATCCGGATTTGATTTCAAAGGATTCTTTTATAATATTAGGGATTAGATAAGGCTTGCTTGATTCGGTTTTTTCTTTAAATATATAGTCGAATTTATCTTTAATAAAATTTATCGCCGTTTCCGAGGCGTAAACCGGTATAAATTTGTTGTCCTGTTTTTTTAAGTAATTAAACATTCTGAGGTCGTCTATGCCGAAAATATGGTCGGCATGCGTGTGAGTATATAACACCGCATCGATGTTTGCGATATTAAATTTCAAAGCTTGCGTTCTTAAGTCAGGCGCCGTATCTATTAATATATCGAAATTATTTTCGGATATAAGTATAGAAGGTCTCAAACGTTTGTTTTTTGGATTTTCCGAAGCGCAAACTTTACAGCGGCATCCTATTAACGGAACGCCGGTCGAGGTGCCGCAGCCGAGTACTAAAATTTTCATATATTTTTATGATACAATAAAAAAGGAGTTAAAGCAAATAAGGCAATAAAAAAATGGATAAAAAAAATTCCGAAAAAGTTAAGATAAAAAGGGAAATTATTTTTGCGGCTATAATTTTCGCGCTCGTCGTTTTTTCTACTTTTGAAGAACTGCGCATGATATCTTTTTCGAACATTTCCGTAACGTCTAAGATTATAGTTTATGCTTATATAAATATTACGGTAGTCCTTTTTTTACTTATGTCGTTTCTTGTATTGAGAAACGTTATAAAATTAATAATAGAAAGAAAAAGAGGAGTAATAGGCGCAAAATTAAGAACTAAACTCGTGGGACTGTTTGTTATAGTAAGCGTGGTTCCTTCCTTGTTTATGTTTATCGTAATGATTGCTACGGGTTTTGCCGCAAATATTATAAACAAGTGGTACACTTTCAGGTTAGAAAAAGCCATGGATTATACTTCGGCTATAATCAGGCATAAAAGTGCCTTGATAAAAAGCGCAAAAGACGCGGCGGTAAACCGTAAAATTGAATGGCTCGAGCATTTTTACAGGGAGTATTCGCAGATAAGGTTTATAAAAAACCCTATGGAAACCACTTACCTTATTTTCTTTTCTATATTTACGCTTATCGTCCTTTTTATTTCATCATGGGTTGGCTTTTATTTGTCGAAAAAAATGACTAAGCCTATTATAGATCTTGTGGAGGGCACAAAAAAGGTGGCTTCGGGAGACCTAGATATCAAAGTTTCGAAAGAAAGCGACGACGAAATAGGAATGCTTATAAATTCGTTTAATTTGATGGCTTTAGATCTAAAAAAGAATAAGGAGGAGATAGAAAAAGCAAATATAGATTTAAAAAACGTCAATGAAGAAATCGAAAGAAGAAGAAGGTTTATGGAAGTAATACTTAAAAACATACATGCAGGCGTCATAGGCATAGATTCCACCGGCAAGGTTAGAAGCATAAACAATGCCGCAGAAGATATGTTCGGTATAAATTATAAAGATGCTATAGGCAAGAATTATAAAGATGTTTTTGCAAAAGACATTTTTTCGGATATCAGAAGCGTTATAAAAGGACTTGCAAAAACTGGCAAAGAAAATCTTACAAAAGAAATAAAATTGAATATAGACGGAGCTTTGAAGGTATATATAGTCAATATTACTACGATGAAAGACGAAGCGGGAAATTATATAGGTTTTATAGTGGTATTAAACGATACTACGGATATGATGAAAGCGCAGAGAGTTGCGGCATGGGAAGAAGTAGCAAAAAGAATGTCGCATGAAATAAAAAATCCCCTTACGCCTATTCGTCTTTCTGCAGAAAGATTAAAAAGAAAATACGGAGAAAAAATATCGCTTGAAGATAGCACTTTCGGCGAATTGGTAAACACGATTATAAAGGAAGTTGACGACTTAAAAAGTTTGGTAGATGAATTTTCGCTTTATGCAAGGCTTCCAAAAGCAAATTTGGAACCTGCCGATATAAACGCTTTAATAGGAGAAGTGGTCAACTTATACAAAAATGCTCACAGAAATATTTGTTTTATAGAGCATTTATGCGATGCTTTGCCGAAGGTTTCCATAGACGGCAGACAGATGAAAAGAGCTTTTATGAATATAATAGAAAATGCGGTATATAGCGTTAATTTGAAATATTTGGAGAAAATAGGCGAAGACTATAAACCCGAAATTAGAATTTTTACGGAACTGATAGAACGGGGGGGTAAAGAAAGCGGAAATAAAAATCTTGCCTTAAAGATATCGTTTTCAGACAACGGAACTGGAATAAACGACGAAATAGTCCAGAATATTTATGAACCTTATTTTTCTACAAAACAGGGCGGAACCGGTCTAGGATTAGCTATTACAAAAAATATTTTAATGGAAAACAATGCGCAGATACGTGTCGAAAATAACGAAAGAGGCGGCGCAGATTTTATAATATATATGCAGTTATAACAAATCGTTAAAATAAATATTTTTTATATATAAAATATCGAGTGGAATAAATATTGCTCATTTTATTTATAAATATAAGTATAATTATATGTATATAAATAAAAGTAATAAAATATTTATTTATAAAAGAGGTAAACATGAAGATTGTATTGATAGTGGACGATGAAGAAAGCATAAGAAGTTCTCTTTCCGGAATTCTTAAAGACGAAGGCTACTCGGTAATAACAGAGGCAGGCGGAAAAGCCGGATTAAACGCCTTTGCCGACAAATCGCCTAACGTAGTCTTATTGGACGTCTGGCTTTCCGATTCCGACGGCTCGGATATTTTACGTGAAATGGTCAGGATAAACAAAAACATTCCGGTAATTATGATTTCGGGTCATTCCGATATAGATACGGCAATTAAAACTATAAAAATAGGAGCTTACGATTTTATAGAGAAACCGCTTTCTTTAGACAGACTCGTTATTACGGTAGAAAACGCATTAAAATATAACAGCCTTAACGAAAAGAAAGCTATTTTGGCAGAAAGTCTGCCTAACAGTTTCGAACTTATCGGCGAGGCAGAATCTATTAAAAATCTAAGGGAAAAGATATATAAGGCGGCCCCGTCTTCGGCTCCCGTTCTTATTGCCGGAGAAAACGGCACCGGAAAAGAGATTGCAGCGAGGTCGGTTCATATTAACAGCCTGAGGAGCAGCGAGCCTTTTATAGCAATTAACTGTGCCGCTATACCGGAAGAGCTTATAGAAAGCGAAATTTTCGGTTACGAAAAAGGAGCTTTTACGGGAGCGGCGGCTAGAAAAAAAGGAAAATTCGAATTAGCCGACGGAGGGACACTTTTTTTAGACGAAATAGGCGATATGAGCCTGAGAATGCAGTCAAAAATATTGAGGGTTTTACAGGAAGGCAAATTTCAAAGGATAGGCGGAGATAACGAAATTGAGTCAGACGTCAGGGTTATCGCCGCTACTAATAAAGATCTCGAAGAGGAAATTAAATCGGGCAGATTCAGAAGCGATCTTTTTTTCAGGCTTAACGTTATTCCGCTTTATATACCGCCGTTAAGGGAAAGAAAAAGCGACATACCTCTTTTAGTAAATTATTTTGTTAAAATTTTTAGCGGCAATACCGGCAGATTAGAGATAGACCGTTCCGCTTTGGAGTTACTGCAAGGTTATAGCTGGCCGGGAAACGTCAGGGAACTTAAAAATATCATAGAAAGGTTTTCTATTTTAAATCTATATAATAAAGTAACCGCCGAAGACGTCGCCGCGGAATTAAAAATTAAGTATCCGGCTGTCGCGGAAAATAACGGTAGAGTTATTTCGGAAACGGAAAGCGTCATTTCGAGCATATCTTTGACTGCGCCTATAAAATCCGACGGCTTTTATGCAGTCGAAGATGCAAAGCAATCTCACTTGAATTATTCATCCGGCGAAAATATATTGTGCCGTGAAAATTCAAATAATATCGAAAGTATTATGTCTGCCGATTTATTTCAGCAGGCAAAAGAAAATTTTGAAAGAGCATACCTGATTCGCAAACTAAAAGAAAACGGGAGCAACGTAACTAAAACTGCACAAACTATCGGCATGAGCCGCCGCAATTTACAAAAAAAAATATCTGCGCTAAAAATAATTATTTAGTAATCATTTATTTAGTAAAAAATTAGCAAAAAATTCTTGACAATTTTTTTTAGAAAAAATATAGTTATTATAAATTTAAATTATAATATAAAATAAACATATCGCTTATAATTTAATCAAATCTTTGAAATTCTTTAGGAGGAATTATGGATGTCGCACGCGGGGAGTCCTTTTTTAAATTTGGAATTTTAGTCAAATCTTTTGAAGCATTTCAACGTATTAAAGCAATAATTCTTTTGCTGGCAACTTTTATAATTTCATTTGCTATATTAATAGGATCTATTGCTATAGCAACTGATATGGCGTATAGAGGGCATTCCGCTATTGGAAAATTTGTTTCTATTATAGGGGTAATATTATACCTTATTATCTACCTTATAGGTTATACCGCTACCGGAAAAGTATTAATGGAGCATGCCAGAAATAAGGCGTCTATTCCCGTAATGGACGCAATAATATTCGGCATATTTTCGTTTTACCGTATTTTAATTTCAGAAATAATATTAGCCATAGTTCCTTTGGTAGTCGTTATAATTTCTCTTATTTATTTTTTCATAGCAAAAATACCCGGGTTAGGCAAACTTTTAGATTTTATTGGAATACCGGGATTTACTATAATCTTTGCCATTATGTTTTTTGCAATACTTTTAATCAATTTTATGATCAACCCTTTAGTTTTTGACGGAAATAATTTAAAAGAAATTATAGTAAAAGCTTATAAGATTTATAAAAAACATTCAACTCTCCTTTTTGGTTACTTCATATTTTTAATGCAGGTTTTTGTTGTCTTAGCTTTAATATTTATATTATTGACCGTATGTTCTTTTGCTCTTACGGCTTCGATATTAGCCGTTACAAGACCGACTTATTTATTATCAGGCGGTTACGGCGGTTCTATGCTGGGAATGTTAAACGGAGGCGGCGGTATCATGTCCTCTCTTTCAATGTTCGGGGGCTTTGTAGGATTCGGCGTAGGTATTATATATATGCTCTTAATGGTTCTTCTTTTCGTATATTTAATGTTAGGACAGAACTATATATATTTAGACGTAATATCAGATATGAATTTTGACGATGTCGATGCACAGTTTAACGACGTTACTTCCAAATTAAAATCCAACATAGAAAAATATAAAGAAAAAGCGGCAAGCATGAGCCAAAAAGGCAATACGGCGGTTTCTCAAACAACCCCTTTACAGCATCCAGGACAAGAACAACAAACGTCTCAGTCAGGCAGTACAGGTTCATCAGACGCTAAGGTCGATGCAGGAGTAAAATTTTGCACCAACTGCGGAGCGCAAAATCCTTCTGATGCTTCATTTTGCGAAAATTGCGGAAATAAGCTTAGTTAATTTGTATATGTTTTGTTTATTGGCAGGATTAAGCAATACATAAAAAAATAAAGAGGAAATAAAGATGTTTTTTTGTAAAAATTGCGGTACGAAAATAGAAAACGATAGCGCTAAATTCTGCCCTAAATGCGGACAGAAATTCGAGCAGAAACAGACATCGGCGCAGCTATCCGCACCTAACCCTAACGTTTTAAAAAATGCAAACGCTTCGCCTTCGCCCGTTCAAACCCCCGAACATAACGTCAATTTAGTCAAAAACAATGAAGGCGCAGGCATTGGAGCCGAAAGTTCGATTCAAAACGGCGCAAAAGAAGGCATTAGTCCTAAAAATCCAAGCGGCAATAATTTATCCTCATCAGCAACTCCCAAAGCGCCGAAAATGCCTCATCAAGACGACGGTAAAAAAGGAAAAGGATTATTGATCGCTATTATTGTTTTGGCGATTATATTAATAGGTATTGGTGGTACTGTTTTTTATTTATTTAAAACAGGCAAACTTAAAAAAATAGAAAAAAAAATATACAAAGTTCTTCATATTAAAACTAAAAATCAATCCGAAAAACATAAGCATAAGCATCACGGTAAATCCTCAAAGAAAAATAAAAATAAAAAGAAAAATAAAAAGAACAAGAAGAATTCCAAAAATATTTCTAATTCAAGTAATCCTGCTAATTCTTCAAATGTAAGCAATTCTGCCACTTCTGCACCGACTTACGTTTACGCTAATAATAATAATTCAAATAGGTCTAATCAAGCCGGTGGGTTTTCCGCATTTAAAACTTACTTGAGTTCTGCAAGCCCGAATATTGTCGGTATTTCGCCTCTCGGCAGTGCAGCGGGAAACGCCCCTGCTGTTATAATTTCAAACGTTATGGCAGACAGCGTCAGCGCTAGTCCGGGCAGCACAATTAATATTCATTCCAAATTTTATGCCGAGACCCCGCCTAATCCGTCTTCGCAGAGCGTAAAATTGACATACGAAGTTTACGGAAACGGTCTTACGGCTTATAACAATTCATACGTCAACGTCGATAAGCCCGGAATTTACAACGTCAACCTTGCCGTGAAAATTCCGTCTAATTTTCCGGCAGGAACATATACCTATGTTCTTACGGTAACTTCTACGGCGACGATCGAAGAATCGCCTGCGGCTTATATAAAGGTGCAGTAAAAAATTAATTTTATATTGTATTATAAATAATTAAAATATTATTTATTAGATTTAATAATTATAAAAAATATTTCTATATTTAAAATTAGGAGGTTTATATCATGAATTCATTGCAAAATTTAAATTATTTTATTCCTTTGGTATTGATTATTATTATTATTGCAGCTATATTCAGAGGTAAAAAGACAAATTCGACATCATTAGTATTAACTAAATTTTATGTAAACGAAGATGATTCTAATAGAATATTTGTTTCAATATCCGGCAGAGGTGAAGGGATAATTGCTTGGCTTTTGACCAAACTAAAAATATACGGCGAAACTACATTCGAATTAAATAATGACTGTATATCTATGAATTATTTGAGCATGCAAGGAAATGTTAATCATATAATTCCGCTAACATGCGTTTCAAGCAGTTATTGCGGATATACGCAATCGATTATAGCGCTTATTCTAGGAATATTTTTTTCATTAATAGGATTTTTTATGTTATTGATTCATTCAATTAGATTGCAAGGGTTAGGTTCATTAATTTCTGGAATTGTTTTATTGATAGTTTTTTTCTTCTCTAAAAGACTATTTATAACTGTTGAAACAAGAGGAGGACTAACGCCTGGTATAAGATTTAAACGAAGTATAATAGGCAACATTCCTGTGGATTTTAATAAAGCCAAAAGCGTTGTCGAAATTATAAAAAATAAAACAATTCAAAAGACTTCATTTCCAACAATTAAAATGGTAGATAATGGTATTTGTTCAAACTGCGGTTTTAAGAATGCTCCTGAAGCAAAATTTTGTGAAAAATGCGGGCAAAAATTGGCATGATTTTTGAAATAAAATATATAAAGAGTTGCCGCTAAAAATAGTTAGCGGCAACTCTTTATATATAATATCATTAATAATCAGCACATTATTTATAAACTCATCAATAGCGTTAATAGCTATTCTCCAACAGTCTTAAAATTCCGTTCTCGTCAATTTCTGCAGGATTGTTTTCTATAGCAAATCCCATAGTAGCAAAAGCTTCTTTTGCAATTTTTTGAAGTTTGTCTTTTTCGACGCCGAGATCTTTAAGTTTTACGTTAATATTTAAAGCGGTAAGTATATCTTCTGTCTTTTCTATCAAAGACATTGCATATTCATCGTCGCTTTTACCCGCTCTTTTAATGCCGAAATGGTGCGCTATAAGCATATAATCCCTTTTGCACGCATTCAGATTGTATTTCATAGATTCCAGCGCCAGAACGGCGAGTCCCGCTCCATGTGCAACATTAGGATAATTTCCTGATACGGGATGTTCCATTGCATGCATTATTCCTACGCCTGAAATATCTATGGCAAGTCCCGCAAGTGCCGAGGCAAGCGCCATATTGCCTCTTGCCTGCATATTATCGGGTTCGCTATATGCTTTAATCAAATTGTCTTTTAAAAGATAAAACGCCTGCATACAGTATGTGGTAGAAAACTCGTTTTTTGCCTTTCCGGTAAATGCTTCAAAAATATGGACGAATACGTCGAATCCCGTCGTTGCCGTGACATAATTAGGCATTGACGAAGTAATTTCCGGGTCTATTATAGCCTCTTTCGGATACATACATTCATAACCGAAGCCCGGTTTTTCGCCGGTCGCAGGATTGGACATAACCGAATATCTGTTTACCTCGCTTCCCGTTCCTGAAGTTGAAACTATGGTTATAACCGGAATCGCATCGTTAGCCTGAGTTTTTAAGTATTCCCATACCGGAATATCTCCTTTTGCCGCAACCGCTATTGCCTTTGCGGAATCGAGCGGACTTCCGCCTCCTAAACCTATTATTAGGCCGACGCCTTTTTGCTTTGCGATTTTTGCAGCTTCGTCGATTTCGGTAATAGTGGGGTTAGGCGTTATACCGTCGTAAATAGTTACCGTTATACCTGATTCTTTTAAAATTTTAACAAGCTTATCTAACGTTCCGGTTTTTTGCATTGAATTTTTTCCGGTAACTATTAATACATTATCGGAATATTTCTTGGCAATTTTTCCCGCTTCAGAAATAATGCCTGCGCCGAAATGTATTTTAACCGGATTATAGATGGTGAATTTTGTCATGTGTTTACCCCCTTAATAATATTAATATTAACATTGGTATTAATATAAAAGAAATTAATTTCGACTATTATATCATACAATTTTGCGGCCTTGCCAGAATTGTTACAAAAATTTAACATAATTGTAATAAAATTGTAATAAAAATCTGTTATGATAATTAAAGCAATAAATTTTGCGATAAGACAAATCAAAAATTTAAATTTAATTATGGAGGAGATGTATGAACAAAAGCAGTAAGAAAAAAATGCTGTTGGGAGTTGCGACGGTTTCTGCCGTCGTCGGATTATCGTTTCTTGTTTCGGGATGCGCTAAATCTAAAACTCCGGCGGCAAGTTCCAGCGCAAAAGTACCGGCGGGTACACTGACTATTTCAGGCTCTACAATGCTTTATCCGTTAAATTCCGTTTGGGCGGTTGAGTATCATAAACTGCATCCGAATGTTACGGTTTCCGTTGCCGGTACGGGTTCGGGGTTTGGAATTTCTAACGCAGCCGACGGCAATATTACCATAGGAGCGTCAGACGCTTATCTTACTAAAGCGTTCAAAAAAAGGTACCCTAATTTAATTAACGTTCCTGTTGCTCTCGACGATGCGCAGGTTATTTACAACATCCCTGGAATACCCAACAACGTAAATCTTAAAATGACGCCTAAATTAGTTGCCGAAATTTATATGGGCAAGATTAAAAACTGGGATAATCCTGTATTTAAAAAATTAAACCCGCAGTATAAGTTTCCGAATCTTCACATTTTCGTAGTTCACAGAGCAGATGCAAGCGGAACTACGTTTGATTTCACGAGCCTTTTAACCGATACGTCTAAAGCATGGGCAAAGCAAGTAGGACGAAGCCTTTCTCCTGATTGGCCAACGGGAAGCGGTTATCTTGGAAGCGATGCGGTAGTCGCGGCAGTTAAAAGTACTGCGGGAGGCATAGGTTACGTTGGGCTGGGATGGGTTTTGGAATATCATCTTGCAAGCGCCGCTATGTTGAATAAAGCAGGTAATTATGTAGTGGGTTCGGTTAAAACGATAGCTGCTGCTGCAAACTCTGCATTAAAACAGGGCAGTTTCCCAGCTGATTTTGATAAATCTATAGTGTGGAACGTTTCGGCTAAGAATGCATATCCCGATTCAAATTTTGAATTTTGGATGATTAAGAAAAAACAGCCCAATTCTTCGACGACAAAATCTATTAAAGACCTTGTGAACTGGGCGCTTGGTCCTGGACAGGCCGCAAAATATACCGTTAAGACCGGTTTTGCTCCTCTTCCAAAGTCTGTTTTGCCGAACGTTAAAAAACTTTTGGCGCAGGTAAAATAAAAAATTATTAACTGATTTATATAAACGGCGCGATTGGCAGATTGATAAAAATGCTTTATCGCGCTGTTTATTATCCGCTATCTTATATAAGTATTACAGGAGTTATTTTTTTTAGAAAAATTAAAAATAATATGCTATAATTAAAAAAATTAATTAACGCCTAACCTGAATAAAAAAAATATAGACCATAAAAATAGACATAACCATTTTAATGTTTAACTTAAAATACAAAGACGATTTTTTTAAATTCATTTTATCGGTATTTGTTTTTGCCGTCGTAGTTATTTTTTTAATAGCAGTTATTGTTATAGTATATTATAGTTATCCGTCCATAAATAGATACGGCATATCTTTTTTATGGAGGAAAGAGTGGAATCCTCCGGCAGAAATATTTGGAGCCTTGACTTTCCTAGCAGGAACGTTTGCCGTTACTTTCCTTGCTCTAATATTTGCGATACCTTTCAGCTTAGGAATAGGGATTTTTTTACAGGAATACTGCCCTTTTTTTTTAAGAGGTATTTTTACCGTAATTATTGAAATGCTTGCAGGCATACCCAGCGTTGTTTTCGGGGTGTGGGGCGTATTAACCGTAGTTCCCTGGTTGAGGGAATCAGTAGAACCTTTTTTTAAAAGTCATTTTTCAGGCATACCGTTTTTAAAGGTGGAAGAAAACATAGGTTACGGCATCCTTGCCGCCAGCATAATAGTCGCTTTCATGATTTTGCCTATAATTGCTTCGATTACCAAAGATTCTCTGTCTTCGGTGCCGAAACTCGCTAAAGATGGAGCGCTGGCGATGGGCGCTACTAAGTTAGACGTAATAAAAGACGTTTCTATGCCTTATGCTTTGAACGGAATATATGGAGGAATAATTTTAGGATTTGGAAGAGCCATAGGGGAAACCATAGCCACCGTCCTTTTAATAGGCAACCAGGCGGTCGTTCCTAAATCTTTATTTAGCGTAGGATATACAATATCTTCTATGCTAGCCAATACATTTACTTTTGCCGTTATCAGCCCTATATATGCCTCTGCCGAAGTTGAATTGGCGCTCATTCTTTTATTAGTTAGTCTTATAGTTAATATTGTAGGAAGAAATATTTTAAATAGAGTTATAGGCGGAAGATTTAGCAGGTCGCAATTCGGCGGCGGTTAATATAAATATATATAATTGCGCTTACATATTATATCAATAAATAATTTAATTAATTATCCTATAATGGAACAACAATTACATGACCCGGTTTTTCCGATAGATAAAGGTTATCTTAAAAGAAAAAAAATATATAATAATATTGCATTTCTTTTTGCGACGGCGGCATTTATAATCGGGGCTTTTCCGGTTTTTCATATTATTTATAAAGCTATCGCCATAGGATATAAATATCTTAACTGGAATTTTATATCTACTTTGCCTACAGGTTTTCCTATCGGCGCAGAGGGCGGTATATTAAACGCCATTATAGGCGACTTATATCTTGTAGTAATAGCTTCGGTTTTTGCTATTCCTATAGGAGTCGGGACAGGTTTATATTTATCTCTTTTTGGAAAAAAAAGAACAAACTTCTTTTTAAGGCTTTTAAATGAGCTTATGATAGGAATACCGTCTATCGTATGGGGTATCGTGGGATTTTATATATTTTCCACTAATGCCGGTTTTGGTTTTCATTTTGGATTTTCGGCTCTTGCAGGAGGATTTACTCTTGGTTTTATAATGACGCCTATTATCGTGCTTCTTACAGAACAGGCAATTAATCAGATTCCTGCAAGTTACATAGAAGGCGCTCTTGCTCTTGGGGCAACTAAATTTCAGGCTACAAAATCAGTCATACTAAAGGCGGCTCTTGGCGGCATATTTATAGGAATTCTGCTTGGAGTGATGAATATTATCGGACAGACGGCACCGCTTTTATTTACAAATTATTATAATACAGGTATGCCTACAGGGGTTACGGGCCCTGGAGGAGCGGTAGGAGACATGGCTATGCTGATATTTATATATATCCATGAACCTTCGAGGATATTGCATTACAAAGCAGAAGCAGCTTCGGTAGTTTTATTGCTGTTTATATTTTTATTAGATATCGGATTGAGGCTGATAAACTATTTAGTTAAAAAATTTATTCTATAAAATTTATCGTATAAATTATATTATAAAAACAAAAAAAGGAACCATAATTTTATGTCAAATGATAAAAACGACTTAAAGCCGGTAAATTCTGTTGACGGCGATAATGATAATATAATAGTAAACGTAAAGGATTTAAATTTTTATTACGGAAATTATCATCTGCTAAAGTCGATAAATCTTTATTTTAAAAAAAATTCGGTATGCACGCTTTTAGGGCCTTCTGGATGCGGCAAATCTACTTTTTTAAGAACTTTGAACAGGATGAACGATTATACGGAGGGCGCAAGGCTGACCGGCGAAGTTTTGATAGACGGAAAAAATATATACGATAAGTCGGTCGACGTGGTAGAATTAAGGCGAAATATAGGTATGGTATTTCAGAATCCTAACCCGTTCCCTAAATCTATATTTGAAAACGTTGCATTTGGACTAAAAATTCACGGCATAAAAAATAAGGATTTTATTGTAGAAAGAGTCGAAAAGTGCCTTAAATATGCGGGTCTTTACGATGAAGTCAAAGATAAACTGAATAAATCCGCTTTATCTCTTTCGGGAGGACAGCAGCAGAGATTATGTATCGCAAGGGCTATAGCAACCAATCCCTCAATATTATTAATGGACGAACCGACGGCATATCTTGATCCGGTTTCAACCAGTATCATACTTGATTTGATTAATTCCTTTAAAAAATATTATACTATTATAGTCGTAAGTCATAACGTTCAGCAGTCAGGTAGAATTTCCGATTACAGCGGGTTTTTTTTAGACGGGGAGCTCATTGAATTCGACGAATCCGGAAATTTCTTTACCAGGCCTAAAGACAAAAGAACGGAAAACTTCATAACAAGCAGATATTAAATAAAATATTAAATAAATATAAATATATATAATATTAGGGATAGAGAGGTTACGGTGAATATTTTAGATAGCGAGTTGATGAAATTAAAACGCGGCGTCGTTGAGATGGGAGAAATAGTTGCAAGTCAGCTAAGCAGCGCAACTAAATTTTTATTTGAAAGAGATAAAAATCTTGCGGAGCAGACTATTAAAAATGATTTGAAAGTTAATTCGCTTGAAGTAGGCATTAACGAGAGTTGTATAAAACTTCTTGCCCTTTATCAGCCAGAGGCGGCAGACTTAATGTTTATCACTACCACTATGAAAATAATAACCGACCTTGAAAGAATGGGGGATTTATGCGCTTCGATATGCCAAATCGGGTTAAAACTTACAGATGGACCTTCCTTTTCGGAACAATTTAAATGCGTTTATTCATATTTTGAAGACGTTGCGGCAAGAGACGACGAGATGCTTAAAATGGCCATTAAAATGTTTTCGGACGGCGTTAAAGAAAATTTAGGGCTTAAAGACATCATTATAAAAGACGAAAACGTTATAGACTTACTTTCGCATAAGATAGTCGTGGATATAATAAATAATTCGATAAAAAATTTAAATACCTTAGAAAATAATATAACCTATATCTTTATAGCCCGCAAGTACGAAAGGTTTGCCGACCATGCCCAAAAAATTATGGAACTTTTGCTTTATATGGATCTTGGCAAAGATTTAAGGAATTTGCCGGAGTATTAATCTTTTAATCCCATGCCGAGAGCATTGTAAACGTTTATAACATCTTCTTTAACCAATAGATTTTGATTTATAAGGTTGTACTCTGAATTAAGCAAATTTTCTTTATAGGTAAGATAAGTTATCTTAGAAGAAATACCGGTTTTATACTGCACTTTGTAAATATTGAAAAGTTTTAGGGCATAGCGGTAATTTTTTTTATAACTTTTCAATGTTTGTATATCTTTCTGGAAATCTGCAAGGTCGCTCTCGGTTTCGCTGAAAGCGTTTATTATAGTATTTCTGTAGTTTAATATTGCCTGCTGATACTGTAGTTTAGACCTTTTATATATGCTTATATTAGTTTTGTAATTAAATATCGGCGCAAGAATGTCTAATCCGAAATTCCATACGCTGTTTGCATCGGTAATAAAATTATCTAAGCTGGGGCTTGCATATCCGTAACTTCCCGTAAGGTTAAATATAGGGAAAAAATTAGCGAGGCTTTCTTTTTTGGCGTAAGCATATGCAAGAACGTTATATTCCGCTTCTTTAACGTCCGGTCTTTGAGTTAAAATTTCTGATGGGATATTCGGCGGTATTAACTCAGAATAATGATTATCGTCAAAATTTAAAACGTTTTTTATGTTAGATTTGACCGTCAGCTTAAATCTTTCCGGAAATTTTCCCAGATAATATGCAAGCGTATTTTGCGTAATGTCTTTTTGCTTTATAGAGTCGTTTAGGTCGGTTCTTAAAATTTCAAGGTTTGTCTTTGTATTTACTATGGGCTCTGCATTTGTAAGACCTTCTTTATACTGTACTTCATAAAGTTTTAAAATCTCTTTTTCCGCTTTATATTCTTTTTTTAAGTTAACAATGGATTCCTTTAAAGCCTGTATTTGAAAATAGGCCTGTGCAACGTTGCTTATAAGGGTTAGTTTTACTACGTCGGCGTCTTCCTTAGATACCGAAACGTTAGCTTTTGCCTGTTTAACCGCATTATTTACCTGGTTCCAGACGTCTAATTCATATGAAGCGCTTAAACCTGCCTGGTTTAGGTTGTATATGACGGTACGCGATGAACCGGAAACTGAACCGCCGGAAGATAAAGCGGTTTGATAAGACGGCATTTTATTTCTTGTAGCTTCGTAGCTAAAATTGACGGTTGGGAACAGGTTCGATTCGTTCTGAGAAACGTATGTTTTTGCAATCTGTATATTTTTTATAGCGATTATATAATTTAAATTGTTTTTTAACGCCTTTGATATTAAATCGTCAAGTTTATTGCTTTTAAAATTTTTCCACCAGTCATTTTTTATTTTAAAATTTTCGTTATTTAGCGCATACTTAAATCTATTTGGAATTTTAACGGTAATTTTTTTTGGATGCGTAAATAAACTACATCCGCTAAGAATAAACATAAACCCGAAAACCGTAAAAAAAAATAATAACAAAGTTTTTTTAATTTTCATAATTTTTTAGTTTAAGTTTGTATTTTTTTTTATGTTGTTTTTTATTGACTGAATTTTAAATTTATTATATTCTAATTATACTGACTATAAAGTCATATTGTCAATTAAAAAATTTATAATTTAATAATCTTATTTTAAAGGTATCGATATGATTAAACGTTTTATAATAGTTTTGCTTGTTCTTATAGTTATTTTCGGAGGAATATTCGGATACAAAGCGTATAAGGGCTACGAAATGGGGCAGGCTATGAAAGCCAGGAAATTTCCTCCGGTTTCGGTGTCGGTAGCCGTTTCTAAAATAGGAGATTGGCAGCCTTATATACATACTATAGGCAACGTATCCGCTATAAATTCGGTTAACGTAACGACGCAGGTTGCAGGACAGGTTAACGGCATATATTTTAAATCGGGAGAGTTTGTTCGTAAAAATCAGATTTTGGTTACTCTCGACGATTCTCTTCAGATTGCCCAGTTAAAACAATACAAATCCCAGTTTATAGCCGATAAATTTAACTATGAGCAGTACAAAAAAGCCTATGCTCAAAATGCCGTTTCTAAAGCATCGTACATATCTATGCTCTCTACATTAAGGCAGAACGAAGCGCAAATCGCCCAGGCGGAAGTTACTATAGCCGATATGACGATAAGAGCGCCTTTTTCCGGAATAGTAGGGATTAGAAATTCAAGTTCGGTAAACCTCGGTCAGTACATAAATCCGGGTGCAAATATAATACCGCTTTATTCTATCAACCCGATTTATATAGACTTTACCATGCCGCAGAACGATTTGCACAGTTTAAAGGTAAATCAAAAAGTTAAGATTAAGTTAGATTCATATAATAAAATCTTTTATGGCAGAATAAAAACTATAAGCATAGACGTAAATACCGTTTCACGCAATATAACCGCCAGGGTTATCGTGAACAATAAAGGAATGTATTTAAGGCCGGGAATGTTTGTTACGGGAAGAGTTTTCCTACCCGTAATACATAACGTCGTAACGGTTCCGGCAACCGCTGTAACTTATAATCCATACGGCGATTTTGTTTACGTAGTCGTTAAGAAAAACGGCGTAAATATCGTAAAAACGGATTATGTTAAGACCGGAGAGGAAAGAAACGGAGTAGTCGTTATACTTAAAGGCTTAAAACCAGACGAAAATGTAGTTACCGCAGGACAGGTAAAACTGAGAAATGGCATACCTGTAGCCATAAAAAACAAAGGCGCGGATAATAAAGGCAAAAGTAAAATTAAAGCAATAGTAAAAGATAAAAGGTAATTAAATGAACGAAATAAAGCCGCAAAAAACTAAAAGTTTTACCGACATATTTATTCAGCGCCCGGTTCTCGCAATAGTCATAAGCCTCGTTATATTTATACTTGGAGCAAGGTCTCTTTCCGAATTGACGTTAAGGGAATATCCGAAAGTAAAAGATACCCTTATTACCGTTCAGACGGCATATCCCGGCGCAAGCGCGCAGGTAGTGCAGGGGTTTATTACAATGCCTTTGGAGAGAGCTATAGCTTCTTCTGAAGGTATAGATTATATGACTTCGACGAGCACCGAAGGCGTAAGCACTATCCAGGTTTTTATGAAATTAAACTTCAGCTCTAACGCCGCTCTTGCTGAGGTGCTTTCTCAGGTTAATTCCGTACTAAACCAGTTGCCCAAGCAGTCGCAACTTCCCGTTATTACAAAGACTAGCGTTACCAATCTTGCTTATTTATATCTGGCATTTACTTCTAATACGCTGTCAAGTTCTCAAATTACGGATTATTTAACCAGGGCGGTCCAGCCTAAAATTCAGGCGGTAAGCGGAGTCGGCCAGGTTCAGATTTACGGCAATAAACAGTTCGGCATGAGGATATGGCTCAACCCAAAAAAAATGGCGGAATTTAACGTTACGCCGATAGACGTTTCAAATGCGCTTGCTAACAATAATTATATTGCTTCAAACGGTTACACTAAAGGAAATTACGTTCAGGTTAATATTTCCGCCGATACGCTTTTAACAAGCGTGAAACAGTTTAGAAATTTAGTCGTTGCCGACGACGACGGCACTTTGATAAGGGTTAAAGATATAGGAACGGTAGAAATGGGAGCCGTAAGCAATGACGCGGGAAATATAATGAACGGTAAAAGAGCGGTAGTTATGGGTATTTTTACGACTCCTACGGCAAATCCGCTGACCGTCGTAAAAAAACTTACAGGTATGATTCCTTCGTTAAGAAAACAGCTGCCTGCGCATATGAAACTCAGGGTTGCGTTTAACAGAACTATTTTTATAAGCAGTTCTATTAACGAAGTTATTAAAACGGTTGTAGAAACCCTTATAATAGTTATAATAGTTATATTTTTATTTCTCGGTTCGGCAAGAAGCGTGGCTATTCCAGTAATAGCTATACCTCTATCTATAATAGGCGACCTGTTTATAATGTATTACCTAAATTATTCAATTAACTTGCTGACGCTTTTAGCTTTCGTCCTTGCTATAGGCTTGGTCGTGGACGACGCTATTATAGTAGTCGAAAACGTAAGCCGTCATATTGAAGAAGGTAAAAAACCTTTCGACGCGGCTATTATTGCGGCAAAAGAGCTCGGCGTGCCTATTATTGCTATGTCTATCACTTTAGTGGCGGTTTTTCTCCCGATAGGTTTTATGGGCGGTCTTACAGGGGCATTATTTACTGAATTTGCTTTTACTCTTGCCGGAGCGGTGCTTATTTCCGGAATTCTTGCATTGACTCTTTCGCCGATGTTGACGTCTAAATTTTTAAAAGAGGATATGGGTAAAAAGGGGCTTACGCATTTTCTAGACGTAACTTTTGAAAAAATAAAAAATATATATTTAAAAATACTTCACGGCGTTCTTGATTACAAACCGGTGGTAGCGCTGGTTATAATAGTCGTTTTAACCGCCGCATATTTTTTGTTTGTTACCACAAAAAGCGAACTTGCCCCCACTGAAGATCAGGGCGTCGTTTTCGTACAGGGCACTGCATCGCCTACTTCTACCTATAAAAATTTAAAACATTACGCAAAGCAGATAGGGCATATTTACGATTCTTTTCCGCAAATGAACAGGTATTTTATGGCATTGGGAGCTTCGGGCAATAATACCTTAATATCGGGTATGATTCTTAAACCGTGGAGCCAGAGAAAATTAACCCAGATGCAGCTTACCCCTATGGTACAGGAAAAACTAAATTCTATAACGGGTTTACAGCTTGCGGCGTTTGCGCTTCCGAGCCTTCCGGGTTCGCAGGGTCTTCCCGTTATGTTTGTTATAACATCTACGGAAAATTATCTTGAAATGAGAAGCGTTGCGCTTCGGCTTGAGCAAAAAGCGATGCAGAGCGGACTGTTTTTATATATGGACAAAGACCTAAAGTACGATGAACCCCAGATAAAAATTATTATAAATAAAAACAAAGCGCAGAGTATGGGCATTAATATGGCGACGATAGGCGATACGCTTTCTACTATGCTGAGCGAAAATTACGTAAACTGGTTTGAAATGGACGGTTACAGCTATAAGGTTATACCGCAGGTAATTCAAAAATACAGGTTCGACCAAAATTTGTTAAAAAATTATTATGTTACGGCTTCAAACGGCAATATGGTTCCGCTGTCCAGCTTTGTAAGCTTTAAAACCGTTACCGTACCGGAATCGTTAAACCAGTTCGACCAGCTCAATTCAGTTACTATTTCTGCCATACCCAAGCCGGGAGTAACTATAGGACAAGCGTTAAGTTTTCTTGAAAAAGCCTCTAAGAAGATTTTCCCTAAAGGATTTTCGTATAATTTTGCCGGCCAGTCGCGCCAGTTCGTTCAGCAAGGTTCGGCCATGGTAGTAACGTTTTTCTTTTCCTTGATTATAATTTATCTCGTTCTTGCCGCTCTGTTCGACAGTTTTATAGACCCTGTTATTATATTAGTCAGCGTTCCCATGTCTATAACCGGAGCGTTAATATTTTTAAGTTTAGGTTTTGCGACTATTAATATCTATACGGAGGTAGGACTTGTTACTCTTATAGGCCTCGTAAGTAAACACGGCATTCTCATTACAAAGTTTGCAAACGATTTGCAGAAAGAAGGCATGGATAAACGAACCGCAATAGAGCAGGCGGCATCTATAAGGTTAAGGCCTATACTGATGACTACTTTTGCTATGGTTTTCGGCGTCGTACCGTTGCTTCTCGCTTCCGGGGCAGGCGCTGTCAGCAGGTTTGATATAGGTTTGGTTATAGCCGCAGGACTCGGCATAGGTACGTTTTTAACTATATTTATAGTACCGACCGTATATATGTTCTTCGGTAAAGATTTGCATAAAAACAAAGAAAATGCCGACTAATTAGCCGGCTTATTTATTTGCGAAGTCTTAAGAAAAAGGTGTCAGATTTTATTTTACGCATACAAAAAGAAACAATTAACGATAAAGCATGTTGCGTAAAATTAATCTGACACCTTTTTCTAAATAAAGACTTTTTCTGATTTATTTTCGAAGTCTTGGATCGACGAGAGCATAAGCGATGTCGGCCAAAAGGTTGCCGATAAGAGTAAGTACCGCGCCTATTACGAGTATTCCCATTATAGTCGGATAGTCTCGCGCAAGGACGCTCTGATAGAAAAGCCTGCCCATTCCGTTTATATCGAAAATAGTTTCTATGATAACGCTTCCTCCTATAAGTCCCGGAACGCTTAACCCTAGTATTGTTATAAAAGGAATAAGGGCGTTTTTCATGGCATGCTTGTATATTACCGTCCGTTCTTTAAGCCCTTTAGCTCTTGCAGTCAGAATATAATCCTGCCTGTAAACTTCAAGCATATTGCCCTTCAAATATCTGGAAAGTCCGGCAATACCTCCGAACCCGGCGACGAATACGGGCATGACGAGATGCTTTGCTATATTTGCGATTTTGCCCCACCAGGGAAGAAAATTATAACCGGCAGAGGTTATACCTCCTATAGGCAGTATGTGCAAATCTATTCCGAAAAAAATAATTAAAAGAAGAGCGACCCAGAAAGACGGCGCCGCAAAACCGATAAAAACCAATACCGTGGTAATTTTATCGAAGATGGAATCGTGCTTAACCGCCGACATAACCCCCAGAGGAATAGAAAATAGGAATATAAAAAACATAGCAAGAGAGTTTATAATAATAGTTATGCCTATAGTTCTTTTTATTTCGGTAATGACCGGTTCATGGTTTGCGGTAAAAGAAACCCCGAAATTAAGCGTGACTATCCGTTTAAGCCATTCGTAATACTGGGTTAAAAGAGGTTTGTTTAAACCGTAAAGTTTTGAGAGCATCTCCCTCGAAGCAGCCGAAACCTTCGGATTTAAACCCAACTGTTCGGTAAGGGGGTTGCCCGGCGCAAGGTGTATAACGAAAAATGATATTAAAGTGATTCCTATTAAAATAGGTATCATAAAAAAAATTCGTTTTATAATATATATTCCCATAACGTGAGCGTTGCCCTAAAAAAAATTTTATTTTTATAAAGCTATATTATATATTATAATATTCGATAATTAAAATTAAAAATTTGATTTAAATCATGAACGAAATAATAAACGCTTTTAAAAAAAATAAACTCGCCTTATACTCTTTGATTTTTATTTTGCTTATTATTCTGGCAGCCGTATTTGCGCCTTATATATCTCCGTACAATCCGGATAAAATAAACGTAAACGCAATACTTCAGCCGCCGAGTTTTGCGCATATCCTTGGAACCGATCAGCTTGGACGCGACGTTTTTTCAAGACTCATTTACGGTTCTAGAATTTCCGTAGAAGTAGGTTTTATATCGGTTTCCATATCTCTTTTTATAGGGATAATTATAGGCGCTTTTGCTGGGTATTATGCCGGTTTGACGGACGGTTTTCTAATGAGATTCGTCGATATCATGCTGACCTTCCCGTCTTTTTTTCTTATTCTTGCGGTAAGCGCGATTTTAAGACCCTCTATCATAAACATTATGATTATAATAGGCTTAACTTCATGGATGGGCGTCGCCAGAATAATCAGGGCAGAATTTATGCAAAACAGGGAAAAAGACTATGTCCTATCGGCTAAAGCGGCGGGAGCTTCAGACCTCTATATTATGTTTATCGAAATTTTACCGAACGTCGTCGCTCCTATTTTAGTTTCGGCAACGCTTGGAATAGCCGGAGCAATCTTAATACAGGCGTCTTTAGCTTTTCTCGGGATTGGTATTATGCCGCCTACGCCTAGCTGGGGAGGAATGCTTTCGCGAGGGAAAACCTATATAATGGTAGCATGGTGGCTGACGCTGTTTCCGGGTATTGCAATTTTACTTACCGTCCTAAGTTTTAATTTAGTCGGTGAAGCAGTCAGAAATGCCCTCGACCCCAGATATTCGACTGAGAAATAGTACTGTGAGGGAATTCAATTCTGTCGCCGTAACAAATTGGAAGGACGGAATTCGCAGGAAAAGGTGTCAGATTTATTTTTGACACCTTTTCCTTTAAAAAAAAGCTCAAAAATGCTAATATAATCTATGTATATTTATTATTGAATTAAATTTTAAAGAGGTCTTTACAATGAACGCTTACAAGCAACTTAAGGTAATTATTTTATTTTTATCCGTTATTTTTATTTCAGGTTTAATGCTAACGGGTTGCGCGACTACGCGCGATATTACGGGCAAACCCATATCGACTTCCAATGTAGATAAAATAATAAACGGAACGACGACAAAATCGCAGATAATTTCCATGTTCGGACCGCCTTATTCTATAAAGAAAAATCCTTTTAAACCCGGCGTGGTTACTTATAAATACAGATTCAGATATAAAAAATACGTTCATTTAGGAAATGAAATTCTTACTACTTCGACGAGAAAATTTAAAGAAAAATTATATATAGTTATTAAAAACGGAATAGTTATAAGCCATAGTTTTACGACTACGGGAAACACATCGCTAAGGAGGATTTTAAAAAAAGAAAAACAATGAAAATAAAATTTACGAAACTTCATGGAGCCGGCAACGACTATCTTTATATAGACGGCATTAACGATATTCCTGCCTGTGTTGTCGGTAATACGTATAGTAATAATTTCTATAACGAACTCTCGGAGAAAATCAGCGATAGGCATTTTGGAGTTGGTTCAGACGGCATTATAATAATTTTGCCTCCTTCGTCAAATGAAGAGTTTGGGGTTAAGCCGGATTTTAGAATGAGGATGTTTAATGCAGACGGTTCTGAAGGAGAAATGTGCGGCAACGGAATAAGATGCTTTGCAAAATATGTTTACGATAAGCATCTTACGGATAAAAAGATTATAAATATCGAAACTCTTGCGGGAGTTAAAACGGTGGAAGTTTTTTTGGCGGAAGGAACGGGCACGGTAAAAGAAGCAAAGGTTTTTATGGGTATTCCAGAGTTTGAGGCAAGTAAAATTCCGGCAATTTTTCAAAAAACGGAAATCATCAACGAAAAAATAAACGTAAAGAATAAGAACTTTACCGTATCCTGCGTTTCAATGGGTAATCCGCATTGCGTTACTTTCGTAGATGACGTAAAAAATTTTGATGTTCATTATTACGGACATATTATAGAAAACGATACTATGTTTCCTAATCGGGTCAATATAGAGTTTGTTCAACTGCTCGACGACGGAAACGTGATAGTAAGAACATGGGAAAGAGGCTCAGGCGAAACTCTGGCGTGCGGTACAGGCGCATGCGCAGTTTATTCGGTCATAAAAAAAACCGGCAAAATAGACTTGGGCGAAAAGGAGCTTAAGGTTAATTTATACGGCGGAACGCTTAAAATATCGGGAGATATAAATAAAGGCATATATATGGTCGGTCCAGCCGAAGAAGTTTTTAGCGGTTATTTTAATTTTTAATTATGAAAAAAGCGAGTTTATTAGCTTATATATTGTTTGCCGTCGTCCTGCTTAACTGTTGTTTTTCAGATTATGCTTTTTCTTTTGTCGATTATTTAAGTAAAAATTCAAAACCTTATCTCAATTACAATAACGAAGGCGTTTTTAAAAAAGCTTTTAACAGTTTTGTTTCCGGCAGATATAAAACTGCTGCTGGAGAATTTTGGCTTTATTTGCACAGAGGAGGTAAAACGCTCGGTAATTTTGCGCTTTATTATCAGGGGTTGTCTTTTATCAATCTTAAAGAATACGGAAAAGCGGATTATGTTCTAATGAAACTATCAATTTCTTATCCTAATTTCGTTTTTTATAAAAACACTATTTTTTATTTGGCTATATCTGAAGAAAAAACGGGAAACTATGTTTCAGAAATATCCCATTTTAAATATATTATTGCACGTTCAAAAAAATCGTCCGTACGTTCTTTTGCAATGTACGATGTATATAAAGCATATGCGAAGCTGAAAGATTATAAGCTTGCGGATAAATATTTAAAGCGGCTTTATATAGATTACCCTTACTTTTGCAAAATTCATCATATAAAAATAAAAAATGCTTTTTTAAATTTATCCGAAAAAATTAAACGTGGAGAAGATTTATATTATGATTCCTATTATACAGAATCTATTGCCATACTAAAGACGGTCGCTTTAAAAGACAAAAAAGCAAAATTAATCATTTTGAAAGATTTGATGAATATTAAAAGTTCTTTGTTTTTAGATAAAGTTGATAAATGTTTAAAATACGAAAAAAATAAATCATGCTATGAATATTACGGAGTAAAAAATTTAAAAATACTAGATTTGAAAGCCCGTTATTATTACATTAGCGGGCAAACTCAAAAAACGTTTTTAATTTTAAACTCTATATCGGAGAAATATGGATTTCTTAACCGAAGGCTTAAAAATATTTACGGGAATATTTTGTGGAGTCGCATTTTAAACGATCTGAAATCAGGGGAATTATTGAGCGCGGCAAAAAGGCTTAAGTCTTTTTTTATTATAGACGATTCCGTAAACCAAAACACGGCAAGATTTCTATTCTGGTACGGCATTATACTTGAAAAATTAGGTTATAAAAAAAGAGCCCTTTTTTATTTTAATTTGATAAGAGCTTCGAGGATTTTAAGGTATTCTTATTACGGTATTATGTCGGACATATTTGTCAGCAGAATAACCGGCGCCGCAGATTACTCTTCGGAAGTCTTGAACAATGGCGATATCCGCAGTTATAGCATTGTATCTTTGAAATATGCATCCGAATTTAAAAAAGCAATAAATAATAATTATGCCTTAAATTTAAGATTTAAGAGATTAAAAGCGCTTTTGAATCTAAATATTTATTCTCTTTCTTATATAGAACTGCGGAAAATAGCGTTAATGAATGATAATAATAAAAATTTCGACGTTTTTTTGATATATTTACTTTATAAAAAAGGATATTACGGGTCGGCCATTAACATTGCTTTCACTTTAATTTTTAAAAATGACGATTATAGGCAATTGCTCTTAAATAAAAAATTTTTAGAAATTCTTTATCCAAAGCCTTATTACGGCTATGTAGAAAAATACTCTTCAAAGTACGGTATCCCGGTAGATTTAATATACGGCATAATGAGGCAGGAAAGCCTTTATAATCCCATATGTTATTCCGGCGCAAACGCAATAGGTCTTATGCAGATTATTCCGTCCACCGGTTACTATATAGCAAGCCATACCGGCTGCTATAATTTTAATCCTTCCATGCTGTACAGCAAGCATATAAATATAAGTTTCGGCTCATATTATTTGAAGACCCTTCTCGATCAGTTTAACGGAAAAAAATATCTTGCCATAGCTTCTTATAATGCAGGACCGGGAGCCGTTTCATACTGGAAAAACAATCTTTTAAAAAATGATGCAATGCCTCTTTTTATAGAACTTATACCGTTTAATCAAACAAGGACTTACGTTAAAAGAGTTTTGGCAAATTATTATGTTTATAATTTTCTTTATAATTAACCAACATATATGAAGAAAAGTTCCGATTTTGACGATACAGCAAGTAAAATTACGGAAGAAAAAGCAAAGCAAAGAATAGCAGAGCTTACCGATGCCTTGAACTATCACAATTACAGGTATTATATGCTTGAAGATCCCGTTATTTCCGACTTTGAATTCGACAAACTTATGCGCGAATTATCGGATCTTGAGCGAAAATATCCTCAATTCGTAAGGCAGGATTCACCCTCCAAGAGAGTCGGCGGCGCGGTTAGCGAAAAATTCAGCCAGGTTAAGCATAACGTCCCTATGCTATCCTTGGATAATGCTTATTCGCGTGAAGAAGTTTTAGAATTCGACGCAAAAGTAAAAAGATTCCTCGGATATGCGGCGGAAGAAAATATAGATTATGAATGCGAACTCAAATTTGACGGACTTGCGGTTGAAATTGTTTATAAAAACGGCTTTTTCGTTCAAGGTTCTACTAGAGGCGACGGCGTTACGGGGGAAGACGTAACCGCAAACTTAAGAACTATAAATACGATACCGTTAAAACTCTTAAAAGATATAGAATATATAGAGGTGCGCGGAGAAGTTTTGATGGATAAAAAATCTTTCAAAAGCCTTAACGAAGAAAGATTAAAAGAAGGTTTAAGCCTGTTTGCAAATCCAAGAAACGCCGCTTCGGGCAGTATAAGGCAGTTAGACCCCGATATAACAAAGAGGCGAAATCTTATAATGTTTGCTTATGGGGTCGGCGATTATTCCATACAAGACAAACCCGATTTTAATACGCAGTTCGAGATGATGAATTTTTTAAAAACTGCAGGCATTAACATAAATAAAAAAATAAAATTGGTAAAAGGTATATCGGAAGCGGTAAATTTTTTTGACGATATAGCCGAAACAAGAGAATCTCTGCCTTTTGAAATTGACGGCATAGTTATAAAAGTAAACGATATCAAACTTCAGAAAAAACTTGGCGAAATATCGAAAAGCCCAAGGTGGGCCGTCGCATATAAATTTTCCGCCAAGCAGGAATCATCCGAAATAATCGATATAGAAGTTTCCGTCGGAAGGACGGGTATTTTAACTCCGGTTGCTATTTTAAAACCTGTTAATATCGGCGGCGTAGTAGTCAAGAGGGCTACGCTTCATAATCAGGATGAAATAGACAAGAAAAATATAAATATAGGCGATAAAGTTCTTGTAGAAAGGTCGGGAGACGTTATTCCCGAGGTGGTTAAAGTAATATCGAAAGGCAGACATAACGGAGCGTTTAAACTGCCTGAGTCTTGTCCATGTTGCGGTTCTTCGGTCGTTATAGACGGCGCAGCCCACAGATGCATGAATGAACTTGCATGCCCATGCCAGATTAAGGGGGCTATCGTTCATTTTGCATCGAAAAGAGCTATGGACATAGAAGGACTCGGCGAAAAAATAGTCGATAAGTTAGTGGAAAAAGGTTTAATAAAAAATGTCGCAGATATTTATTATTTAAAGCGCGGAGATTTAAGCGGGCTTGAAGGTTTTGGGGAAAAGTCGGAAGAAAATCTTTTTAATTCTATTGAAAAATCTAAAAATATATCATATGATAGATTTGTTTATGCGCTCGGCATAAGACACGTCGGAGAGCATATAGCCGATTTATTAGTCAGGTATTTCGGCGATATAGAAGGTATAAAAAAAGCGGATACAGAAGAGCTGTCTTCCAAGTATGGAATAGGAGAAGAAATAGGCAGGTCTATTTATAATTTTTTTAGATTGGATTCTAACGTCGAGGTCATAAAAAGACTTTTCAATGCGGGCGTTTCTCCTTATAAAGCAAAAGTTCAAAGCAGAAACGAAAACGGTGCCGTTTACGGAAAAAGTTTTATTTTTACCGGAACTCTTAAAGATTTTACTAGAGGAGAAGCTGAAAATATAGTAAAGGCGGCGGGAGGCATCATAGAAAAGACGATTAAAAAGAAGTTGGATTACGTGGTCGCCGGTTCCGATCCTGGTTCGAAGTACGATAAAGCCGTAAAACTTAATCTTAATATAATAAACGAGGATGAATTTAAAAAAATACTTAATAAATAAAATAACTTAGCAAAATATTTGAATCGAGCAAATAAATTTAAACTTTTAATAACGGGTGTATTTATGTCAAAGTTAAAGTATTATGTTTTAGCGATGTTTTTTTTATGTTTAACCGTTTTTATCAATACGTCTTCGGCGCATGCATTTCTTACTCCCAGACTGACAAGGAACATACCGGTAGGCAATATGCCTTACGGAGTTTCTTTTTCTTCTAACGGAAATTATGCCCTCGTGACCAATGCCGACGACGATACGGTATCCGTAGTGAGTATGGCCACTAAAGGGGTCGTAGCTGCAATAAAGGTCGGAGTCCATCCGACAGGGGTCGCTATTGCCCCTTCGCTGACTTTTGCTTATGTTTCAAATACGGCTTCCGGCAACGTAAGCCTTTTAAATATGTCGACATTAACTAAAGCTTTAAATATCCATACCGGAGGAACGCCCTTAAATATAGTTTTTACGCATGACTCCAGATACGCGTTCGTAACGAATATACACGATAACGACGTAGACGTTATAAATACCGTTCAAAATGCCGTTATCAAGAGAATAAGAGTCGGAAAAGAACCTCAGGGAATCGCAATTTCTCCGAACGGAAAGATAATAATAGTAACTAATGCCGGCGGCTCGTCCATTTCGATAATAAACGTATCGACGTTTTCGGTTATACGTAACGTGCATACCGGATTAAATCCTACTTCCGTCGCTTTTTCTCCATCCGGAGCACCCGTTAAATATTTTTATGTAGCATCTGGCAAGAAAAATAAAATTTACGTATATAACGAAAAGAATTTTGCGCTGGTAAAAAAAATTAAAACTTTATCCGATCCATCATCCTTAGCTTTGACTCCGGACGGAATGATGCTATTTGTAGTAAATTATCAAAATATGGCGGTAACTATATATAATGCCGTTCATTTCAATCATATCAAAACTATTAATATGCCTTCCGGGCCTATAAATGTATCTGTCGCTCCGGACGGCAGCGCAGCTTTGGTAACGGTAACCCGTGCGGCAAGCGCGGCTTTTATAAGAATAAAGAAGACGAATACGGTTTATGCAAAAATAGGTCCGTCCTCTCCTGTGACGGTAGGTACGCCGGTTTCCGGAGTGCCGGGTCAAACGCCGGCAGAAGCGGCAACTGCTATAACGGCCCCTGCTCCTGCCCCGGTTTATACGGCGCCTCCGTCAAATTACGTTCCTCAGCCTTTTGGTAAACTTGCTACGGTTTATACAGGCAAAGGGCCGACTGCGGAAGCTATTACTCCGGACGGAAGATATCTTTACGTTATAAATACTCAGGCATCTACATTGAGTATAATCAATATAGCCAATGATGAGGTAGTTAAGACTATTAAAGTCGGAAATTATCCGTCTGCAGTAAGAATTTCACCTGATGGACATTACTGCTTCGTCGTTAATTCGGGTTCTAATACCGTAACTATAATTTCTACGGGCAATTACTATTGATTAAAAGAAATCTTTATATATTTTTTAAAGCTTTACCGTTTATCTTATTTATACTGTTTACCCAAAAAAGGTTTGTGATTTTTGGAGGCAGGCGGACTTTAAGTCAAAAATACCACTTAAAGTCCGCGAAATGGCTGACCCGTATAATTGCTTCATTAGGTCCTACCTTTATTAAACTGGCTCAGGTTATATCCACGAGAGCCGACTTTTTACCTTCTGCTTATTTAGAAGCCTTATCGACCTTGCAAGATGAAGTTCCGCCCGTTTCGTTTATTAAAATTAAACCTATAATTGAAAAAGATTTCGGAAAAAATATTGACGAAATATTTGAAAAATTTAACGAGAAACCTCTCGCGGCGGCATCCGTAGCGCAGGTTTATTCCGCTGTTTATAATGGTAAAGACGTTATAGTAAAAGTAATAAGACCTGATATAGAAAAAAATGTTTCGATAGATATAAAAACCTTAAGGAGCGTTTTAAATCTGTTGAAAATTTTTTTTCCGCAGAATAAATCTATTCATTCTATCTCGACGGTTTTAAGGGAGTTTAGCGTTACTATTTACGAAGAAATGGATTTAAAACATGAAGCAAAAAATATAAAAGAATTTAAGAAGATAGAAAAAGAATTAGGTTTTATCATAATACCAAAAACATATTCCGAATTAACTTCAAAAAATGTTTTGGTTATGGATTTTCATATAGGCACTAAAATAACCAACTTTAAGAAAATTAGGGAATTCGGTCTCGAACCTAAATCAATAATAGATAAACTTATAGAATTTTATATTTATCAGGCATTAGTGTCTGGAATAGTTCATGCCGACCCGCATCCAGGCAATATTCTGGTTAATGAAGAAGGCAAAATAGTTATGCTGGACTTTGGACTCGTCATTCATATGACGGAAGATACTAAGGAAAATCTTATTAAAGCCGTCCTTGCCGGAGTCAGGGAAGATATTCCCGGAATAATCGATGCATATTATGCGCTCGGTATTATAAACAAAGAAGTTTCGCGCCAGCTTTTAGAAAGTATGGCGGCTAAACTATACAAAGTTTTAAGCCAAAAAGATATTTCCGGCAAAAAGATACAAGTTATAATAACCGAAATAATGAAGAGCTTTTACGCTTTTCCATTTGAACTTCCTCAGAACTTAGTGTATATTTTTAAAACGGCGGCTCTGCTTGAAGGCATAGGGACTGCCTATAATCCTTCTTACAACTTAGTAAAGGATATTATTCCGGTAGCCAAAAGATATATAAAACAAACCGAACTCGGAAAAACTTTTTCCCCGATATCTTTTATTAAAAACGGATTTAACCAGATTAAAGAATTTTTTAACGACACAAGAAGGCTTATGCATGCCGCCTATTCCGAAAATTTCAGGGTTAAAATACATCCTACCAATATATCGGCTCTCGAGAATTTTTTAATACATGTAATAAAAAGATTGATTGCCGCAGTTACCGGAGGATTTATAGGAATAATTTCCGCGCTTATATTTATCGAATATAAAAATATTTATCTGCTTATAGCCGGTTTAATAGTTTCCGCCTTTATAGTATTCTTGTCGATAGCATTTCCTATAAAAACGACTTACGGTTATTCGACCCTCCTCGACGTATTCAGGCATGGAAACGACGAATAAATTATTTAAAGTCGTGTGTGTTATTAATCATTTTAAAAATATTTGATGCAGGTTTTTTAAATAATTTTATATAATATTAGAAATATGATAAATGAAAATCAAGTTAAAAATTTAGGAGTTATTATTTTAGCGGGGGGCTTGGGGACAAGGATGAAATCCGAAAATCCTAAGGCGCTTTCCGGTTTGCTTGAAAATCCGCTAATATTTTACGCTATAAAATCGTTAATAGACGCCGGTGAAAGATTTAATAGAGAATCTTTAGACGAATATGGCGAAAACTTTGGCGGCATAAAAGCTAAACTGGATAGAATAATAACCGTGATAGGACATAAAGGAGATTTGGTAAGGCAATATATAGAAAATGAAGCAAGATTCAAAGCGAAAAATATTTTGTTCGACTTTGCCGTTCAAGAGCAATATCTAGGAACTGGAGATGCAGTCAAAAAAGGGCTGGAAATTTTTAAGGACGATGAGAAAGAAACGGACGTAATTATTTTGCCTTGCGATATGCCGTTAATAACCGACGAAACTTTTGCAGAAACAGTAAAATTTCATATATCTAATAATGCCGACTTAACGGTTATGTCGGTCGATGTCAAAAATCCATATTCATACGGTAGAATTTTGAGGGATAAAAATGGTCGTGTGGAAAAAATAATAGAAGAGAAAGAATTATGCGATTATCCTAAAAAAACCGCTATTATAAAAGAAATTAATTCGGGAGTTTACATCGTAAAACTAAATCTTTTAAAGCAGTTTATTAACGAAATTAAACCTAATAACAGAAAAAAAGAGTTTTATTTTACCGATATAGTCGATATATTTTATGGCGCAGGATTAAAAACTTTATGTTTTAAAGCGGGCGACGAGGAAGAATGCGCAGGCGTTAACTCTAAATACGATCTTCTTAATGCGCAAAAGATAATGCAGAAAAGACTTATTAAAAATCTTATCGAAAAAGGCGTCGATTTTATATCCGACGAAAATATTTATATAGGTTATAACGTTGAAATAGGCGAGGCATCGGTTGTTTATCCTGACGTTTTTATTTCGGGAAAGACGAATATAATGAAAAAAGTCGTTTTAGAAAAAGGATGCGTAATAAAAGATTCATCTATTATGGATAATGCGGCTATAAAGAGCTACAGCGTTATAGAAAATGCGGTCATAATGAATAATGCGCAAATTGGGCCTTTTGCGAGGATAAGGCCGGACACAAAAATATCAGAAGGCGCAAAAATAGGCAATTTCGTAGAGATTAAAAAATCTTCTATAGGCAGAAACTCCAAGGCGTCCCATCTTAGCTACATTGGAGATTCCGTTATAGGCGAAAACGTTAATATAGGCGCAGGCGTCATAACATGCAATTACGACGGAGAAAAAAAACATACTACGAAGATTGAAGACGGATGTTTTATAGGCTCGGATTCTCAGCTTGTCGCGCCTGTCAATGTCGGTAAAAATTCATATGTCGGTTCGGGAACTACCGTAACTAAAAACGTTCCCGAAGGCGCGCTTGCAATTTCCAGAGTGCCTCAAAAAAATATCGAAGGCTGGGTTTTGAGAAAACAAGCGGCAAAAAAGACTGAAAAAGACTGAAAATTTTAAAAATAAAACTTTCAAACTTGAACAATATTTTTTTAATTTAAAAAAATAAAAAAAGGGAGACTTAAGGGTATGTGCGGTATAATAGGTTTTTCAGGCGGCGGCAATGCCCGTTCCAAGCAGGGAAACTGCGAAAGTTCCGTAGATATAGTTTTAAACGGACTTAAAAGCTTGGAATACAGGGGGTACGATTCTTCAGGCGTTGCATATTACGATGAAACCGACAATAAAATAAAATCGATTAAAAAATCAGGCAAACTCGCAAATCTTTCGGCCGAGTTAAGCTGTATTAAACCCGTTAAATCCAGTATTGCGATAGGCCATATAAGGTGGGCTACGCACGGCAGACCTACCGACGATAATGCCCATCCCCATTTAGACTGTTCCGGAAATATAGCTATAGTGCATAACGGAATAATAGAAAATTATCTAGTTTTAAAAAATAAACTTATAGGTAAAGGACATAAATTTATTACTCCTACCGATTCTGAAGTAATTGCCCACTTAATAGAAGATTATATAAAAAGCGGAGCTAAAACTTTTTACGAAGCCGTCAGGCTTGCTTCGCTGGATCTTTCGGGCGCTTTTGCCTTTTTGGCGATGAATGCCGATGAAAAAAGCATATGCGCCGTAAAATATGGACCGCCTTTAGTTATGGTGAATAAAGATAAAGAAATTTATTTTGCAAGCGACGTTTCGCCTCTTATTCAGTATTCCGACGAAGTTATATATTTAAAAAATTCAGAAATAGCATATTTTAAAGACGGCTTGCTTAAATTGACGGATTTTAAAGGCAAACCGTTAAATAAAACCGTTACGAAAATAGACTGGGATGCGTCGAGAGCGGTTAAAACCGGCTTTTCTCATTTTATGCAGAAAGAAATATTCGAACAGCCTTCATGTCTTTTGGATGCTTTTTCTTCCCGCATAATTTCGGTAAAAAACGACGGCTCAGCCGCCGATTCAAATAAATCGGATTCCTTCTTTTCCGGATTTAAAATTATGCTGGAAGACGTAAGATTGACAAAGAAAGATATCGATAAAGCGGGCAGAATAATTATTACGGCTTGCGGCTCTTCTTATTACGCCGGTCTTGTAATCAAATATATTACCGAAACGCTTTGCGGTATTCCCGTAATAGTCGAATACGGTTCCGAATTTAGATATGAAAATTTTCCCGTTTCAAAAAACGATATTTTTATCGGTATTTCACAATCCGGCGAAACTGCCGACACTAACAGCGCTCTTGAGATTGCAAAAGAAAAAAAAGCAGGCATACTTTCCATAACTAACGTTCCCGGTTCGCAGATAACTACAATGTCGGACAAAGGAGTAATATATACGCACGCCGGTCCGGAAATAGGCGTAGCTTCTACTAAAGCATTTACGACTCAGATAATGTGCGGCTTGCTTTTGGCTTTGCGCATTAAAGAGATTAAAGATACTGCTTCCGTTGCAAGAAAAAATTTGAACGGAGTTAATTTTTT
>JAKAKF010000254.1 GCA_021813595.1 bacterium
CGGCTATTTTACCTATTTCCAAAAAATTAACCGAATTTTCGTCGTATCCGCTTCTGATTTTTATCGTAAACATAGAATTTTTCAATGCGTTTCTGACGGATTCGGCTATAAGGGAAAATCCCCTTGAGTCTTTTAATATTGCACTGCCCGCGCCCGTCTTCACCACCTTTTTAACGGGACAGCCCATATTCACGTCTATAACCTTAAATCCTTTATCTTCGGCTTTTTTAGCCGCCAAGGCAAGCATGCCGGGCTCGCTTCCGAAAAGCTGAATTCCGGTTTTGTCTATATATTTTCCGGTTTCCAGCAGTTCCAGAGTTCCTCTGTCGTTATGCAAAAAGCCTGCCGCGCTTACCATTTCCGTAAAAGAAAAATCTGCGCCGTATTTCAGGGCAGTTTTCCTGAAAGGAAATCCCGTTATTCCGGCCATAGGGGCAAGAATAAACTGCCCTAAATTAATTTTATCCATTAAATGCCTTAATAATATTATTTTCTATAAAATCGGCGATTTTTTCGAAATCGTTTATATTTATTTGCGGAACTTCCAAATCTTTTATAAATTCGTCCGCGCACACGAGAATAAGGCCTGCGTCTTTTTTAAATCTCGGCTTCAAATCACCGTCTATATCCTTTCTCAACAGTTCTATTTTTTTTATCTTCAGGTCTTTAAAGCCTTCGATTATAACGATATCTGAACCGCCGAAATATTTAGGCAATATAGTTTTTATTTCCGCATCGAAAGACGAATCGATATCGCTGAAAAAAGCCGCCTTGCCGTTTGAAATCAGCATAGTGGAAAATGCTCCGGCGTTTTTATGCCTCCACGAGTCCTTGCCGGGAATATCCGCTTCAAAATCATGGTCGGTATGCTTAACGGAAGAAACCTTATAGCCTCTACCGGAGAGTATTTTTATAATCTTAACGATTAAAGTAGTTTTACCGGTGCCTGATTTAGCGATAAATGATACAACCTTAGGAATTTTAATATTTTTAGACATATTTTTTTATAAAACTTCTCATAAAACGTATAATTATAATATAATTTAATTATAACAAAATTTAAAATAAAGCCAAATATAAATCAAGTAAAGGAGATAATTTATGCCCCCTATACGAAATTCCTCCAAAGGGTTGAGCACGGAAGAAGCAAAAAGACTTTTAGAACAATACGGTCCAAATGAGATTGTCGAAAAGCGGCCTAACCCTTTTTTACTTTTTTTAAAAAAATTTTGGGGTCCTATTGCATGGATGCTTGAAGCCGCACTTCTGTTGGAGTTAGCTTTTGGGAAAACTCTTAATGCCGTGATTATTGCCTTTCTACTCACATTTAACGCTGTCTTGGGCTTCTTCCAAGAGCAAAAGGCTTCGGGTGCGGTGGAACTGCTTAAAAAGAAACTGCAGGTAATGGCAAGGGTTTTAAGGAACGGCAACTGGATAGTTATCCCCGCAAGAGAGCTTGTTCCCGGAGATTATATCGTTTTGCGCATGGGTGATTTTGCTCCAGCCGATTTGGAAATTGCCGAGGGAATTGCTGACGTCGATCAATCGGCATTAACGGGTGAATCCTTACCCGTAGAAAAAGGGCCCAACGATACCGTATATTCCGGCTCCATTATCAGGCGGGGGGAAGTAAACGGAGCGGTTACGGCAACAGGTTCTAAAAGTTATTTTGGAAAAACGACCGAGCTTGTAAAATTAGCCAAAGTGCCTTCTCAGGCAGAAATGTTAATCATGTCCATAATTAAATATCTTATCGCCATGGACGGCATACTTGTGGCGGCTATACTCGTATATGCGGGCATAACCGGGATACCTATGGAAGACATGCTGCCTTTTGCGCTGATACTTCTTATCGCCTCGGTTCCGGTCGCGCTTCCTCCTACATTTACGCTTGCAAATGCCATCGGGTCTTTAGCATTGTCAAAGGAAGGCGTCCTTACCACAAGATTAGGCGCTATTGAAGATTCCGCGGCAATGGAGATTCTATGTTCCGATAAAACAGGAACATTAACGATGAATGAACTTACGCTTACAACGATTCGCCCTTATGGAAATTTTAACGGGAACGATTTGTTAAAAATGGCGTCGGTTGCTTCGGAAGAAGCGACTATGGATGCGATAGATAAAGTTATCCTCGACAAGGCTAAGGGTTTGAATATAAGTATCCCCCAAAAAACAAAATTTATTCCGTTCGACCCAGATACAAAAAGGTCGGAAGCTTTTTACCTTGACAACGGAAAATCCTATAAAGCAATAAAAGGTTCGCCTTTAATTATAAAAGAATTTGATACAAGCATCGATTGGGAAAAGGAATCCTTGGAGTTTTCAAACCGCGGAGAAAGAACCTTGGCTGTTCTAGGGGGCGAGGAGGGAACCGCTCCAAAATTTTACGGATTATTAGGCTTATCGGATCCGCCCCGTCCCGATTCTAAAGACGTGATAACCTTACTGAGAAATGATTTAAATATAAAGGTTAAGATGTTGACGGGCGATAACTCGGCAACGGCAGTTAACATAGCCGAAAAATTGGGTATAAACGAAAAAGTTTGCGATTACGATAATTTAAAAAAAGAAGGTAAAATCGAATTAAATTACGAAGCATTAAACTGCGGCGTGTACGCCGGTATTTTTCCCGAAGACAAATACAATCTCGTTAAGGCTTTGCAAAAAAACGGAAAAGAAGTTATAGGTATGACCGGAGACGGAGTAAACGATGCTCCCGCTCTTAAACAGGCTCAAGTAGGGATTGCGGTATCAAGCGCAACGGACGTGGCAAAAGCCTCCGCAAGCCTTGTTTTGACAAGTCCCGGATTATCGGGGATGGTAAGCGCGGTTAAGACCGGAAGGCGCGTTTACCAGAGGTTATTTTCTTACATATCTAATAAAATAGTAAAGACTATACAAACAGGCTTATTTTTGGCCTTAGGTCTATTAATATTCGGGATTAAAAACTTCGATGTTCAAGCCATGCCGCTTATAATACTTCTGCTGATTTTCACAAACGACTTTGTAACGATGTCTTTATCTACGGATAACGTCAAATACTCAAAGAAACCCAACAAATGGAATATAAGGGAACTAATGGAAATTTCTTTAGCATTTTCGCTCGGCTGGCTCATATATATATTCGGTATCTACCTTTGGGGTTTGAAGCTGCTTGATTTATCTAAGCCGGTATTGGATTCTTTTGTATTTTTAGGACTCGTATATTCAGGCCACGCCAATATATTTTTAGTTCGCGAAAAATCCCATTTATGGAATTCGATGCCGTCAAAACCGCTTTTAATAACAGAATTTGGCGGTATTCTTTTAGCTACGCTTATGGCGATATACGGATGGCTTATTGCTTAGATCG
>JAKAKF010000211.1 GCA_021813595.1 bacterium
ACTTAAAAAGATTTCGGTAAAACCGGGCGCAAAACTTTCGCTGCAGAAACACTTTCACAGGTCGGAACACTGGATAGTAACGAGCGGTACGGCTCTCGTCACGGTTGGGGATAAAGAAACTCTTTTGAGGGCAAACGAATCGACCTATATACCTATGGGTTTCGTCCACAGGCTGGAAAATCCGGGATTAATTCCGTTAATAATTATAGAAGCGCAGGTAGGGGAGTATTTAAAGGAAGACGATATAGTCAGGATTGAAGACGATTATAACAGGTTATAAAATAAATTAGAATTTTATAGCAAATAATTACAGATTAAATTCGGACTCGTAAATTTCTAAATCTTCTTTTAAGTCTTTTAATCTGTCGTCTAATTTATAAATTTCGCCGTTATATTCGGAATATCCGTCGTTTATTATGGATAAAGCGGCGTTTTTATTTTTCGTCAAAAATATATGTACGGACAGCGGGTCGTCTATGTTGTAAATAGATATAGTAGAAATGTTTCCCTTTGCATTTTTGCCGTAAAATTGACGCGCAAGTTCTCCCGTCTGCCTGTTTCTTATGCCGTAATATTTCATAATTGTTATTTGTTATGTTATTTATTATACTTAAAATTTTAGGCAGGCGCAAATACTTTAATATTGCGGCAGAACGATAAAAACTAAGGATAAATATGGATAAGTTTAAATTTAAAGAAGAAACGAACACTATAATTGTCAATATAATGGGAAAAAAAGGTTCCGGCAAAACCTATGCATCCGGCGAAATTGCAAAATTTCTGCTAAACGAAGGATATTCGGTTTATATGGATGCTTTCGGAACGGAGTTAAAAAAAATAGTAATGCTGTTTTTCGGCGTATCGAAAACTAATTTCGATAAAGCCGTTAAAGGCGGAGCGGAACTGAAAGAACGAATAAAACGTTTGTATTTATATGTATATAAAAACATAGGCAAAGAATATGAGTTCAACAATGTCGACGCAAATAATCACGTCTATAAAGATATAAATAAAGAAATCGAAAAAGATTTAGAATTCTTAAACAGGTTTATGCAGGATAAAGACGTCAGAAAAATTCTGCAATATACGGGTACGGAAATAATAAGAAAAATAGAACCGGATTTTTTTACCGAAGCGTTAAAGCATAAATTAAAAAAGATTAAAAACGCCGCCGATTATATAATTATATCCGACTGCCGCTTTATAAACGAATATGAAATGCTAAACAAAGAATTTAAAAACGTAAAAAACTTTTATATAACCGCTGATGAAATAGATGATAACGACAAACATATATCGGAAATTGAAATAAATCAAATAATCGTTGCATACGGAAACGAAATAATTAACGTAAAAAACGATAAAAATAAACCTTTGGACATAGGAATGTTTAAATTATTTTAGTTTAGACGAGACCGTTTAAATTTGACATTTTAAAAATCGAATTATATAATTAAGAAGAATTCAATTTTTATAAAATTAACTTAATAACCTAAAATTACGATTATGAAGAAATTATTAATTTTAACCGTTGCAGTTCTTCTTACCGTTTCGGTGTTTGCTTTAAACGGATGCGCTCCTTTTAATTCGCCGCTTATGCAAGGCGGAGGTCCGACATCCGTCAGCGCCCAAACCCCTAATTTTGCATTTTCCTATTCCAACGGAGTAAATGCATATTATGTACCCGAATATCCTGGTTATGTTTATAATTACAACGGATATTATTATTTATGGAGAGACGGAAACTGGCTTTATTCAACTTTTTACGGCGGACCGTGGTCACCGGTCCCTCCGACTATGATACAGGTTTTACCTCCGTTATTTCAGGGACCGCCTCCCCCAGGCCCTCCAGGACCGCCTTTAGGACATCCGGGACCGCCTCTGGGACCTCCGGGCCCACCTCCAGGACAACCTGGACCACCCCCAGGACAACCTGGACCACCCCCAGGACAACCTGGACCACCCCCAGGCCCTCCAGGCCCACCACCGGGCAGAGGCTGGCATCGCGGTTGGTATAGACATCGATAATATATTGAAAGTTAGCTTAAAATCTTAAAAGACCGTTTAATATTAAGCATATTATGCCGAACATTAAACGGTCTTTTAATTAAAAACCTGTTTATTTGCCTTAATCCCCCTGTTTGACTGCATAAATTCCTTTTTTTAACCGAAATGTAACATAAATTTAATATATTTGTAATTATTTTGTCATAATCCTGTAACAATAGCCGTGTTATTATATTTATAATTATATATTTTATAAATATTGAAAAATTTAGTTTCGGTGTTATAATAAAAGGAGAAATAAACGATGGAAGAAATTAAAAAAAGCGAAGATTATATGAATATGAGCATGGCTATATCTCCCGAAAAATATTTTGACAGCAGGTTCGACGGTCAGGAGAAGCTTTTCACCGAAAAGTTTAATACCCTCCAGACGCAAATTAATTCCATCCAGACGCAAATAGAGACTTTATCCGATAGATTAGGTTCCGAAATTTCGAGGCTCGACGATAAAATAGACTTTGAAATAACCAGCCTTAAAGAAAACGAAATTAAAAATCTAAACGATAAAATGGATGCAGGATTTAAAGCGCAGAGCGAAAAATTTGAAACCAAGATAGATGCTTTAGATAAAAGGCTAACCTTCGGATTTACCGTAATATTGTCGGTACTCGGCGTTTTAACTGCGGTACTCGGTGTTTTGGTAACGCTGCATTTTATAGGACGATAGACGATAAATCAGAAAAAATAAATCGGATGCCTTACGCACAAGATATGCAACACTCCCCCATTGCCTGTTAAATAAAAACTCCCGACCGCGTCAAACGCAGTCGGGAGTAAGATACGTAGGCGGGCGCTTATGAAAGCGAAGCTTTTATGCCCGCCGGAGTGAAATAAATCTAACACCTTTAATTTTAAAACAGTCGTCCGACAGCGGCTGATATTAGGCGGGTATTCGGTAAACTTTAACGCTTTACGAATTTAAGATAGCATCCCAATAAATCGCAATTTCTGGGACTTTCGGCATACTTAAAACCGTGCGCGGTTATAAACTCTTTATACGATTCCCTGTCTTTGCCGAAGACCTCAAATCTCGGCTCTTTAATGGATAATAAGCCGCCTGGTTTCAATACCCGCCGCAGTTCGGCGACCGCTTCTTCTTTTTTGCCAATCTCGTGAAACGAATAATATAAAAATGCTATATCTATAGAACCGTCTTCTACCGAACTTAAATCCGATACGCTGGACGCCCTGAAATCGACGTTCTGCAGATATCCTCTTTTTCTTTTAGCTTTTTCTATCATCTTTTTCTGAATATCTACAGAGATTACGAATCCTTCCTTTC
>JAKAKF010000189.1 GCA_021813595.1 bacterium
TGTCCGTCGAAATATTTAAGGAGTTCGAGTATAAACTCTTTGCTCAGTTTGGTAATTTTCGTAATATATTCTATATCGTATTTAAATTTCATATAATTAATTTAAAAATTATTTTTATAAATTACTTTTTTTCATTATAAACAAATATTTAAAACCTCTCAAATAAAAATTATATTGTCTTGCTCTTTTATGCCAGATAGCAGTGTTTGACGTTTGATTATGTCTCGTTAGGCAAATAATATCTATCGGATCAAAATATTTTTCTAATCTTTGCCATAATAAAAATCCAACTGCGGTAAATTTCTTCTTAATCCATTGATCTGCTATAATCCATCCCATAGCCCTGCCTGGTTTCAAAATTCTTGCGACTTCAGAAGCAACTTTTTCTAATTCGTCATAAAATTCTTTTTTTTCACAAGAAATTTTACCAATACATTTTGGGTCATCAGAATACACAATATTATCTGAATATGGCGAATCAATAAAAACAAAATCAACAGAATTTTCATTTAGAGGGATTTTTCTAGAATCATTTTTAATTATATCAGCCCTAACTACATTTAAATCATAGCCGATTACTTTCCTGTTTAATTCCTTAGCCACATCAATTGTCGTGCCACTTCCACACATAGGATCAACAACTAAATCTCCTTCTTTTGTATATCTTTGAAGTAAATTCCAGATAACAAAAGCAGGTGTAACACCATTATATTTATTATTTCCGTGAGGTTTATCACCATAGTTTTGTCTAGGAAAATCCCATAATGTAGTCGATTCTATTTCCATATTTTTTATCTTTAAGAAATATAAAGTATTAGTATTATTGTATAATATATAATATATATATTTCCTTAACTCACCGTTAGAGACTATAAAAATTGATTTAACAAGTTATAAATACTGCATAAACGGCGTGCGTTTATATCTGCTTTCGCAGATATTCCCGTCTGCGTTTATCAAAGCATGTCTTTGATGCAGACGGGAATGACACCTTTTGGGTTAAAACCTCAATCTCCTCATAGTCATTCCCGCGTAGGCGGGAATCCAGATAAAAAATCTCTAACGGTGAGTTAAGGTATTTATTTATTTTAGTAACTTTTTTAAGTCATCAATAAACTTATCAAACATTTTTACCTTGCTGCTTTCTTCAATATCTGCTTCGCTTAAAACATAACTTCCGTCAGTGTCAACTTCAACAATGGCACGCCCTTTCTTTGCAGGCTTTTTAATCATTAACGTTCCATCCTCGTCTGGAGTTACGAAATAAACCTTAATATGCTTTGTTGCTTCATCAGAAGCAAGTTTTATTTTCCAATAACCAGTTTGTGCTATTCTTTCTCGCAAAGTTACTTTACTCGATAAAACGGCAACGATTTCGCTAGTTTTTGGGTCATAAATAACCAAATCAACATCAGGCAAATGCGAACCGAACTCGCCATAATCAACAATCAAATTTCTTTTTACCAAACTTAACTCTTTTGATAAATTGGCACCATTTGTTCGTTCTAAACTATTTCCATTTATAACTTGCAATCCCAAAGCCTCGACTTCATCAGTTATAATATACTCAATCATTTTTTCTAAATTTTTGCCCTTAAAAGCACGCCAAGATTGTTCGTGATCTTGTCCTGTAAAATCTTTCCTATGCTGCTCTTTTGCTTCTTTTAAAACATTTGAAATATGCCTATATGCTTGCACTCCGTATTTTTTCTTTTTTATTTTGTAAATTTCGATTAAATCTTTTATAGTCATAGTTTATTTTTCCATTATTAAAATATATTCTGTAGGATAAGCGGCTACTTTGTTTTTATCGCTTATTCTCGCAAATTTACCTGTTTTTTCATCTCTGACAGACGGCAAATTTTTTGATGGAATTTCTCTTTTGATAATATTGGCAATTTTCAATCCTAAATTTTGTAATTGTTCGGCAAAAACTTCAGCGTTTAATATCTCAACTCCTTTTAGAGCAGTATTCCCGATAACAATACAAGTTTTTCCGCCTTTTTTTAGCATTCTTTTCATTTCAACAAAAACCTGATTCATTTCGCTAAAATAAGTTGAAACTGCTTCAGCTGTTTTTTTATCTTTTTGCAATAACTCATTTCTAATTTTTTCTGCAAGTTCGCTATTTAAAGTCAAATCTTTTTTATTGTGATAAGAAGTACCGATAAATCTTTTGCGAAAATCGCTTAAATCATTTGTATATTTTAGCCACAAAGCAGTTAATTGGTGCAAATCGGCATACTCGTAAGAGGTGACATAAGGTGGCGAAGTAACAATCAAGCTAACGGAATTATCTTTGACTGGAATTGTCCTGGCATCTGTGCAATAAATTTTACTTGGTATTTCCAAATAATTTTTTTCTTTAGATAATTCATAGAATTTAGCATTTCCTTTAATCATCATTTTTATTTGTTTATAGAAAGTTTGTATTGGTTCAGATGGATTTTTATTCGGATCCCTTGTCGGTTTATTGCTTTTTTGTAACCAAATTGAGCAGTTTTTTAAAATATTAGAAAACCCGCAATAGAAAAAATCTCTAATTTCTTGGTCCTTAAATGTTAAAATCTCGTTAAAAATAAAAGCAAGTTTTCTTTTTTCTTCAGGCTTAAACCAATAATCGATTCTTTCGTGATCAGGGGTTTTTATTTTTGTTTCTTTGTCATAAGTATCTACTTTTTCTTTTAAAATAGCGAATGCCTTTTCAATTTTCTCTGGATCAATTGGAGTAGTCTTTACCTTTGTTATCAAAACAGCAACGGGATTTATATCGACGCCGACCGAAGGCCGACCCATTATTTTTGACTCAACAAGCGTTGTTCCGCAACCTCCAAAAGGATCGACGATTAAATCGCCTTCTTTTGTATATTTTTCCACTAAACGGGAAACTACTTGAGGAATAAATTTTGCAGGATAGCGATGGTATCCATGCGTAATACAGGCAGTATCCTTTCTAGTCTTATCAGAAAAAGACCACGAATAGTCAATTTTAGCTTTTAAAAATAATGCTGTTACTCGACTCATATTGTTTCTTAATTAAATCGTCCGCTTTAACATCTTACGCTGTTGTTCGAACCCCTCTCTGTACCGTCTTAATTTTGCTTTATTATTATCTCTGCATTTATCATAAAATGGCGGAGAGAGAGGGATTCGAACCCCCGGTAAGCTTTCGCCTACAATTGATTTCGAGTCAATCGCCTTCAACCGGACTCGGCCATCTCTCCGTGTAAAAAATAATTTATTTATCTTAAATAATAATATATGCGTTCTAAAATTAATTCAATATAAAATATAGCTATACTGGAAGCGGAGAGAGAGGGATGAGCGCCCTTCGGACGCTAAAAGCGACGAACCCCCGGTAAGCTTTCGCCTACAATGAGCTGCGCTGTACTCCGTTTGATTTCGAGTCAATCGCCTTCAACCGGACTCGGCCATCTCTCCGTGTAAAAAAAATATTAATATCTATCTATTTATTATTTATTTTTATTTGTCTTATTATTATTTAATTTATTAAATTCGTACGTAAGATATCCCCTTGGCATTTCGCCGGTAATATGCGCTACGATATAGCCTTTTCTGTTTATAAGAAAAGACTGGGGAATTTCATATATATTTCCGTATGCTTTTTCTATAGAATAAGTAGCCATTCCTATGGGATAAGTCACTATGCCGCCCTTAAAAGTCTTTATAAAATGTAAGACGTAGTTTTTTCCCTGATTGTTAACCGAAAGACCGATTATGGTAAAGCCGTCTTTTTTATGCGATTTGTAAAATTTTTCCAATCGCGGAATTTCGGCTCTGCAGGGAGGACACCATGTAGCCCAAAAATTTACTAAAATTATTTTCCCTTTATAGCGTTTTAACGATAAAATTTTACCTTTATAGTTGATACTGGAAACGGAAAAATACGGCGCCTTGAATTTATTTCCCGACTTTTTTAAAGCCGGTTTTTCTTTCGACGAAGAAGAATTTTTTATTGATGCTACGATTTCCGGCATCTTTACTATTATTATCGACAAAAATACTATAACTAATACAAAAGCCGATAACTTAATTATTTGCAGATTTTTTTTTGTCATATTTAATTAATTTTTTTTTATAATTCTGAGATTAGATTTTAGTTATATTTTAAATTTATATTCGTTAATAAACTTTATTAATCAGATTTTTATATGTGTTAAATAATTTTATCATAAAGCTAAAATATTATCAAAATAATATTGATAATTTTGATAATATTTTTTATTATGGTATATTATTTCATAGTATTTTGCTAAAATTGCTATACTAAATTTATTTACGGAGGCTCTTTATTAATGAAAGTCAATAAAGCGGTTTTTCCAGCCGCGGGTCTTGGAACAAGGCTTCTGCCTATTACGAAATCGATTCCGAAAGAAATGCTCGTTCTGGTAGATAAGCCTTTAATACAGTACGGCGTAGAAGAATGCATGGGAGCGGATATAACGGATATTATCATCATTACGGGTAGGGGAAAAACGGCTATAGAAGACTATTTCGACAGGTCTATAGAACATGAAATTTTACTTAAAGAAAAGGGCAAACATCATTTATTAAAGTCGGTAGATGAAATATCAAACCGCATCAGCCTTACTTATACGAGGCAAAAGGAAGCTTTGGGTCTGGGGCATGCGATTTTATGTTCGCAAAATATGGTCGGCGAAGAACCTTTCGCCGTAGTGTTGAGCGACGACATCATAGATTCCGAAGTTCCCGTCATGAAACAGATGGTCGCTATATATAAAAAATACAGATATTCCGTTTTGGCAGTTCAGCGCGTTAAAGACGAAGACGTGTCGAAATACGGAATAATCAGCGGTAAAGAAATTGAAAAAGGCTTGTATAGCGTGGAAGATTTAGTCGAAAAACCAGATATTAAAGACGCTCCTTCCAATCTTGCAATAATAGGAAGATATATATTAATGCCGGATATATTCGACTTTCTTAAAAATACCGCTCCCGGAAAAGGCGGCGAAATTCAGCTGACCGACGCCATAAAGTCCCTGCTTCAGATTCAGCCGGTTTATGCTTTAGAATTCAACGGCGACAGATACGACGGCGGCAACAAACTTGACCTTCTTAAGGCGCAGATAATTTACGGATTAAAAAACGACGAAATTAAAAAAGGTTTAATGGATTTTATTAAAAAATCGGAATGGTGCAGGGATTAAAATTATGAAATTTTTTTACGAAGACGACGATTTAAGCAAAAAAATAATAAAATTTAGAAATGAAATAGAAAAACTTTTTCATAATAATTTCGGTTTGTTTAACGCGGAAGACTTGTCTTATTCGTTTAAAACAAATCCCGCAACATTCGCCCCTATAGATATCTATACCGACGAAAATACCCTAACCGTCGAAATCGAACTTCCCGGAATAAAAAAAGATAATATTATTATAGGTATCCACCATAACGTTCTAGTAATCAGATGGAAAGCCGAAAAGGCGGACAAAACCGAACCTGCGGTTAATTTTCACTGTTTAGAAAGAAGATTCGGCAGATTCGAGAAATTTGTTTTACTGCCAATCTCTCCCTTAAAAGAAAATACCAACGCTTCTTTATCAAACGGCGTTTTAAAAATAAGTTTCGATATAAGCGGTCTTTTTGTTAATTTTAATACTTTAATATCAATACCCGTATCTTAAAAAAATTTAGAGTAATTGCGGCAAAAATATGGTACAATAAATATATATATTTTGCCGTTAAAATTACGGCAACACTACAGGAGATACATATGAACAATAATTATATAAACTTTTACGATTCCGAAAGTTTTTCCGAAAATTCGGGAAATAATATCGGCGAAACGTCTATGGGAAGAGGGGAAAGCATAGAACAGCACGAACTTCCGGACGAAATTCAACTGCCTGAAGTAATTCCGCTTTTACCGGTAAGGGATATAGTCCTTTTTCCGTTTATGATTATTCCTCTTTTCGTCGGAAGAGAAGCATCCATAAAAGCAGTGGACGAAGCGCTTTCAAAAGACAGGCTTATATTGCTGTCCGCGCAAAAAGACATAATCGTCGAAGAACCTTCTCAGAACGATATATACGACATAGGCGTAGTCGCAATGATTATGAAAATGCTTAAACTTCCGGACGGAAGGGTTAAAATTTTAGTCCAGGGACTGCTTAAAGCAAGAATTGAAACGTTTGTCCAGATTAAACCTTTTTATTTAGTAAAAGCTTCTAAAATAAAAGAAGAGACCGTAACGGAAATTACGCCCGCAGTCGACGCCTTAATGAGAAACGTTAAAGAACAGCTTGAAAAATATGTTTCGCTCGGGAGGCTTCCGTCTCAGGATATTTTAATTATACTCGAAAATATTACTAATCCCGGAAGATTAGCCGATATAGTAGCCTCAAACATGGGCTTAAAAATCGAAGAATCCCAGAAAATACTGGAAGACACCAACCAGATTGAGAGGCTTAAAAAAGTTAACGATATACTTGCAAGAGAAATAGAAATTCTTTCAATGCAGGCCAAAATACAGTCTCAGGCGAAAGAAGAAATGACTAAAACACAGAGAGACTATTTCTTAAGAGAACAGCTGAGACAGATCAAGCAGGAACTCGGCGAAACGGACGAAAAATCTCAAGAAATCAACGAACTGCAGGACAAAATTAAAGCGGCAAAAATGCCTGCCGAAGTTTTAAAAGAAGCGGAAAAACAACTTGCCAGATTAGAATCTATGCATCAGGATGCCGCGGAGGCTTCGACTATTAAAACGTATTTAGAATGGCTTTGCGATATTCCGTGGTCTAAAAAAACAAAAGACAATCTCGATATTAAAACCGCAAGGCAAATTTTAGACGAAGATCATTACGACCTTGAAAAAATAAAAGACAGAATCCTTGAATATTTAAGCGTAAGGAAGCTGAACAAAAAAATGAAAGGCCCCATACTGTGCTTTATAGGACCTCCCGGCGTAGGAAAAACTTCCCTCGGAAAATCTATAGCAAAAGCAATGAACAGAAAATTCGTAAGAATATCTTTGGGCGGCGTACATGACGAAGCCGAAATAAGAGGACACAGAAGAACTTACGTGGGAGCGCTTCCCGGAAGAATAATTCAGGGAATCAAGCAGGCAGGAACTAATAATCCCGTATTTATGATAGACGAAATAGACAAAGTCGGCACGGATTTTAGAGGCGACCCTTCTTCGGCTCTTTTAGAAGTATTGGATCCGGAACAGAATTCCAGTTTCTCCGACCACTATTTAAACGTACCTTTCGACTTATCTAACGTTATGTTTGTAGCAACCGCCAACGTTGCCGACACTATACCTTCTCCTTTAAGGGACAGGATGGAAATTATAAATCTTTCGGGTTACACTCAGGAAGAAAAGGAAAAGATAGCGGAAAAATACCTTATACCGAGGCAGATTAAGGAAAACGGTTTAAAAAAAGAATATATCGAAATTAAACAGAGCGCCTTAAGAACTATTATTGCAGGGTACACGCGAGAGGCAGGTTTAAGAAATTTAGAAAGAGAGATAGGAACTGTATGCCGTAAAGTCGCGAGAAACATCGCCGAGAATAAAATAAAAAAATATATTATAACGGATAAAAACATACACAAATATCTTGGCGTAATTAAAATTTTACCGGACGAAGAAAGGCAAAAAGACGAAATAGGAGTAGCTACGGGACTCGCTTGGACTCCTTACGGCGGCGAAGTGCTTTACATTGAAACGATATTGGTTAAAGGAAAAGGCGGGGTTTCGCTTACGGGACAGCTCGGCGACGTCATGAAAGAATCGGCGCATGCAGCTGTCAGCTACGCAAGGTCTAAAGCCGACGAGTTAGGCATTAAAACCGATACTTTCGAAAAACACGATATACATATCCACATACCTGAAGGGGCTATCCCTAAAGACGGTCCATCTGCCGGAATTACTATGGCGACCTCTTTAATTTCTGCGGTACTTAAAAAACCCGTTAGAAAAGATATCGCTATGACCGGCGAAATTACGCTTAGAGGCAACGTTCTGCCTATAGGCGGATTAAAAGAAAAGTCGTTGGCGGCTTTGAGGGCTGGAATAAAAACAATTCTTATACCCGAAAGAAATAAAAAAGATTTGGAAGATATTTCCCCATTAGTTAAGAAAAATCTTAAATTTATTCCCGTTAAACATATGGACGAAGTAGTGAAATACGCTATAATCGGCATAGATTCTAAGGAAACTTCAACAAATACTTACAAAAAAAAGGGTGATAGAAAAAGAAAAGTTTAACGAGTCGGAATTAATAAAATACATAGAAAAAGCCGGCTTAGAAACTCAAGACTTTAATAAAAATTTAATAGTGGAATCTATCGGGGACGACTGCGCCGTTATAGAAGATAAAAAGAAAATCCTTCTTAGTTCCGACAATATTACGGAAAACGTTCATTTTAGTCTGGATTTGTATGATTTTCGAGAAATAGGCAAAAAATCTCTTCTAGTAAATCTTAGCGATATAGCGGCTATGGGCGGAATTCCCCGATTGTTTCTTATGTCCCTTTTTATTCCTCCATACTTATGCACGTCCGATATTAAATCCCTTATTAAAGGCGTTATAGAAGAAGCAAAAAAATATGAGGTATCCCTTATAGGCGGAAATATTTCTTCTGCATCCGAACTTTCGGTGTCTATAACTATTATAGGAGACTGCGAAAGCGCAGGCATTAAAAGATTCGGCTCAAAAAAGGGGGATGCGGTCTATGTATCCGGAGAAATCGGAAACTCATGGATGGCTTTTTATCTTAATTCCAATAAAGATTATATATTTAAAAACAAAACAAGGCTTAAATCATCAGATAAAAAATTAATAACTGATTTTATAAATAAATATAAACTGCCTAAACCAAGAATAAACTTAGGCAGAAAATTATTTACAAAAAATCTTGCCGGCTCTTTAACGGATATAAGCGACGGTATCTACAAAGATATTTTTAACGTCGCGGGGGAAGGATGCGGATGCCGTATAAACGTCGAAGATATACCGGTAAACGACGGGCTAAAAAAAATTGCCGATATTTTGAATATAGAAAACTATTTCGACGATATAATTTCTTTCGGCGAAGATTATGAACTTTTATGGACTTTCGACAGGGAATATACCCACAGCGAGCTTATGGAAATTAAAGACTCATGCGGAACCAATATAAAAAAAATCGGCTTTATAGACGAAAACTCCGCAAAACTTACCCTTATAAAAGGCGGTAAAGTTTTTATGCCTGAAGATCATACTTTTAGACATCTATAATAATTAAGCAGTAATTAAATAATATCGGCAAAATTAAATTTAACATAATTATAAGATCCATCAAAACTTACAACAAGACTAATATATAAATATAACCGCATAAAATATGGATTTATTACTTTTTTTATTTTTATTCATTTTATTTCTGGCTGTATCTTCGGTTTTTTCAATTTCGGAGTCGTCGATATTTTCTCTTAATCAAACAGATATAGACGAATTAAATTTAAGAAAAAAAAACAAAGTTATATTTTTAATAAGAAACTCGTCTATCTTTTTGGTAATAATTCTTATCGGAAATATGACGGCAAACGTTATAACCGCAAGCATAGGGTCTATAATTTTAAATATTTATTTTAAAAATATTCCCGTAATTTATTCGATTATTTTTATATCGCTCATACTGATTATTATCGCCGAAATAATTCCAAAAATAGTAGCGTTAAAAAAACCGATAGAACTTTCTCTGTTTGTTTCTGAAATATTTTACGGAGTAGTATATTTTGCAGGGTCGTTTATACAAAAAACGGGACTTAAAGGAAAAAGGCTCCAGCTTAAAAAAGAAGAGTCCATATCTAACGAAGAACTCAGAACCATCATAGAAATAGGCAAAAACGAGGGCGAGATTAAAGAAAAAGAATATGAATTCATAAAAAATTTCCTTAAACTTTCTTACTTGAAAGCCTCTAATATTATGACTAAAAAAGATGCCGTGTTTGAATTAGACGTCGGTACTCCGGTATCAGCCGCGGTAGAATTGATAGAATCTTATCATTTTTCGAGAATTCCGATATATTTTAGGGAAAAAGACAACATAATAGGGATAATTTTATCAAAAAACATACTGTCTAAAGTATATAATAAAAGCGAAGCAAAAAGAACGCTTAATTCCTTTATGATTAAGCCTTATTTTATTCCAGGCTCTAAAAATGCGCTGGAACTTTTCAGGGAACTGCAAAAGAAAAAAATCCATATGGCCGTAATCGTGGATGAATACGGAAAAATGAAAGGCATAATTACGATGGAAGATCTGCTGGAAGAAATTTTCGGCGAAATAGAGGATGAATATGACGTTCAGTAATATTTTAGCCGGCGCTTATATTTATATTCCAGTTATTATAGGCGCAATAATTTTAGAAGGTTTTTTCGCAGGTTCGGAAATAGGCATCATTAGTTACGATAAAATAAAGATTAAGCATAAAGAAGCCGGCGGAAACAGGCTTGCAAAATTTTTGCTTGCAATGACAAGAAAACCTGAAAGCACTTTTTCTACATCTTTAATCGGAAATAATTTTGCATACACGACGGCTACTATTCTTGCTACATCTATAATTTACGCATATGCAAAGTCTTACACTCCTATTATAGTCGCAGTTATTCTTACGCCTGTTATGGTTATTTTCGGAGAAATTATTCCAAAAATGATTTACAGGCGGCATGCAAACAGTCTTATGCTTAAAAGCATTCCGTTTATAGCTTTTTTTTCTTTAATTTTTTTTCCGATTAATATAATTTTCATCGGTTTTTCAAAAGTTTTAAATATAATATTTAAAAGCAAGTCCAAAAATGTTTTTCTGACTAAAGACGAACTTATAAAAGTACTAACCATAAGCGGCAATATCGAAGAATTTAAAGAATACGACAAAAAAATAATAAAAAGAATATTCGAGTTCGGCGGTAAAACGGCAAAAGACGTTATGATTCCTTTAATAAACGTTATAGCTCTTAACGAAAACGACGGTATAGACAAAGCAAGGCAGATTTTTGCGGACACGAACTATTCCAGAATTCCCGTTTATTCGGAACGAATCGATAATATTTCGAGTTTAGCTTTTGCTTTTGACGTATTTAATCCGAAAAACTCCGAAAAAGTCGTAGGGGAGATAGCAAAACCTGTTTTATTTATTCCCGAAACACTAAAAATAACAAATATAATGCTGAAAATGCAAAAAAGCCGCCAGCAGATGGTCGTAGTAGTGGACGAGTACGGAGGCGCCTCCGGAATAATCACTTTTGAAGATATTCTTGAAGAAATAGTCGGCGAAATAAGGGACGAAACCGACGAAGAAGTAGCGATGTACAAAAAAATAGGTAAAAATACTTACCTGATAAATGCGAGGTTGACCTTAGACGAGTTGTCGGAGATTTTTAACTTAAGCGTCTTAAACAACGAAGAAGCGGAATATGAAACGGTGTCTGGTTTAATAATGGACCGGCTTGGGCGCATACCCGTTTCCGGCGAAAAATTTACGATAGACAACATAAATTTCACGGTTTCCAAAGCTACAAGCAAGTCTATTAAAGAGGTAATAATAAGTTTCTGATACGGCGCAGAAGAAGAAGTTGAAAAAAAGGTGTCAGATTTTTATTTATTTTCGAACGATGTATTTTATTACTCTATAAAAGCAATTCGAAAATAAATAAATCTGACACCTTTTTTGTTTCCTTTTTTTGTTTTAGTTTCCTATAACTTTATCTATCATCTGCTTAAAAGAACCTTTCGGAGCGGCTCCGACTATCTGGTCGGCTACCTGACCTTTATTAAACAGAATGACTGTCGGGATGCCCCTTATACCGTATTTGCCTGGAACAATCTGATTTTCGTCGACGTTAACTTTGCCTACTTTAATTTTTCCGTCGTAATCGGAAGCTATTTCGTCTATTATGGGCGCAACGGCTCTGCAAGGAGCGCACCATACCGCCCAAAAATCGACGAGCACCGGTTTGTCGGATTTTAAAACTTCCGAATCAAAATTTGAATCGGTAAACGCTAAAACTTTTTCTGAAGACATTTAGTAAATCCTCCTTAATAGATTTATATTTTTTTATGCAACGACTCTCTGTTCAGCCCTTAAAACCAATGAATCGGATATCTTGTTAAACACGCTCTGCACTTCCGGATGAATATCTTTCGTCATTATTGGTTCTCCTTTGTCGGAAAGTTCGCAGATTTCTTCTACTATCGGTATTTCTCCAAGGAAATTTACGCCGAGTTTTTCTGCAGCCGCTTTTGCTCCGCCGTGTTTAAATATATCCGAACGTTTATTGCAGTGCGGACATATAAAATAGCTCATATTTTCGACGAGTCCAAAAACGGGAACGTTTACTTTATCGAACATAGCAAGAGCTTTCTTTGCGTCGATAAGGGAAATATCCTGAGGAGTCGAAACGACTATCGCAAAATTTATAGGAACCGTTTGAACTAAAGTAAGCTGAATATCGCCGGTGCCTGGAGGAAGGTCCACTACCAAAAAATCGATTTCTCCCCATTCGACGTCTTTTAAAAACTGTGTTATAACCTGCATTACTACCGGACCTCTCCAGATAGCAGGAGCATCGTCGGGAATTAAAAACCCTAAAGACATAAGCTTAATTCCAAATTTTTCAAGGGGCACTATTTTATTGCTGGAAGTGAGGTCGGGTCTTTTATTTATTCCCATCATCATAGGAATGCTTGGGCCGTAAAGGTCTGCATCTAATAGTCCCACCTTTTTTCCCTGCTTGGCCAGCGTTATCGCCAAGTTTACGCTAAAAGTAGATTTGCCTACGCCGCCTTTTCCGCTCGCGACCGCTATGATATTTTTAACTCCGCCTATAGGGGACTGTTCGTCGAATGGATTTTTGCTTTCATGTCCGTGTCCTCCGCCGCATCCGCAGGAAGACCCTTCTTCTTCCTCTCCCCCTCCGCATCCGCAGGAACCTCCTTCGTCGTCGCCGCTACCGCATCCGCAGGAATCCGCGCCTTCTTCATAGTAATCTTTATTTCCGTCCATTTCGCCATCTCTGAATTCGTTGTTCATAAATAACCTCTCTTGTTAAATTAATTAAATTTATTATACTTTTTTAATATTTTTGCTTTTAAATTTCTTAATGCGCTTTAGCTTTAGATATTATATAAATATTTATATATTTATATAATATTATTTATAGTATCATAATTTTTACGAATTTTCAATTTTATAATCTTCAGACTTAAAAGCGTCCATAAATGCACTGACTGAAAATTCGGCTTTTCCGGCTCCGGCTTCGCCGTAACCTTCCGGAACCGGCAAACCGTACTTATAATGCAGTTCGTGCCATTTAAGCAGCAATTTTACATAATATTCCAAGGGAGCCGAGGCATTCCCCATTTTCCCAAGCCTGCTCGTTTTTTCCGGACACCATGTAGTATATCTTGGTATTACCCCTTTCGACATAAAAAAATCAAGCCCTTCGGCGGTTGAATCGACGGCTTCGTCGATATCCGTAAAACCGTAAGGCTTAGAAAGTTCGACTCCCGCGACGAAATTAGGTATAACTTTATATTCGCCGAATACAGATACGGCATCTACTATCCTGTTTATCCACTCGTCTCTCCCAATGAACTTAGATTTTCCCGGACATATTTTATCAAAAAGGTTTTTATCCCACACTTCAAAATTTGTATGATATATGTATGCGCCGGCGGTTTTAAGCCGCATTAAATTTTTTTTTGTATGCGCCTGCACGACGACTTTGCTGATCCATCTGCCTTTAAACTTATCTTCTATAGCCTCAAGAAATCTAACGTAAAAATCTATTTCGGTATCGCCTTTAAATTTAATTTCGTCTATGATGCTTCCGCCCGTCAAGGTATATGCGCCGGCATTCGAGTCGTCCGCATCCGATATAATAGACAGGGCGCTTAAAATATCTTCTACCGATTTTACGGCTGAATAATTTTTATTAGATTTTTTTTGATTTAAATAATTAGAATTCATATCGCAGAATGCGCATTCGCTGCCGTCTTCAAAATACTGGCACATCCTGAACACTGCAAGATATATCAAATACCCCCATTCTATGGTTGGCGCTACGTCGCGGACGGATTTCTCCGATTCAGTTTTTTTAAGCATATAAGATTTTTCGGGAGAAAAAAGCACGTCCCCTATATAATAAAAGTCTTTCCCTTTATTTTTATAAAGTTTATAACCTTTAGACTCTTTATCGTAAATCACCGAATATGGGGATGTTTTGTTGATTCTTACGGATATAATAGTACGCCTGAGATTATACGGTCCGTTAATCAGGGCTATTTCTTCCGGATACTTTTTATTAATTACGTCTCCGTCGTTATCGACGTTAAACGAAAAAATAAAATATGATTTGCCGGAAAAGTTTTCTTCCGAATCTACTTCGCCGAAAGAAATCCCCTGTCTTAATATATCCTCTTTTATTATAGCTTCGGGATTTATATCGCGTCCGTATTTTCCGATAAAAAAATCAAGTTCGTCGATATATTCGTTATTTTTGCTCATTTGTTTATTTTATTATATCCGTTGAAAAAATACAAATTTTTCTTTACATCGATAAAAGAAAATATTATAATATACAAAAATATATGTAGTACTAAATTACGCTTTAATAATTTACGTATTTTTAAGTTTTATAAAATTAATGCAATAATTAACTATAAAGGAGATTTAAATAAAATGAAAAATTTAGAAGCTAAACTTTACATTCTTTTTTCAATTTTTTTTCTAAACAGGGAAAAATTAATAAAAGATACGATAACAAATATACCTGCAAGCTATAAAGACGTTGCATACTTATCCGATATCGAATTTACAGTATTCGGTTATTTTGCCTATAAATTTACCCACTCTGCTCCGAAAGAAAAAAAAGAATATGAAAAAAACGGCATCATCGTTTCTTATAAGGAGCTTAACAGACTGTACGTTTCGACTCCTCATCTTGCGACGGTTCTTAAAAAACTTCAGGACGAAAAACTTATAAAAAAAGCGACGCTTAACGAAGATAAAAGAAAAACCAATTACGTACTGCCGTTTACCGAGCTTAAAAAATTTAACGAAATAAACGTTCAGGCATTAAAATTCTGCGGATTTACCGATTCCGACACGCCTATAATAGATAGATTAATCGAAGGCGTTATAAACCTGCTTAAAACTAATAAAATAATTACGGAAGCGCAGTCTAAAAACCTTGACGATTTCCTAATTAAGTCGGATAACTATTTTAAATTTTATTACATAGCTCTAGCTTTATGGACTAGCAGATATCTTATTACAAATTTCCAGATAAAATTGATGGGTCCGTCGGAATTTATGGTTTACGCCATGATTATAAAATATTATATAAACGGCGAAAAAAAACCTATAACCACAAAAAAGGTCAAGGAAGAAACCGGGCTTGCGCCGTCTATTATCAGCCAGAGTTTTAAAAAATTTATAGACGAAGATATAATAATCAGAAAAGAGATAAATAAATTCAAGGTATATTTCCATATAAACAAAAAAGCTTTAGAGAAAAGACTTGAAAACGATACCGATTTAATCAAAGAAATCACTAAGAACTTTAAAAAAGGGGACGATAAGAAATTTGAAAAATTTATCGACAAACTTAGCGAAGCTATAACGTCTAAACTTAACGGTTTAGATACAAATAAAATTTGTCCGAACAAAAAATGCGGAATGGAAATACCTCTTATGCCTGGGCTAAAATACTGTCCGTATTGCGGCGAAAAAATTGCATAATATAGTTGCGGGTACAGATATCCTGAAAGAAATTATAGATATATTTTATATATTAGCCGCATATCTTGCAGGAAGTTTTCCTACATCGGCTATAATCGCAAGAATAAAAGGAATTTCCGACCTTACTAAAGAAGGCAGCGGAAACCTAGGCGCTACGAACGTATCGAGGGTAATAGGCAAAAAGTTCGGACTTATTACCCTTATTATCGACGCCGCCAAAGGTTTTTTACCGGTTTTTTTTGCGCCGATTTTAATTAACTCCCAATATAAATACGCCGATTTTAATTTTCACCGGTCAATTCAGTGTACAGGCTGTTTAATATTTTATTCCTTGGTAATAATAGCTCCTGTAATCGGACACTGCTATTCGGCATTTATAAAATTTAAAGGGGGAAAGGGTGTTGCTACGGCTCTAGGAGTATTTTTAGCCGTTTCGCCTAAAGCCGTTCTTATCGCCTTTTTAGTTTTCGCGGTAATTTTATCCGCTTCCAAATATGTTTCGCTCGCCTCTATAGTAAGCGCATTTTTTATGCCGTTTATAGTGTTTTATACGTTAAAGAACATATACATATTTGCGGCATCTATGTTAATAGCCATATTAGTAATATATAAACATTCCCCTAACATTAAAAGACTCATAAACGGCACGGAAAATGCTATAAAGAAAAAGCGCCGATAAAATAAAAGCAGGTTTCTTAAACTGCTTAATAAATAAGATATTTGCTATATTTTACTTTACTTTACCGCAATTAATTTTGAACTTAATGCCGTTATAACGTTATTCACTTTAATTATCGCTTCATAAATATATATTTTCGGCGTTTTCTTAGGAAGTTTTACCGATAAAACGGTTTTATAGTAACCTTCCCTTATTATATTGGTGGTCGACGTATGAGTATAAAAAATCTTTCCGTTTAAGCCTTCAAGTATCCTAGTTTCCTGTATATCGGAATTTGCGAGGTTAGTATGCGTTCCAAGAACGTCGTATTCCATCTTTAAGCTTATGGTACCGCCCGCTCTTACGGATTTCGGAACAGTAAAGATTTTTAAATTCGATATAAGAACGCCTTTTACGTGGTTAAAATTTATTTTCAAACTGCTTTGAGGGTCGTATATAAATTCGTTGCTTGCAAGCCGATACGGAACGCTGAGCATAGACAGTCCTCTTATTCTTCCTTCGCGAGTTACCACATATTTTCCGGTGACATAACCTACGCCGTATCCTATGGATAATCCGGCGGCAGTTCCGATTATCGCGCCTATAGGGCCTCCCGTAAGCGCTCCTACGACAAAACCGGTTCCAGCCCCGAATATCGCTCCCGTAGTTCCGCTCGCCGCAGTTGCCCGAGAAGTAGCGCAACCGCTTAACGACGAAGATACCATAAATATTCCGAGAATTAAAATAAGCGATATAGTAATTTTTTTCTTAATTTTCATTGATTCATACCTCCTATTTTGATTTTATTCTTATTATTATGTTCATATTTTTATATATTGTAATTAGGACTCATAAAAATGAGTTATCAAATATAACATCGGTAATTATATTTTTATCTTGATTATTTGAAATTTTAATCGTACCATAACTAAAAAAATTTTAAAGATTTTGAAGATTTTGGAAAAAATCTTTCCTTCTCGCTATAAATACAGCCACAATAATTTTGACGGTATAAG
>JAKAKF010000042.1 GCA_021813595.1 bacterium
TAATCAGCGGCTCGCTCGTCGAAAGGGTCAAGTTTTCTTCATGGGTCGTATTTACGGTAATATGGCTTACGGCGGTATATGCGCCCATAGCCCAATGGGTCTGGGGAATAGGCGGCATTTTTCAAAGGATGGGCGTTCTCGATTTTGCGGGCGGAACGGTCGTCCATATAAGCGCCGGGTTCGCCGGACTTGCGGGGGCTTTAGTTCTAGGCAAAAGAAAGGGATATATGAAGGAAAATATAGTCCAGCCGAATCAGCTCGGATATACGATATTGGGAGCCGGACTTTTATGGTTCGGATGGTTCGGATTTAACGGCGGAAGCGCTCTTGCGGCAAATTCTATCGCGGCGTCCGCATTTTTGGTTACCAACACGGCGGCGGCTTCCGCGGCGGTAAGCTGGATGATTGCCGAGTGGGTAAGGAACGGAAAGCCCACAAGTTTAGGCATAGTTTCCGGCGCTATCGCAGGCCTTGCTACGATTACTCCGGCTTCGGGTTACGTAACGCCCGGCGCGGCTATTATTATAGGGCTTGTCGCAGGAATAATATGTTTTTCGATGGTTGTTTTTATTAAGCCTAAGCTGGGATACGACGACGCGCTGGATGTTTTCAGCGTACACGGAGTCGGGAGCGTCTGGGGAGTTTTTGCAACCGGGCTGTTTGCCGACCCTTTAATCAATAAAGCAGGGAAAGGCCTGTTTTACGGAAATCCGGGACAGGTTTGGATTCAGGTGCTTACAATTATTGCCGTCGCCGCCTATTCGTTTATAATGAGTTTTATTATATTTAAAATTATAGATTTAGCGATGGGTCTCAGGGTCGATAAAGATTCCGAAACTATGGGCCTCGACATAACGCAGCACGAAGAAACGGGATATAATTTATAAATAGATAAACAGCGGAGGAGTTAAATTTATGGATTACGGAATGAAGAACAGGCTTTCAAGGATTATTAAGCCGAAAGACGGCAGGACGGTTATGCTTGCAGTTGACCACGGCTATTTTATGGGACCTACGGGAGGACTTGAAAATATCGGCAAATCTATTACCCCTCTTTTAAAGCATGCCGATTCCCTGATGCTTACACGGGGTATATTAAGAAGCCAGATTAACCCTGAAATAGATATTCCGCTGGTTTTGCGCGTCAGCGGCGGAACGAGCATCCTTAAAGACGACTTGTCCGACGAAGATATAACCGTTTCGATGGAAGACGCCCTTCGGTTAAACGTATGCGCGGTAGCTTTGTCTATTTTTATCGGTTCTAAAAACGAAAGGCAGGGCATAATTAATTTGTCTAAATTAGTAGATAAGGGTTATAAGTACGGTATCCCGGTTCTTGCGGTAACCGCCGTGGGAAGGGAGATGACGAGAGACGCGCGTTATTTGTCGTTAGCGGTAAGAATTGCGGCAGAAACGGGAGCGGGCATTGTAAAGACCTATTATTGCGAAGATTTCGACAGGGTAGTTGCAACATGCCCCGTCCCCGTGGTAGTCGCAGGCGGAAAAAAAACCGGAGAACGGGAAGCTCTCGAACTTGCCTATAATGCCGTAAATCATGGGGCGGCTGGCGTCGATATGGGAAGGAATATATTTCAATCCGAAAAACCGACTAATATGCTCAAAGCCGTGAAAGCGGTCGTCCACAAAGGGATGGTGCCTGAAGAGGCTTACAATAATATATATAATTCTTAAGTTACTTTAGAAATTATTAAATATTCTTTAAATGTCGTATTGTAATAAATTCAGAAGATAAAATTTCTACCGCAGGATTAAGGGAATATAATTCGTGAATAATTTAAAAAGCGAAAAAAGTTCTTATTTAAAATCGGCCGTACACCAGCCCGTTAACTGGTATCCTTGGTGCGCGGAGGCATTCGGGAAGGCTAAAGAAAATGATATGCCCGTGCTTTTAGATATAGGAGCCGTATGGTGCCACTGGTGCCACGTAATGGACGGGGAATCTTACGAAGACGAAGAAACCGCGGCTATAATAAACGAGAATTATATTGCCGTCAAGGTCGATAAAGACGAAAGGCCGGACATAGATTCGCGGTACCAGAAAGCCGTAAGCGTGTTTTCAGGAACGGGCGGATGGCCTTTAACCGCTTTTTTAACTTATGAGGGATATTTTTTTTACGGAGGCACGTATTTTCCTAAAGAATCCAATTACGGACTTCCTGCATATAAGTCGGTTTTGACGGAAATTGCAAAATATTACCGTGAAAACAAAGAAGCCGTTTTTGCCCAGAGCGCCGATTTTTATCAAAGGATTTCAGACGATTCCAACAAGTTTTCTATTTTTAATATCAATATTAAAAGGATAAACGATGCTATAAAAAAGGATAATTCTTTAAATATAGATTACGTAAAGAGATTTGTAAACGAGGGCGCTCTGGAATTTAAACTTCATTTCGACGAAGTTAACGGAGGAATAGACGAATCGCCTAAATTTTTTTATTTTTCGGCTTTAGAACTTCTTGCATGGGATTATATAGCCAACAGGGATAAAGATTCGCTTAATAAAGGACTTTTTACTTTAAAAAAAATAGCCGCCGGAGGAGTATTCGACCATGTAGGCGGCGGTTTTCACAGATATTCTACAGATAAAAAATGGATTATTCCGCATTTTGAAAAACTTGCCGAAATAAATGCGCAGGCTTTGAGGGTATATGCCTATTATTATAAATTGACCGGCGATAAGATTTTATTGAACGTTATAAACAAAACCCTCGATTTTATATCAGGCGAACTATACGACGGGTTTAACGGCGGTTTTTACGCAAGCATCGATGCGGACACCGGAAACGGCGACGACGGAAGATTCTTTACGTGGACATATGACGAATTTAAAGAGGTTTTTTCCGATAAAGAAGAGTTTAGAGCCGCGTCGGAATTGTTTAATATAAACAAAGAAGGCATGATGCGCCATGCGGGCAGCGAAACTTCCGATTCCGGCGGATTCAGGGACCAAGGTTTAATGCCGGGCGGGGTTCCGAACGTATTGTATGCAGGGGCTTACGCGAAAGATTTAGGCGGTAAATCTTACGATAGCATCGTTTCAAAACTTAGGGTTTTCAGGGAAAAAAGGAAAAAACCTTTTACCGACAGGATAAAATATTCATCGGTGAACGGAAATATAATATATTCCATTACCGAATTAATAAAATTTTTCAGCCCTTTCGATTCAAACCGCCGGAAACTTAACGGAATGGCCGAAAAATCTATTAAAATATTTTTAGACGCTTTCGATAAAAACGGGGATATAGGAAGATTTACAGGCGAACCGGGAGGTTCCGTTTTAGACGATAACGCGTATATCATTCTTGCTTTGATAGGAT
>JAKAKF010000037.1 GCA_021813595.1 bacterium
ACCGGCATTACCACGACGACGACAGGCATTATACGAAGGACAGCAGCCGCTCGGAATCCGCAGTGGACATATTAAACAAAAGATACGCCAAAGGCGAAATAACGAAAGAAGAATTTGAGCGGATGAAAAAAGATATAGCGGGTTAAAGGTATTTTATTTTTTATTTTATATTATATTATGAAACTTTATATTGTCTTTACCAGATATAACGGGGACCGGATCTTTCCCATATAGGTTCAAAAGGAAGTTTTTCGTGGATTGCTCCCAGATAGCCTATCCGTCTGCGCATTTTAAACGCGGCTCCATGGTTACGATTAGCGGTAAAACTTATCCTGCAATAATGCCAAATTACGAACATATGCCCAAATCGCAGGTCATAACTATTTCAAAATATCTCGAATCGCTTAAATAATTAAAATTTATGTTAGCGCTCAAAAAGTTATCACCTGATAGCCGTCCGCCATCAGGTCTGGAATAACTGCGGACGAACTCATAAGCGTTATTTTTTTATCGCTTAATTTTGTCGTAACATTAAATTTTTTAGCAAATCCGATGCATCCCTGAATAATAATGCCACTTTTTAAAACCTCTTCATAGGCTTCCAATACTTCTGGGTTATTGGTTTTTGCGATAAAATCTTCCGATGAACCGTAAAAAAACACCCTGACGTCTTCAAAGGTACCGTTCTTTTTTGTTTTCCATGCAAGATTAAGCCCGGAGATAACTTTAATCGGGTCGTTTCCCCCGGTTGTTATAACGATTAAAACTTTTGCTTTCATAATGGCTCATCCTCGCTCATAATACTTATAATATATTAAAATTATCCGAATAATTACGCGGTATTATGCGATTATACACTTTACGCGGTTTAATAATGGACGCAATAGATTCATTATATAATAAAATAAAAGTTGTTTTATATATACTCCTGCCGTAAAAGAAGTCAGGTTACGCCGGACTTTTTAATCTCTTTCTCAATGCTAACGGTATGGGGAGTCCGCTTGCTTTTGGTGTAAGCAGGGCTTATAATATAATCAATTTATATTAATCAGGAAATGTAACGTAATAGGATGCGATTGATCATTAATGAAGGTTGCAAGGGTTGCTTTTTTAATTTTGTCGATATAATTATATCAAAAATTGTATAAAGACATAAAAAGACAAATTTCGAAGATATAGAGTTAAAAATTAGAAATATTATAACTCAATGGAAAAGACAGGTAAATTAATTTTGCGTTTGACCGAAGAAGCTAAAGGCATTATGCAGGGTTCTTTGTTTTATATATTGAACGGCATAAACAAAGAGCTGGGTTATATACCCGAAGAAGCGGTGTTGCAGACGGCGGAAAACCTCAATATCTCTAAAGCCGAAGTTTACGGTTTTCTTAGTTTTTTCAGAAATTATAAAACGGATGCCGCAGGCGGCAGCGCATATCATAAGATCGTCATCTGCCGGTCGGAAAGCTGTGAGGCGTCGGGTTCAAAACAATTATCGGAACATATAAAAACTAGCTTAAATCTCGATTTCGGCAAATACAGTCCGGACGGAAAGTATTTTTTGGATTACGTTTATTGTTTCGGACATTGCGCCGCCTCTCCCGCGGTCGAGGTGGACGGCATACTGTACGAAAAAGTAAAGCCCGAGGTCTTCGATAAGATTATTAAAACCTTAGATTTTAATAAATTAGAAAATCCGTCCAAACTTAAATCGGCAGACGCTGTTAAAAAAGAAAATCCGTCCAAATCTCTTATATTTAAAAGGTGCGGCGATATAAATCCTTTGTATGTCGGCGATTACGTTGATAAGGGCGGTTTTAGCGCGTTAAGAAGAGTTATTGCGGAGATTAAATCCAAAGGAGACGAAGGGAAACTATTATTTATAAACGAACTGAAACGGTCGAAGCTCAGAGGCAGGGGCGGGGCTGGATTTCCGGCAGGCATTAAATGGGAAACGGTGTTTAAAGAAAAATCCGAAGTTAAATATATAATATGCAATGCCGACGAAGGCGATTCGGGCGCTTATGCCGACAGGATCATTCTCGAAAACGACCCCGTGTCCGTTATAGAAGGAATGATTATCGCCGGATTAATAACCAGCTCTGATTACGGCTGTATATATTTGAGGGCGGAATACGCGGGGGCTAAGTCGATAATCGAAAGCATCCTCGCTTTATTGAAAGACGGCGGCTATCTCGGCAACGATATTTTAGGCTCCGGCTTTAAATTTAATATTGATTTAATAACAGGAGCAGGAAGTTACGTCTGCGGTGAAGAAACCGCTCTTATGGAAAGCATAGAAAATAAAAGAGGAACGGTAAGGCAGAGGCCGCCTGTGCCGGCGGTCAGCGGCTTATACGGGAAGCCCACCCTTATTAATAACGTATTGACGTTTGCTTATGCCGTTTATATTCTTGGCGATAATTCTAATTTAGAATACTTTCTATCTTTAGGTACGGAAAATTCTAAAGGCACGATGCCTTTTCAGGTTTCCGGAGCAGTTAAAAATCCCGGAATTTTTGAATTGCCCTTCGGCGTTACCTTGAGAGAACTTTTAAAGCTTGCAGAAGCGGACGAAAATGCCAAAACGGTTCAGATAGGCGGACCGCTCGGCGCTTATTTCCCGTTAAGCGATGAGTTTCTCGATTTAAATCTTTCTTATGAAGGCGTATCGGAAAAAGGAGGACTGCTGGGCCACGGAGGCATCGTAGTTTTTAACGACGGGACGGATATGAAATACAGGCTTTTAAGCTCTTTAGATTTTTTTATAGACGAATCCTGCGGCAAATGCGCCCCCTGCAGAATAGGAACGGTGAGGCTCAAAGAGCTCTTCGAAAGGATTTTGAAAAAACAGAATATTGAAGAAAATTTAAAAATAATAGACGAGATTCTTGAATCCATGAAATATTTATCCTTATGCGGTTTTGGAGCAGGCGTTTATATGCCGGTAAGAAGCCTCTTGGCTTATTATAAAAATGAAATTGTAGAAGCCTGAAAAACTATTTATTAAAATTAAAAATGAACGGCGAAAAAGAAAACGATTCCGAAAAAATAACGATAGAAATTGACGGCAATATCTTTAACGTCGATAAAGGAGTTACTGTACTGCAGGCGGCCCGGCAAAACGGCATTTATATTCCGGCGCTTTGCGATTACAAGGATTTGATTCCTTACGGCTCTTGCAGGCTTTGCGGCGTTATAGCCGAAGGAAGGAAGGGATATTTGCCGTCGTGTTCCTTATATGCCGAAAGCGGCATGAAAATAAAAACCGTTTCGGATGAACTTTTTTCTTTGA
>JAKAKF010000257.1 GCA_021813595.1 bacterium
CTTTCTATGTTGTCGATGACTACTATAGCGTTATCGACTAAAAGCCCCAGGGAAAGAATTAATGCGAACAGGGTAATCCTGTTTAATGTCTGATGGAAAATATAAGCTATGCCGAGGGTAAGAAACAGCATCAGCGGAATGGTAAAAGCAACTATGAATGCTTCTCGCCAGCCTAATATTATTAAAAGAAGTACTATTACTATAGCTATGCTTATTATAAGGTGAAACAGCAATTTATTAACGGCATTGTTTGCTTTTTTTCCGTCGTTTCTGGTTATAGTATAGTGAACGCCGGCGGGAAGGCTTGTTTCGGCTATTTTATGAAATTTTGCGAGAACGCTGTTTACGACCGCAACCGCGTTCTTCCCTCTTCTTTTCGCGACGGCTATGGTTACGGCAGGGTAAATACCCTTGGAATCTGCAATAACCCTGTCGTTTGCATTAATTTTTCCGTAGTTATTTCCGAATCCTATTTCCGATAAAAAATTTAACGGCTTATATGAATATTTAATTTTTGCTACGTCCTTAAGATAAACCGGTTTTCCGTTATAAACGGATATTATAAAGTTCTCGACCGAACTTACATGGTGAAAATATCCGCCGGCCGTCAGAAACATTTTTTTATTATTTTTCTGAAGAAAACCTGCAGGAATGTTTATATTAGTCCCTTTAAGCTCCTGCGCTATCATTAACGGAGAAACGTTATAACCCGCCATTTTCAAGGGATTCAGATAAACGTTGAGCTGCTTGTATCTCGCGCCGTTTAAAAAAGTGACCCCGGTTCCCTTAACGGAATCGAGCCTGTCTAATATCCTGCCGGCGATAGTCGTAAGATAACCCGCGTTATATTTTTTGCTCCATAACGTGATATTTAAAATAGGCACGTGGTTTACGTCTATGGGCTTAATGAGCGGCCTCATTGCGCCCTTAGGAATTTCGTCGAGGTTGGAAAATACTTTATTATATATATCTACAAGGCTCTTATCCCGGCTTGCGTTGACATGAAACTCTACGGTAACTATAGATTCGGAGTTCATCGATATCGAGTAAACGTGCTTAACTCCCGGAATCTGCCACATTTTTCTTTCTAAGGGCTTTGTTACTAAATTTTTAACCTGCTTGCCGCTCGCTCCGGGAAATCTGACTATTACGTTTGCCGCCGGAACTATAATCTGCGGATTATACTGCCTAGGAGTGAGAAGAACCGCTATTATTCCGAAGCCTATGCTAAACAGGATTAATAAAAGCGTTATTTTGTTTTCTATAAAATATTCGGTAATTTTAGCGCTAAAATTTTTATTCATTTATCTAAAAAACTCCTTATCTTATATTATAACTTCGGGTTCACATAGCTTCCTGCGCTTATTTTGTCTAAATCGCTTGTTATTACAATCATTCCGGGATTTAGTCCGTTTATAATTATGACAAAATTATTTTTATACGTTCTGCCCCTTTTTACCGGCTGAAACACGACTTCGCCGCCGCCGTTAACGGTGTAAACTCCAGTTATGCCGAGCCGCCTTACGACCGCGGATTTCGGAACGGTTACGGCTTTCCTTTTTCCTATTTTAAATTTCGCCGTTCCATACATTCCCGGCATAAGCCCCGATTTTTCAGCCCCTTTTATGGCAATTCTAACTAAGACGGAATGGGAATAAGGATTGGCAGACCTTACTACGGATATTACTTTTCCTTCTACAGTTTTATCTATCGACGAAAAATTCAATTTAACCGCTTCTGCGTTTTTTATTTTGCTAAAATATTTAACGTTGACGGATGTCTTAAATTCCAATCTCTTAAGGCTTTGAATTATTAGAAGCATCTGCCCCGGCGCAACAAGGTCTCCCATAGAAACGTTTTTTTTAGTTATAACTCCGTCGATAGGGGAATAAATATTTTTGTAATCCAAATAGTTCCCGGCTTCGTTCAACCCGGCCTTAGCCACTTTATACTGCATTAAGGTGTTGTCGTAGGTCTGTCTCGAAACCGAATTTTCTTTATATAATCTTTTAATCCTGTCGTATGTTTTTTTTGCGTTAATAAAACCGGCTTTCGCGGCATTATATTTTGACCCGATTTCTGGGGCGCTTAGTTTCAATAAAAGATGTCCTTTTGAAACCGCCTGACCCTGATGAACGTTTTCCATGACAACGTATCCCATAATGTGCGCCGATATAGCGGTATTATTTAATGAATCGGTATTTCCGGGAGATTTAAGATAATCAGGGATAATGTTGTATTGGGTTTTAAATGCGCCGACGCTGAGCCTGGATTCCGCCCCTCCGGTAAAAGCCTGCTTTTTTGCGCACCCGCTTAACGATAATGATAATACTGCAAACGATACCGCTAAAACGGCGTAAAATATACCGTTGATTTTTTTCATCTCCTTCTCCCTTTATATATCTTAAAATAGCTTAAAAATATCAATTACTTACAGCTGTTTTTATGACTGATTATTTTATATATATAACTATCTATATATAACAATATTATCATTTTCATATGTTTTAAGTCAAATTTTTTTATCAGCCTTTTTTTGCAAAATTTATCACGTCGATAATAGGAAGATATATAGCCAGGGCAAGAAAGAGAACCATGCCGAAAATTATAGTTAAAAGCACCGGTTCTATGCTTGCCTGAAGCATGCTCAGTTGATGATCTAAATCCTCGTCGAAATAATCTGCGACCTTGCCGAGCATTTCGTCTATATGTCCTGTTTCTTCGCCTACGCTTACCATCTGTATGATAATACCGGAAAAAATTTTAGAATTCTTAAAACTGTTCGTGATAGACTCCCCTCTTGTAACGTCGGACTGTATTTCGACAATTTTATTGGTAAAAAATTTATTGTTTACGGCGTTTCTTATAAGCTCAAACGCCCTGTTGACCGGAAGCCCGCTCTGGAATAAAAGCCCGAAAATCCTTGTAAACTGGCTCATCATAGATTTATAAAAAATACTTCCGAATATAGGTATTTTAAGTTTATGTTCGTCCCACCACAGTCTTCCCCCGGATGAATTTAGATAAAGTTTTACGCCCGCTATCAAAGCAACTGCTGCGATTAAAACTATATACCAGTAACTTACGAAAAAATTGGAAATAGCCACTAATATCCTTGTTTCTAATGGAAGAGGAACGTTGAAACTTTTATAAAGCATAGCGAATTTAGGTATAACGAATCCTACTAAAATTACTACGGCGATTATTATTGCGGAAACGACGATTTTTGGATAAAAGGTTGCGCTCTTTACCTTTGCCTTAACCGCCATATCTTTTTCCATTAATAGAG
>JAKAKF010000259.1 GCA_021813595.1 bacterium
GTTCTTGCCGTAAAAGAGGTTAAAAAGGCGGCTCTTTCGGCGCTGAAAAAAAATTCCCTGACGAACAGGTTCGGAAACCTTAAAATCTTCGTGAAAAACGTTAATACGGATAAATCTACCATGAAAGGCATTTTCATATTAAACAAAGTGCGCAATACGCCTGAAACTTTAATCGCTAAAAGCGGCAGTATAAAATACAATCAGAAGCTCAACACCCTGTCTTTTTATCTAAAAAAAGGAACTATCCAGAACCAGAATCCCGATTCGAAAAACTTCTGGCTCCTTCATTTTAATACCTATAAAATTAATATTAAATTAAAAGGGATATCTTTTCCGGGGAAAAACAGCTCTATGCATTTTTTAACCTTTTCAGCCCTTGCAAGAAAATATATAACGGAAAAAAGTCCCGAACTAAAAAACATTTATCTTGCGTATCTTTATAAAAAAATAGCCATTCCCGCCGCCGCGGTTTTATTTATATTTATTGGCATGCCGCTCGGCATGCTCCTTGAAAAAAGAAGTTTATTTCTTGCTATTTCATATACTATAATATTCGTCGTGGTATATTATATAATTTTCACGTCGGGATTTTATCTTTCTCTTAGAAATCAGTTAAATCCGGTTATAGGCGTCTGGGGTGCGGATTTATTTCTTGCGGTTTCGGGTTCGGTTCTGTATTTGAAAGCCTTATTAAAATGATTATATTATGAAAATAAAAATATTGCAGAAATATCTCGTAAGCGAATTTTTAAAATATTTCGCCATATCGCTTACGGGACTTATATTTTTTTATATAGTGGTCGATTTCATTTCCAATATAGGCGCCTTCACGAAACATTCTCCCGAATTTCAATATATAATCCTTTATTTTTTTTACAAACTGCCGGAGATAACTTACAGGGTGCTTCCGCTCTCCGTTCTTCTGTCAACCCTGCTTTCGATATCCTTTTTTAATAAGAATAACGAAATAACCGCCGTAAAATCTTCCGGTTTAAGCATGGCGAAATTTTTCGCCCCTTTAGTAATTTTAGGCGCCGGGATATCCGTTTTCGCGTTCCTGCTTTCAAATTTTGTAGCGGTAAGGTCTAATGTTTTAAGAAGGGTGGTTATGCAGAGGGATATTAATAAAAATAAAAATTACAGCGAAGATTCGGTTTACAAATATACGACCAGAAACATATTTATTCATTATAAACGCTGTATCGTGACGGCGGAGATGATGAACCCGGCGTCTAAGACGGTTAAAGGAGTCAACGTTTACGTGTTTAACGATAAATTTATGCTGAAAAAGAGATATACCGCCGAAACCGGTTATTTCGGGAAAGGCGGACTAAAATTAACGGGAGGACAGGAAGACGATTTCGCTCTAAATAGCGGGCCGGGATTCGTCCAGAAATATTTCAAAACCGTTAACGTTCCTATATATTTAGACTTAAATTTTTTCAGGTCTTATACTTTAAAACCGGAGTTTTTATCGATAATAAACCTTTCGGATATGATATCGGTGGCAAGAAAATCGGAATCCGGTTTAAGCTATATTCTTACTAGTTATTATTCCAAATTATCCTTCCCGGTTATCAATTTAATTCTTATTCTTATAGGAATTTCTATCGGGCTTCTGCTGGGTAAAAAAGGCAATTCTCCCGTTTCTATAGGCATCAGTTTAGCTTTTGCTTTTACATGGTGGGTCATAAATTCAATAGCTTTGTCTCTCGGAGAGTCCGCCCAGCTTAATCCCGTTCTGTCGGCGTTTATGTCCGATATTATATTTTTATCGTTTGCTTTATATCTTATAACGGATATAGACTGATTGCAAATTGCAGGCAGGGTTGGCGGGGTTATAATTCAAAGCTTAATCCGTCGTACGAAGGTATTAAATCTTTAGACCTGCATAGGCAAATATCGCTTATTTCTTCATAATCTATATTATGTCCCATATGAGTGAAATACGTTTTTGAGGGATTTATTTTTTCGGAAATCAGGACAGCCTCTTCCAAGCTCAGATGGGTCGGATGCGGTTTATATCTGAGGGCATCTATCATCAGCACTTTTAAGCCATTCAATAAACCTGCCGACTGTTCGGGTATGGACGAAACATCCGTTATATAGGCGAAATCGTTTATTCTGTATCCGTATATTAAATTCCTTCCGTGAAAAACGGGTATGGGAGTAATTTTTAATCCGGGTTTTATCTCCAGCGGTTCTTTTATTACGTTAGGGACGAGATAAGGCTTGCTGGATTCCGATTTTTCTTTAAATATATAATCGAATTTGTCTTTAATAAAATTTACGGCGTTTTCGGAGCCGTATATCGGAATAAATTTATCTTCGCCGGTTTTTAAATAATTAAACATTCTTAAATCGTCTATTCCGAAAATATGGTCGGCATGCGTGTGGGTATATAAAACGGCGTCTATGTTTTTAACGTTAAATTTTAACGCCTGCGTCCTTAAGTCCGGCGCTGTGTCTATAAGGATATCGAAATTATTTTCCGATACTAAGACGGAAGGCCTCAGCCTTTTATTCTTTTCGTTTGCGGAAGTGCAGACGCCGCACGTGCATCCTATTAACGGAACGCCCGTAGAAGTGCCGCATCCGAGGACTAATATTTTCATATGCTTTTATGATACAATAAAACGTATATTAAATAAAGCATATATAAAATCTAAATAATATATACCTCGATGAACAAGAAAGACCACGAAAAAATAAAAATTAAAAGGGAAATTATCTTTGCAACCGTAATATTCTTCCTTGTAATTTTTTCCACGTTCGAAGAATTAAGGATGATTTCTTTTACGAATGTTTCGGTAACGTCCAAGATTATCGTTTACGCCTATATAAACGTTACGATAGTTTTATTTCTGCTGATGTCGTTTCTGGTGCTAAGAAACGTCGTAAAATTAATCATAGAAAGAAAAAGGGGCGTAATAGGGGCAAGACTGAGGACTAAGCTTGTGGGATTATTCGTAATAGTAAGCGTAGTTCCGTCGGTTTTTATGTTTATAGTCATAATAGCCACCGGTTTTGCTTCTAATATTATTAACAAATGGTATTCTTTGAGATTCGAAAAGGCTATGTATTATACTTCGAGCATAATCCGCCGCAAAAGCGGATTGATTAAGAGCGCGGGCGATGCCGCCGTTAACCGGAAAATAGAATGGCTCGAACATTTTTATAAGCAGTATTCGCAGTTCAGATTCATAAAAAACCCCATGGAGACGACCTATCTTATATTTTTTTCGATATTTACCCTTATTATTTTG
>JAKAKF010000048.1 GCA_021813595.1 bacterium
CTTCATAAAAGGTTTTGCCTTCGTTAATATTGTCCTCGATTAAATGGGCTATGACTTCCGAATCGGTAGGAGTAATAAATTTATGTCCTTTTTTTATCAGCCTGCTTTTTAAAACGGCGTAATTTTCTATTATTCCGTTATGAACTATAGCGATATTTCCAGAGCAGTCCATATGGGGGTGAGCATTATCGTCTGTAGGTTTTCCATGGGTAGCCCACCTGATATGGCCTATGGCGATATCCGATTTTACGGGCTTGATACAGCTGAATTCAGTCGAAAGGTTTACGAGTTTGCCCGACTTTTTGATGCATTTTATCTTCTTTCCGCTCCGGTCGTAGTAAGCTATGCCGGAAGAATCGTATCCTCTGTATTCAAGGCTTTTAAGCCCGTTTAAAACTATATCTACGGAGCTTTTTCCGTTTAAATTTTCGGAAAATCCCCTCGAATATCCACCTGAAAATCCCATAATCCCGCACATTCTCGATTATCTCCCATACTTTAAGTTTATGACGTCATAGAGCCTTTTCTACTCTTATTTTTTCTTTTTTGCGGCTTTCATTTTTTTCAACGCCCACCCTTCTATATTTTTCTGCGGAGTTCTCGATATTGCGAGCGCGCCTCCAGGGACGTCTTTAGTTACGGTGGTCCCTGAGGCTACGTACGAATTTTTTCCGATTTTAACCGGAGCGACGAGTTGGGAATCCGAACCGATAAAACAGCCGTCTTCTATTATAGTTTCATATTTCTTTTTTCCGTCATAGTTGCACGTTATAACTCCGGCTCCTATATTGACGCCGTCGCCGATGCGGGCATCTCCTATATAGCTCAAATGCGACGCTTTTGTATTTTTCCCGATAAAAGTTTTTTTAACCTCGACGAAATTTCCTATCCTGCCGCCTTCGGATATAAAAGTTTCCGGCCTTAGCCTAGCAAATGGACCTATCTGAACGTCGTTCATTATAACAGAGTTCTCGATAACGCTGTAAGGTTTTATTCTCGTATTATCCAGAATAGCCGAATCTTTAATAACGCAGCCGTTTTCGATAACAGCCCCTTTCATTATTAAAGTTTTCCCGGATAAAAAAACGCCCGGATATATAACAGAATTTTCACCTATTTCAACATTATAGCCTATATAAACGTTGTCGTCGGATATGAAATTAACGCCTTTTTCGATGAAATTTCCGATTAATCTTTTTTGCAATATTTTTTGGGCGTTAATTAAATCAGCTTTCGAATTTACTCCGACAAACTCCTCGGCATTACCTGATTTATAGCAGGCGGTTTTTAATCCCGCTTTATAAAAAATATCCACTATATCCGTAAAATAATACTCCTTCTTTCTATTGTTAGGCTTAACGCGGCCGATAAATTTTCTTAAAAGATTTAATTTGATTATATAGACTCCCGAATTAATTTCTTTTATCAAAGCGGTATCCGGCGTAAAATCGCATAACTCTTTTTCTTCGACTATTTTCTCCGCATACCCTTTTTTATCGGTTAGAATTCTGCCGTAAGAATAAGGATTTTCTACTTTCACGGACAAAACTGTTAAATCGTTTCCGTTGTCTAAATGAAACTTTAAGGTTTCTATAAAAGTTTCCGGTTTTATCAAGGGCATATCGCACGGCAATATTATCACGTCCTCTTCTTCGGCACCTTCCGGAAACAAATCTAACGCTTTTTTTGCAGCGTCTGCCGTGCCGAGGTATTTTTCCTGAACCGAAAAGTCTAAAGCCAGTCCTTTTCTTTTGAATCTTTTTTCCTTTAGAACGTAATTTCTGACAAGCTCTCCTTTATGCCCTATTACCGTACCGATTTTATCTAAAAAAACCCTGTATCCGCTTATACCGCGGCGGACGTTAAATGCTTTTCCGGCATCCATTAAGGATTTAATAGTATAAAATATAAGAGGATTTTCCAATAAGCCGGAAAGCGCTTTCGGCTCTTCGGATTTCATTCTCGTTCCCATACCTCCGGCAAGCAGAATCGCTCCGATATTTCTTATTTTTTTATTATATTTCATATGAATTAATATTATATAAAATTATCCCGTAACACTCACTAATTATTTAATCCCCCCCCCCTAATCCTATCCGTTATTTCTGTGCCTGAAAACATCGAGAAGCGTCGAATAGCCGTAAGTCGTTTTTATCGGAAACGCGACCGATAAAAATACGGTAAATGCCGAAACTGCAAGACCGGCAATAAGCATATAGAAGTTTTTATATTCTATAAATATCAGCGCCGATATTATTCCTATAAATCCACCTATTACCGAGGCTATAAGCCTTTTTATTACGTGTATTAAAAAGTTCTCCAATCCGGATATATTTGTCGGATGGATTTTTACCCTGAAATCCTCAGAATATGCCACGTGCATTAACCTTCTCGTATCGTTGATAAATTCTTTCAGCTGTTCAAAACCATTTTTAATAAAATTTATAGGAGAAAAACTTTTTCCTAATTCCGTTTCTTTTATATATCTTTTTGCGACCGGAATAATATCTTTAACGAGATTATAAGACGGATTATACGCAGTGCCTATGCCTTCCAGAAGAGCCGCCGTTTTAAATATATATACGAGGTTCTGGGGAAGCTCGAAGGGAAAGGCGTAAAAACTTTTCATAATTTCGGTGATTATAACCTGTATTTTTTTGCTTGAAATATCTTTCTGGCTTAAGACCTTATATAGTTTTCCCGCCATGCTTTCCAAAAGCTGCCTGGAAACTTCTTTATTGATTATGCCGAGAGCGTAGTAGGCGTCTATTATCCCCGGAATATCCTCTTTTATACCGGCAAGGACGGCTTTAATCAGATTCTGCTTGGTATCTTCGGATATATGAATTACAAGCCCGAAATCAAGCATAATAATTCTGCCTTCTCCGTTAACTAAAATATTTCCGGGATGAGGGTCGGCGTGAACTATTCCGGTTACCAAAGACTGATAGATGTAAAATTCTATCAGCTTATCGATAATTTTTTTCGGTTCCAGCCCCATTTCCCTTATTTGTTTAAAATGCGTAATTTTAACCCCTTTATGGAAATCCATAACCATAATATTTTTTGAAGTCAGTTCGGAATATGTTTTGGGAATTATAATAAAATCGAGTTCTTTAGCGATTTTTCTAAATTCTTTTATATTTTTGGTTTCGTGTATTAAGTCCATTTCTTCGTAAATAGTAACGCTGAATTCTCTCAGGACTACCGATATAGACTGGATTGATTTATTCTGAGGAAAGAAGATTTTCAATAGATTCAAAACG
>JAKAKF010000284.1 GCA_021813595.1 bacterium
CTTCTAGGCTTATATATGCATAATTCTTAAAAATATCTTTTACGAGAGTAGTCTTTCCTGATTGACGCGGTCCCGTAATAGTAACCGAGGGAAATTTTTTTGACAGATTAATTATTTTTTCGGATAACTTTCTTTTTATCATGATGAATGATTATATTATAATGCATTATAATATCATTTATCTAAATTTACATTCATATTAACAAAAGTAAATTTATATGTCAAATTGAAAATGCAATTTTCAATTAGCAACAATTTTATTTTGATTCCTCGCTGACAAAAATTGGCTCAGGTCGAAGCAAGTCATATGTTATAAATCATGGATAGTTATTGCTTGCAATGACGGGATATTAGAATTTATAAATATTTTATAAATCGGGATTTGTGACACGTACCGCTTTTCTCAGGAAAGCGTTGCTGAATTTGAAGATTACATAAGAGATTTAAACGAAGAAGATGATAAAATCAGTGAGGCAGCCGACAAGGTTTGGGAAGTAAAAAATGGCGATGAATCAATCATTACAACTGCCACTGGTGCGCAGCTCTCTCACCCTGAGAGAGCTAAATTTTGGTTCCATAGTGATAATTCAACTTCTGTAGAAGTCTTTCGTTTTTGACGTTTTAATGCCGAGATGCCCGATATTATTCGTTTTAATAAAAAAGCCAGGGTGTAATTCCCAAGCTTGGTGTCGCGGGTTCGAACCCTGTTGCCCGCTCCATTCAAAGCCGCAATAAATAAGACATTCCAGACCTCGACAGTAAATTTTGTATTGATTATATTTTGCATTAATTTTATAATTTTTATAGGATTTTTGTCACAAAATGTCCCTACAATGTAAAGTGGTTATGCAGGAGATATATTTTAATAATAAAAATATTCTTTAATTTAATTTGACAATATAGCAAAATTGAGATATTATTATGTTAAAATTTGAAGTTGAATTTTATGAAGAAAAGGGCAAAAATCTCATAGAGGAATTTTTAAACAATCTTACAAAAAAAGAAAAAGCTAAGATATATAAGTTTATTCATTTACTTGATGAAAAAGGCTTAAAGATGCCTTATGAATATTGTAAGAAATTTCCCGATCCTAAATTATGGGAATTAATAATCGATTATGGAACAAATACGTTTAGAGTATTTTATATTTACGACAATAGTAAAATTATTTTATTACATGCTATAAGAAAGAAAACGAAAAAAACGCCGGTTTCCGATAAAGAACTTGCGAAAAAAGAATGAATGATTATATAGAATGCAAAGGAGACTAAATAAAATGAAAAAATTTAGAGATTTTTTAAATGAAGAATTAAAAGACAAGGAATTAGCAAAAAAATATTACAAAGAACTCGAAAAAACCCGTATCGCCGTAGAAATTACCTATTTTAGAGAGAAAACAGGTATTACGCAGAAAGAACTTGCAAAGATGATAAATACAACTCAATCCGTTATTGCAAGATTGGAAAATCCGGAATACAAAAAGTATTCTTTGACTACTTTGAGAAAAGTCGCCGAAGCGTTGAAGCTTGAACTTACTGTCTCTTTTAAAGAAAAAGGCGTTGAAAAATATGAAGAAAAAAATACCGTAACTCGCACTGTATTTATACCATATCCGACCCCTGCACAGTTGACCGGAAGCATGTATAAATATAATAATTTAATACAAGAAGAAATTCAAAAAGAAGCGGTGGCGTAATAAAATGAAGATGAAAAAGAACGAACATCAGGGAATAAGTTTTGACAAAATAATTTTTGAAAAAATTAACGTTGAAATAAATCCTGAGTTTAGGTCTAAAGATATAAGCGAAGGGTTAAACGTAGATATTTCTTTAAATGCCTTCGGAAAGATAGATAAATTAAAAAAATTGCTTATATTTACATTGGAAACGACCATTTTTAAGAACACGGAAAATAGGCCATTTAATATTTTTATTAAAGCGATCGGCTTTTTCTTCGTTAAAGACGAAGGAGATATTACTATACTGGAAGAATTTTCTAAAATAAATGCTCCAGCTCTTATGTTTCCGTTTGTGCGGGAGACTATTGCCGATTTGACGTTAAAATCCGGTTATCCGCCTTTGCTTTTGCCGCCGATAAATATTGTTACCCTTATCGAAAAATCAAGAAATAAAAGTAAGAAAAAATAAGTATTTTATTAAAATACATTAAGGGCGGAATAAGGCAATAATTAAGGGGAATATTGGATTTTATAATAAGACAATTAAAAGTGGACATATTTATTTATTCTTATACTCCCGTCCGCGTTTACAGCGGTTTTGTCAGGGTTTAAAATAAATAAATCTACCCCTTTTATCCCGCCTTTATCCCATACAAAGCAATTAATTATTTTTCGGAGAATAGGAGCATATGAACGAAAAAATCAGGGACGCTTTTGATTCCATAGCTTCGAAATACGATTCAAACAGAAAAAAGCTGATTCCTTGTTTTGACGAACTTTACTCTATTCCTATTTCGTTAATTAACTTAATTTCCGAAAAGTCCACGCGGCTCAATGTTCTTGATATAGGAGCCGGCACCGGCCTCCTCACCTCTTTTCTTCTCGAGAAATATCCCGATTCCAACGTAACTCTTATAGATATGGCAGGAGGAATGATGGATATTGCCAAAATAAGGTTTAAGGGCAATAATAATATAAATTACATAATCGCCGATTATGTCGATTGCGATTTCGGCGGAATATTTGACGTTATAATTTCCGCGATGTCCATACATCATCTAACCCGCAACGACAAACAGGGGTTGTTCGCAAAAATATATAATCATCTTCGCCCGGGCGGCTTATTTGTCAACGCCGAACAGATTTTAGGCAATACCGAGACTATAGAGGCTTACTATAAAAAAGAGTGGGAGAAGACTATCAGGCAAAGCGGGGTCCCCGAAGAAGAAATCGCCGCATGGAAAGAAAGATTAAAATTGGACAGGGAATCTACGGTAGAGCAACAGATAAATTGGCTTAAAGACGCCGGTTTTACCGATGCCGACTGCGCGTATAAATTTTACAAGTTTGCGGTTATATTCGGCGTGAAGCAACAATAAATTATATTTCTATAAATAGACCTAAATTTTTATATGATAAAAATAAAGATAGAACAGGGCTTGACGCAGAAAGAACCAGGGGAAAAGATAGGAACGAGACAGAGCAACATAAGCAGGCTCGAAAGCGGGCAATACAATCCTTCCCCGGAATTTCTGGGAAAAGTGCCGAAGGGCTTAATAAAGAGCTTATCGTATCGTTGTGCTGAC
>JAKAKF010000180.1 GCA_021813595.1 bacterium
TTCAGCATCCGTATTATCTATCTCTATAGTCTTGCCGTTTAAAGCCTTAACTATATCGTCGGGTCTTTGCGCTCCGCCGTCGGGCATATTTTCGCAAGCCGCAATAATACCGTGAACTTCTAACTCTAAATCGAAATTTTTAATATGCTTCATAATACCGAGCACGGTGCAAGCCCCCGATTTATCGCTTTTCATGGTAGTCATAAAATCAGCCGGCTTCAACGAAAGTCCTCCGCTGTCGAAAGTAATGCCTTTTCCGATTAAGGCGATTTTTTTGATATTTTTACTCTTAGGCTTATTTTTCGGCTTATACGTTAAATGAATAAATCTTGGAGGGTTTTTAGAACCGCGCGCTACTCCGTAAAATGCATTCATTCCTTTTTTGATTATCTCTTTTTCGTTAAATATTTCGCAATCTAAACCGCTTTCTTTAGATATTTTCGTTGCTAAATCTGCTAAATATTCGGGGGTTACGACGTTACCCGGCTCATTTACTATATCGCGAGCAAAATTAGCGGCAGACGCCGTTTTTTTACCGAAATCAAAACCTTCATCTGCAGTTTTAAGATTATCCTTAGAAGCTTTTAAGCCGTTAAAATGAATATTTATAACTTCAGGGTATTTTTCATCCTTGCCTGTTTTTGCCTTTCCTTTATCGATTAAAGCGCTAGACATATATTTTTTAAACTCGTACAAACCTAATTCGGCTCCCTCCGATATTGCCGCTGCCGAATAAAATAATCCTTTCTTTATATAGTATTCGCCGCTTAATTCCGGTATTATTACCGTTATTTCATAAGATTTGTTTGTCTTAGCAGTTTTAGCCGCCGCCGCAATAAAACTTCTTAAAGAGTCGTAATTAAATTTGTCCTTTTTATCTAATCCGTAAATTAATGAATAAACAGGGGATTCTATAAGAACGCTCTTTCCTTTTTTTGCTTTAAAATCTAAGCGTTTAAGTCTTTTATAAATAAATTCTAACTTCTTAAAATTTCCAGATTTTAAAAAACTATTTTCTTCTCCCTGAAAAACTCCAAAAACAAAAATATGATTTAATTCGCCTGATTTGCTTTCAGATAAGTTTTTATCGATTGAATCTGTTATTTTAAACTTCATTTTTTACCCTCCTAATTTTATTTTACTAATCTTCCTCGATGGTCGATAAATCTCCTTCGCTTATGCCCATTTCCCTAGCTTTTAAAACCCTTCTCATAATTTTACCGCTTCTCGTTTTAGGAAGAGAATCGACGAACTCAATCTCGTCCGGTTTTGCAATAGGGCCAAGCGTTTTCCCGACGTTAGCTTTAATATCGTCCATAAGAGCATCGGTTTTATCTATGCCGGGCTTCAACACTACGAAAGCCTTTATCGAATTGCCTTTAACATCATGGGGCTTGCCTATTACCGCAGACTCCGCGACCGCTTCGTGGGTAATTAAAGCGCTTTCTATCTCGGCTGTTCCCAACCTGTATCCCGAAACTTTAATGACGTCGTCTATTCTGCCCATAACGTAAAAATAGCCTTCTTTATCTTTCTTTGCGGTATCTCCTGCAAGATATACGCCGTTAAATTTAGAAAAATAAGTTTCTTTATATCTGTTTTCGTCTTTATAAATAGTCCTCATCATTGAAGGCCAAGGCTTTTTAATTACCAAATAACCGCCCTTGTCAGGTTCTTTGACGCTATTGCCGTTTTCGTCGAAAATATCTGCGTCTATTCCAAGAAAAGGTTTTCCGCATGAGCCCGGCTTTAGAGGCAAAGACGGCACAGGCGTTATAAGAAACATACCGGATTCGGTCTGCCACCACGTATCCATAATAGGACATTTTTCTTTGCCTATGTGCTTATAATACCAGCGCCAAACCTCAGGATTTATTGGTTCGCCGACGCTTCCGAGAATTTTAAGAGAACTGAGATTATGCCTGTTTGGCCAGTTTTCCCCGAATCTCATAACGCCTCTTATAGCGGTAGGGGAAGTATAAAATATATTTACGGCGTGTTTTTCGACTATCCTCCACCATCTGTCGGGGTAAGGATAATAAGGCGAACCTTCTACCATAAGCGTCGTAGCTCCGTTAATCAAAGGTCCGTAAATTATGTAGGAATGTCCCGTTATCCAGCCCGGGTCGGCGGCGCACCAGTAAGTATCTGTATCGTTTATATTAAAAACGTATTTTGAAGTTATATATGTTCCTACGGAATATCCGCCGTGAACATGCAATATGCCTTTAGGCTTTCCTGTAGTTCCCGACGTATAAAGTATAAAAAGAGGATCTTCCGCATCAAGCTCTTCCGTTTTAAGATAAGGGTTAGCTATGGGCAGTTTCATAAGTTCGTCGTAATAAAAATCCCTCGACGTATCCATAAAAACTTCTTTGCAGGTTCTTTTTACTACGATAACGGTTTGAACGACCGGAGCTTTAGTTACCGCTTCGTCGGCTATTTTTTTAAGCTCTACGACCTTACCGCCCCGGAAGGCTCCATCTGCTGTAATAAGCAGTTTACTCTGAGCATCTAATATTCTGTCTTTTAAAGCCATTGCCGAAAAACCTGCATAAACTACGCTGTGTATTGCCCCTATTTTTGCGCATGCCAGCATACTTATGGCGATTTCAGGTATGTTTGGAAGATAAATAGTAACCGTATCGCCTTTTTTTATTCCAAAACTTTTTAAAACGTTTGCAAACTTATTTACCTCTTTATATAAAGAGAAATAAGTATAAACCCTTTCTGTACCGTCTTCGCCTTCCCATATTATCGCCAGCTTATTTTTTCTAAACGTCGTTATATGCCTGTCTAAAGCATTATAGGCTATATTGGTTTTGCCTCCCGTAAACCATTTATAAAAAGGAGGATTTGATTGATCTAACACTTTATCCCAGTGTCTGAACCATGACAACTGTTTTGCAGTCTCGTCCCAGAATTTTTCGTTTTCATTTATGGAATATTCATGAAGTTTTTCATAATCTTCAACATAACTGTTTTTTAATGTTTCTTTAGACGGAAAAAAGATATCCTTCTCCTGAGACAGACTGTCAAAAGTACTCATAAAGTAAATCCCCCATAAAGTAAATTAATTTTTATTAAATTAATATTTAAATTTCTTTAATATACCGATTAATTTTTCGAGTTCTCCGTAAATAGAAGCAGCCTCCTTTGCCGTATTAGAAGATTTTTCGGAATTAGACACCGACAGAGTGGAAACCGTCTCGATATTTTGGGAAATCTCGTTGGTAGCCGCAGTCTGCTCTTCCGAAGCAGCG
>JAKAKF010000116.1 GCA_021813595.1 bacterium
ATGATTTATTACCAGCAAAGCGCTACGGTCGATAAAAATCTGTGTAAAAAAGACGTTAAGCTGGCGGAAACGGATACGCTTATAGGAAGCATCGCGACGCAGGTTCTTATGATAGCAGTTATAGTTATGACCGCCGCGACTTTGTATAAAGCCCATATAGTTCCGTCAACCGCAAAAGCTATCGGCCAGTCCTTAATACCTTTGGCCGGAAAATATGCGGGGGCTTTGTTTGCTGTTGGACTTTACAGTTCCAGCCTTCTGGCGGCTTTCGTAGTGTCTATGGCGTTTACTTGGGCTGCGGGGGAAACTTGGGGATATAAGCACAGCTTGAACCATCGTTTCAGCGAGGCAAAACTTTTTTATTTCATATATATAGTATTAATTTTCGTATCGGCTATGCTGGTTCTTATACCCGGCATACCGCTCGTAACTATTATGGTTGACGTAGAAGCGTTTAACGGCTTCATCCTTCCGATAGTCCTCGGGTTTTTGATAGCACTTGCCGGCAGCAAAAGGATACTTGGAGAATATGCCTATTCTAAAAAATCCATAGCGGTCGTCGGGATACTTGGGCTGGCAATGGTTATTTTAGGAATAGTAACCGCGCTTCCGCAAAGCTGGCTGGATTATATCCATCCGTAAAGAGATGCAAAGGAAGATATTATGCGGATTGACGCGCCTTTTCTTTATTGTTTTTTTATGTATTAAGTTAATTCTATCGTCTATCTAGTCTTATTAGGCCTACAGGCGCCGCAAATCCCGTATATTTCCAGTTTATGTTTTATCGGTATAAAATTGTTAGCTCTGGCAAGCTTATCCTGCAGTTTTTCAATTTTTTCGTCGTTGACTTCTATGAGCCTTCCGCATTTTACGCATATAAGATGGTCGTGGTGGCTGGCGCCTAATTTTTGTTCGTATTTAGTTTTCTGTTTGCCTATCTTTATTTCTTCCGCTAAACTGCTTTTGCATAACAGATTCAGATTTCTTTGAACGGTTGCATAGCCGATTTCGGGATTTTTCTTTTTTACTATGTTAAAAAGTTCTTCAGAGGTAATATGCCTGCCGGCGGAAAAAAAGGCATCGACAATAGCTTCTCTCTGCTTTGTATGGCGCAGGCCTTTTTCTTCTATGTATTTAATAAAAGTGTTTTTGAATTCGGCTTTATCTTTATTATACATAAAGATAAATTATAAAATTTTTATGAAATTTGCAAGAAAAATCGGTTAAAACCGGACATAACCCCACCGGTTTCGATATAAAGACAATAGTTCTTTATCGGTTAAGCACCTTTTTAATTTTGCCGATTCGGCTTTTACGGCGGCGAGCATATTTCCGGCGTCTTCGCCGGTTATTCGAATCCCCATTTTGTTAAGTTTATATTCGATTGCGGAAGAACCGCCGTGTTTTCCAAGCAAAATTTTTCTTTTTGCGCCCGCAAATTCCGGCGGGTATGCTTCGTAATTAATCGGATTTTTAAGTATTCCGTCGGTATGAATTCCGGCTTCATGGTAAAAAATATTTTTGCCGAATATCGGTTTAGATACGGGAATCCGCCTCTTTGTGATTTTTGCTATGATTTTTGCCAGACTTTTTGCTTTTATGAAATCGAATTTAATTTTTTGATTTTCTATAAAATTGAAATATGCGATTACCTCTTCCAATGCGCAGTTTCCGGCTCTTTCGCCGATTCCAGTAATACTGCCTGATATAGAACCTGCGCCTGCTTTTAATGCGGCAACCGAATTTGCCGAAGCCATGCCGAAATCGTTATGCGTGTGAATTTCGAGCGTTATATTTTTAAATTTTCCACCGCTTTTGATTTTTCGTATATTTTCGTATATTTTTAGAGGATTTAATATGCCTACCGTATCCGAATAGCGGAATTTATAAGCCCCTTCGCCTTCGGCAATTTTAATAATTTCGATGACGGATTCTAAATCCGCTCTTGAAGAGTCTTCGCCCCCGACCGAATATTTCACACCTTCTTTATTTAATATTTTTAATATATTTATAAGATTGACCTTAACATATTGAAAATCTTTCTTAAGTTTATATTCTATGTGAATTTTGGATACGGGAACCGATACATGGATAAATTCAAGCCCTATGTCTAAAGATGCGTAAATATCTTCCTTTTTTGCCCTGTTCCAGCCGGTGATTTTTGCCTTAAGTCCCGCTTCGTTTATATTTTTGACCGCATTTTTTTCATCCCCTCCCATCACCGGTATGCCGGCCTCTATCTCATTCACGCCGGTTTCATCGAGCATTCTTGCAATAAGCAGTTTTTCGTCTATCGAAAAAACAATTCCCGCCGTCTGTTCCCCGTCCCTCAAAGTTGTGTCGTTTATAATTATATTATCTATTATATTATTCATATATATTATAAAAGCATAATCCATGCCATAACTTTATTCTTTATTGGAAAAGACGTGAAAAGTTATCAGATTTTATTTTTTTAAGATAGAAAGAAAAAGGGGACAGATTAATTTTTCTGCCAAGAATAAAATCTGTTGCCGTTTTTTTAATCAAATATGTTCATATATTAATCAAATTAATTTGATAATTAATTTTTCCTTTAAACCGCATAAAATTTTAAAAGTTTAGAAAGGCGCAAATATAAAAGGTTTATGGTATAAAAAAATTGTGGCATAAAGATTGCTACATATAAAAATGAATATGTAGCATATAAATTAAAAATATAATATTTTTATACGGGCGCAAATGGGCGCTTGCGGCAACGACGCCGCAATTAGAGAGATTAGAAGATCCTGCTTCATCCTTCGTCTCTTTAGTTGCGGCGTTTTTTATTTTTTAACAAAACAATTTATTTTTATTTGGAGGCAAAACAAATGAGACAGGTAGCTATTTACGGAAAAGGCGGAATCGGAAAATCCACTACGACGCAAAATACTTTAGCGGCTCTTGCTGAACGCGGAAATAAAATAATGCTCGTAGGATGCGATCCTAAAGCCGATTCCACGAGACTGCTTTTGGGGGGAAAGAGCCAGGAAACGGTCTTAAATTCTGTTAAAGAAGTCGGGCAGGAAAACGTTACGGAAGAGGATGTTTTTAAGATAGGGTTCGGAGGCGTAAGATGCGTCGAATCCGGAGGACCCGAGCCGGGAGTCGGATGCGCGGGCAGAGGGATTATCACGTCTATTACGACTCTTGAACAGCTGGGTTCATACGAAAGAGAGCTTGATTACGTTTTTTACGATGTTTTGGGTGACGTCGTCTGCG
>JAKAKF010000242.1 GCA_021813595.1 bacterium
ACAGCTTCTTATAACTAGAGGGTCGCTCACCACATTTTCTATAGCAAACGACGTTGCGAAGTATTTTGCCATAATACCTGCAATGTTTGCGCCTATTATTCCGTGGCTTGCGCCGTTAAATATAATGGGGCTAACTTCGCCTGAATCGGCTGTACTTTCAGCCGTAATATTTAACGCCCTAATTATAATAATACTTATTCCGCTTGCTTTAAAGGGGGTTAAATATAAGCCTGCCTCCGCATCCTCTATTTTAACCCGAAATCTTTTGATTTACGGGCTTGGCGGAATAATAGCGCCTTTTATAGGAATAAAACTTATAGATATTGCGTTAGCCTTTTTTCATATAGTATAATTCCATTATGGTTCCGTGATACGAAATATAACGACTTAAAATTATAACGCGCTATAGTTCGTAATACCATCGATAATGTGTGAGGTTGGATAATAAAATCTATGAATTGTTTAATTTGTTTTATCAAATAATCCAGAAAGCCGGTTTTATCGATTATACTTTGTTTTATAGATAAAATGCCTATTACGTTACAAGAATATTTCAAATTCAAATATAGCATAATAGATAAAATATGAAAATCATGATTAGGCAATCGCGTATAGTTCGTTGAAGTGAGCCTCATCTGCCTCTCGAGCATCTGTCACCGTTTTTATAATCGACCTATAGTTATCAGTAAATGCTTCGACGATAAACGGTTCAAGCAGGCCTTTGTCCGACATTTCGCGGAGGGAGGATGCCACGGTCTCTTGATCGCCTGAATCACGGTAAGGCCTACTTTCCGAAATGGCCGTAGCGACATCCGCTATGGCAACGATCTTTGAACCTATGTCAAGTTCCATCCTGTTTAACCGGTTGCAATAGCCGCTTCCATCTAAGCGTTCATGGTGCAATGACGCCCAATTAGAGATCTGCTCAAATCCGCGGACTCCGGACAAAACACGGTACGTATAGTATGGATGCTGCAAGATAACCTCATACTCCTTAGGAGTCAATTTTGCCGGCTTATAGAGAATAACGTTAGGCACTACCAACTTGCCGATATCGTGTAAAAGCCCGGCTAAGTATATCTGCTGCAAATCTTTTCCTATGAAACCCAATATTTTTGCCAGATCTCGCGAACACGCGGCGACGCCTATCGAATGTGTGGAGGTAAAGCGCGAACGGAAGTCTATCATATCTTTAAATACAGAAGCAATCGAACGCGTCGTTTCGTAATCAATGTCCATGGAACGCAACAGGCTGCGGTCGCGCAACCGGTGACTTAAATCCTTCGACATTAGTTCGAGCCAGAAGTTCTCGGTGGCGGAAACCGATTCTAAAAGCCCTAACACGTCGTCATGAACTTTATCTCCGGCAAGTTCGAACATTTGCGCCTTAATTTTTTTTACCTGATGAAGTATATAAGTATTTCGTTTTACGGCCCGTTCCAGATGGTCCGCTAAAAATAATATCTGCGATTCTAAAACATCGGGGTCGGAAAGGGAACGTCCAGCGGCCTTATGTTCGGCCATCGGCGTGTGGTGCCAATCAACAATCTGAGCAGAAGGCTGTAGCCAGAAAGTTTCGCGAAACAACCTGCCTCCCCTCTGGCAATGCGGTTCCGAATGTATATCTAGCAATACATGCACGCTGACTTTTTCTTCAGGCGACAGAGCTCCGATATCGTGCAGAAGGGCCGCTATAAAAATACGCTCGGTCCTTTCGTAATCCAACTTTGCCGCGTGCGCCAGCTCGGACGACACGAAAGCGGTTCTTATCTGATGGTCGACTAAGGACTCATCCGACAGGTCCATCACTTCCGATATCGAAAATAAAAGGTCTGTAAGGTTAGCAGTAAAATTGCGCCACATATACTATTCCTAGTTAATTGCGCATTTCAAGTTTATTTAGTGTTATCTTTCTGATAATAATTATATCATATTTTATATAATGTTATATAATGAACCAAAAATTTAAATACTTCAAGTTATATAGTGATAAAAAAGGAAATAAAAATGGGAAACAGAGACGGATAAAAAAACTTACCTTGACAAATTGAAGCAGTGTAAATTTTAAGATTAAATAAATATCGGATAACCGGTATGAATGATATAATTTAATAGTATGAATTAAATTAATATATTATTTTGCCAAAACGGGATTTTACCGAAGGAATAACTTTGAAAATAGAATATAACAGGCCGTCGGCGGATTCGATACTTAATAAGATAAAATATTCCTCAAGCGAAACTAATGTTTTTCGCGTTTATCTCGGAGCCGCTCCCGGAACCGGCAAAACATATATGATGCTCGAGGACGCCAATTATCTCCTTGAAAACGGGATAGACGTAGTTATCGGATATGTCGAACCGCATGGAAGAAAAGAAACCGAAGCCGAAATTAAAAACCTTGAAACCGTTCCGCGAAAAAAGATAGAGTACAGGGGGTCGGTATTCGAAGAGCTTGATACCGAGGCGGTTATTGCAAGAAAACCGTCTATTGTACTGATAGACGAACTGGCTCATAATAATGTCCCCGGTTCAAAAAATTTAAAAAGGTATCAGGACGTTATCGAGATTTACAGGGAAGGCATCAGCGTATTTACTACCTTGAATATATTTCACCTTAATTCTATCGCCGAGAAAGTGGAATCCGAGCTTGGCATAAAAGTAAGCGAAAGAGTCCCCGATTACATTTTAAATTACGTCACGGAAATCGTAAACGTCGATGTTCCTGCCGGAGAATTAATAAAAAGGCTGACTTCGGGAAAAATTTATTCCAAAGAAAATATTCAGGCCGCGTTGAGCAATTTTTTTAAAATAGAAAATCTAATAGTTCTGAGGGAGCTTTCATTGAGGACTATTGCCGACGAATTAAGCACCCAATCTAATAAAATAGGAAATCCCGGCGAGAAATTGGAGTTAAAATCGAATGAAAGGGTTCTCGTTTTAATTAGTTCAAATCCCGATTCCGCAAGGCTTATAAGGATAGGTTCAAAACTTGCCGGGAGGCTCAATTCTAATCTTTACGTTTTACATATCAATTTAAAACATAAAAAAAACAATAAATCGGAGAATTACGAAAGATCGCTTTCTAAAAATATTTCGGTAGCCGAAAATTTAGGCGCGGCAGTTTTTAGTTTTCAGTCAGACGATGTTGTTTCGGGGGCCATAGATTTTGTTAAAAGCAATAATATTTCCCACCTTGTAATGGGGGCGACAAATGAAAAAAGAAATTTT
>JAKAKF010000129.1 GCA_021813595.1 bacterium
TGTTTATGGAAATTAATTCTAAAATCGATATTATATTTGAATAATAAATAACCTGATTTCCGGAATCTTTTATGCCGCCTTTGTTTTCGCTTATTACGTTAAGAAAAAATTCATTCATTATTTTATTGCCTAAAAATATAATTTTGGATAATTCCGCCGCCGTTTTGCTTTTTATCTTTTCGTCTTTGCCCGATTGCATGAAAAATATATCGATATTTTCCTTAAAAAAAGAGCTTAAGGCAAGACAGAATTCCGGAATATACGCCTGCTTTTTAAAAGCGGGATATTTATACAGTTCATTAATATTGTTTTTTATTAGTTCGATACCGCTGTAGATATCCTGTAAATGGCCTGTAAATTTCATTATGCGCGTGATTATGCCGGCAAAATTTTTGTAATCGGAATTTCCTCTTTTGCATAATAATTTTAAAGACGATAAATTCAGGTTTCTTGAGGATAATATTTGCAGAACGAGTTCGTTAATCTCTGTGTATAATATGTTACAGCGGGTTTTATTTTCTATTACATTGCCTAGGACGTTATTATACCGCTTATAATTATTAGTTATAAGTTCGTTAAGAATCTCTTCAAGATTTTGCTCGACGACATTTGAAAATTCTATCGCCTTAGAATTTAATAAACTTAGTTCTCTATTTTTTCTATATTTTTTTTCCATGCATATATTATATAATATATATTATATAATATATATTTATGAACTAACTCTTACCGTTTTATTATTTACGTGTCCGTAGCTCATCCGGATAGAGCGCAGGACTCCGACTCCTGAGGCGGCGGGTTCGAATCCCGCCGGACACACCATCCGAAATGTAAAAATAATCCATTACATTTGACATATTTATTTTCGGCGATATAATTAAATTAAATTTGATATCCTAATTAATTTTAAGATTTAATTATGGGGGACAAAATGCAGATTTCAAGGCGCTCGTTTATTAAAGGGGTAGTGGTAGCCTCGATAATCGGGGAAACCGATTTATTCGGTTTGTCCATGGATAAAGCCATGGCGGAATCAAGAACATTAAAAATAGAAAAGGCAAAAGAAACTAAAAGCATCTGTCCGTTTTGCGCGGTAGGATGCAGCATGATAGCATATTCCGCAGGAGACGGTTCCGTGAATGCAAGGCCGTCTATTATGCATATAGAAGGCGATCCCGACAGTCCGATAAATCAGGGAAGGCTCTGTGCGAAAGGCTCTGCGACAATGCAGATAACGGTAAATAAGAACAGGATTAAAGCCCCTCTTTACAGAAGAAAGGGGTCTAAAGAATGGGAAGAGGTTTCATGGGATTTTGCGTTAAACAAAATTGCATCGCTTATTAAAGAAGAAAGGGATAAGAATTTTATAACCAAAGACAAAGAAGGCTATGTTTTAAATCAGCTGCCGACTATTGCTGCAGTAGGAGGTTCTCCCTGTGCAAACGAAAACAATTACCTTTTTGTAAAAGCTATGAGGTCGCTTGGTCTCGTATATATCGACGGACAAGCAAGAATATGACACGCCCCAACAGTGGTCAGTTTGGCCGCTTCCTTTGGTCGTGGGGCAATGACAAATCATTGGATAGATCTTAAAAACTCGGATGTCATAATGGTAATGGGCGCAAACCCTGGGGAAAATCATCCCGTAGGCTTCAGGTGGGCGCTAAAAGCTCGCGAGAAAAAAAACGCAAAAATAGTAGTAATAGATCCTCGTTTAACCAGAACCGCGGCGGTTGCCGATATTTTTGTTCCCTTAAGGTCAGGAACAGATATCGCGTTTCTTGGCTTTCTCATAAACTATTGCATAACCAATAATTTATATTTTAAAGAATATGTCGTAAATTATACTAACGCTCCATTCCTTGTTAAAAATAATTTCGGATTTAAGGACGGACTTTTTAGCGGTTACCTCGAAAACGAACATAAATATGACACCGCAAGCTGGGGTTTTCAGCTTGACTCAAGCGGTAATGTCATGAAAGACCTTTCGCTTGAAAATCCACACTCCGTCTTTCAAATAGTCAAAAAACATTATTCAAGATATACTCCCGAAACGGTTTCCAAAATAACCGGCGTGTCCTCGGGAAAATTAATCGAAGCCGCGCGCGTCATATGTTCGACAGGCAACCCGGACAGGGTAGGAACCGTTATGTATGCCGTTGGATGGACACAGCATACCGTCGGCTCCCAAAATATAAGGGCGGCTTCAATGCTCCAGCTTCTTTTGGGCAATATCGGAAGACCTGGAGGCGGCGTTAATGCCTTAAGGGGTCATGCAAATGTTCAGGGGCAGACGGATCATGGCCTTGTCGCTACTACTCTTCCAGGTTATCTTAAAATGCCGGTTAAAACACAAACTACTCTCGGAACATACTTAAAAGAAAATACGCCGTCTAAGATAGATAAACACGCCGTCAACTACTGGTCTAATACTCCCAAATTTCTCGTCAGCCTGTTAAAGGCTTGGTGGGGGAACAGTGCAACTAAAGAAAACGATTTTAATTATGAATATCTTCCAAGGCTCGATAGCAATACGACATGGATGTTTGCGTTTAACGCGATGTTTTACGGAAAGATAAACGGGCTTATAGATTTCGGAATGAATCCCGCATGCGTGGGGCCAAATTCGGATAAAATGCTTGCCTCGCTCGGAAGGTTGAAGTGGCTGGCTGTCATAGACCCGTTTGCCCACGAAACCGCATGTTTCTGGAAAAGACCGGGGGCGGACCCGGAGGAGATAAACACGGAGGTTTTCATGCTTCCGTCTTCAGACTGGATAGAAGAGGACGGCTCCTTCACGAATAGCGGCAGATGGGTGCAGTGGAAATACAAGGCATACGACCCTGCATATAATATAAAATCCGATACATGGATAATCTCGAATATTTTCTTGAAAATCAGAAAATTATATGAGAAAAGCGGAGGAGCATTCCCCGGACCTATAACAGACTTATCTTGGAATTATGAGGATATCTATTCCCCTACGAAGGAGGAAATAGCAAAAGAGATTAACGGAAAGGATTTAAAAACTGGAAAACTGCTCCCCTCGTTTGTCGTTTTAAAAGACGACGGCACAACGGCGAGCGGAAATTGGATATACTCGGGATCGTTTACGGAAGCCGGAAATATGATGAAAAGGAAGAAACTGACGGATAATACCAAAATGGGCATGTTCCATGAATGGTCGTGGAGCTGGCCCGTCAACCGGAGAATACTGT
>JAKAKF010000279.1 GCA_021813595.1 bacterium
GCATATTTAAAACATAGTATATCACATAATACAGATATTTTGAAAAAATTATATAACCTACGACAAACGAACCGAACGAAGACAGAAGAACGGCGCCTGCCGCTAAATTTTTAACCGCCTCTATTCCGGGAGAGTATTCTTTAGATACGTAATCGGCCAGATATTCTATGGACGTATTCAAAGTTTCGGCAAAAAGAACGAAGAAAGCGGAAATAAATATAAGAAGAACGTCTGTTTTAGAAACCCTTAAAAAAAGCGCGAGGAAAATAGCGAGGAGAGCCGCCGTAAAATGGATCCTCATATTTTTTTCGGTTTTTGTAGCTAATATTATGCCTTCTATAGCCGCATTAAAAGATTCCAACCGATTTTGCGGAACAGGTTTCATAATTCTTTATATAAAAAATTCTGCATATATTTCATTTCTTTATCGTAGCCGGGGTCGTCTAAATCCAGCTTATGCTCCTCGTCATGGGCATATCCGAAAAGATGGAGAATTCCGTGGATTATTAATAGCGCGAGCTCCCTGCCAAATCCTTTTTTGTAATACTTTTCATTATTTTTAGTATTTTCGTCCTGTTCCAGCCCGTCCGAAGTTACCCAATCGGATTTCTCCCAAAAATGCCCGTATCTTATGAAATTTTTTTCTGCGGCGGAAGGCGCGATATATATCTCTCCTATATAAAAAATATCCCCTACCCATTCTTTTATTTCGAAAGACAGGACGTCCGTCGCTTTATCTTGATTTCTGTATATCTTATTTAATTTTTTAATATAGTTTTCCGAACAAAAAATTATATCTATTTCGTATGAACCGCAATAAAGCTTTTCTATCGAATTTTTAACGATATAACGGACTGACTTTCGATTTATTTTCAGCTTTCTTTGGGTATTCGCTATATTTATTACGGTTTTCATCTGCTTCATGCTTATCGCCTTCCTCAACAGGTTTGCCCGCATACGGTATCCTCTGGTGAAAAACGGAATTCAAAACTTTTACGAAAGCGTCGCCTATGGAATGGAGGTCTTTCAAGGTCAGTTCGCATTCGTCGAGCTGTCCGTCGCTGTAAATTCTGTTTATAGTCTTTCTGACCATAAGTTCCAGTCTCGAAGGAGAAATGTTGGCCATCGTTCTCGATATCGCCTCGACCGAATCCGCCAGCATAATTATACCGGCTTCCTTGGTTTGAGGTTTTTTGCCGCTGTATCTGAACGCATCTTTCGACAGATTTCCGTCTTTATTTTCATTGAAAGCCTTTTCATAGAACGCTCCTATCATAGACGTTCCGTGATGCTCGCCGATTATATTTTCTATTTTATCCCCTAATTTATATTTTTTTGCAAGTTCCTGTCCGTCTTTTACGTGAGATGAAATAATTAAACTGCTCATGGTCGGGGAAAGCTTGTCGTGCGGATTTTCCGAATTCGATATATTTTCGATAAAATAATTAGGCTTGGTTATCTTTCCTATGTCGTGATAGAGGCTCGCTACTCTGGCCAAAAGCGGATTAGCTCCGACCGCCGAAGCGGCTGACTCTGCAAGTGTGGCCGCCATTATAGAATGCTGATATGTCCCCGGCGCGACTATGGAAAATTGCCTTAATAGCGGGTTATTGGAACTGGAAAGCTCAAGAAGTTTGAAATCGGTCGTAAAATCGAATAATTTTTCGAATAAAGGTATAAGTCCTATAACCATTATAGAAGAGATAATACCCGACAAAAATGCAAGTACGATACTGTATATATTTTGTATATTTATCAGGTTCAGTCCTATCAGCGCAAATGCCAGGACCATAAAGCTGTTTAAAAATCCGGTAATAACGCCCGCTTTAAAGACGCGGCTCCATGAAGAAAAATCGAAGACCTCATATGAGGCTATAAAACTGCCGGCGAACGTATATATCATGAAAAAAATCGAGTTTTTAAAAATTATAGAGGTCAGAATAGAAAAAAGAGCTATATAAACGACCGAAACCTCCGAATTCAATATTATTCTTATTAGCATAGGTCCGAACGCAAAAGGAATTAAATAATAAATATCGTTCCTGTTTATGAAAGGAAAATATAGAGAAAGGGCTTTCGAGAAAATAATACCGGCTTTAATAACTAAAATAGAAGATAATAAAATAGTTATAATAAAAACGACATTTTTAAAGTCTAAGGAATTTCTAAATTTCTTTATATATCTATATGGAAATACATAAGACAGCGACAAAAGCATCGCGATGACGAAAAACAATCCTATAAGGGACGGTATATTATTTTTTAGCTTAAATTCGGCATCGTATGTATTTAATTCAAGCGCCTTCGATTTAGTTATAAGTTCTCCGGCGTTCACTAAAAGCATTCCTTCGTTTATATGTATATAAATCGGTATGTTTTCCTTTTTAATATCCTCTATTTTTTTAAGAGTGAGATACTTTGAATATACGATATCGGGTTTTATCATCCGATAAACCAATCCGTAAATATCGTTCTGCATATAAGGCGGCAAGAAGCCAAGATATTTTTTAGTATAATAATAGGTAAAGCCTTTCTCTTTTTTTAAAGTAAAAAATATTTGGGGGTAATTTACGGTTTTAAGCCTGTTTGTTATTATATTTTTAATTTCTATCTTTTTATCGCTTTCGGGCAGTTGAGACAGCACCCCTTTTTTATAAATACTGTAAACTATTTTTAAAATATAAGCCTCGATATTTTTATTGTAATTCAAATAGTAAAACTCGTTAAGAACGGACTTGTCCAATTTTATTCCTAATTTAGCGGCAAAGATATTTTCGGATATATCCATATTTTGCCTGTTCTGAGCATGGCTTTCTTTGTATGACCTTGCAAAAGCGAAAGCCCTGCTTATTTTTCTTGAAAGTGTTGCTTTTATCTCCGGATAATATAAATAAACATCGGGGCTGTTTTTGATTTTCTTCTTCAGGATGGCGTTAGTCGCTTTTACGTTTACGTATCTGAAACTCTTTTTGGCAATTATGGTTTTTGTTGCTATCTCTCCGGCTTTATATTTATTTTTCATAAACTCCATTCCATTATAAAGCAAAAAAGTTAAAAATATAGCGGAGATTAAAAGCAGGACTAATAGCGGGGTATAGCGGTTTTTAATTTCTAAAGTATTATTTTTTAGAAATTCGAGAAATTTCGTTCGTTTCATATGCTTTAATTATATTTTGAACAAGTTTATGCCTTAATACGTCGGTTCCGTTAAAATTA
>JAKAKF010000012.1 GCA_021813595.1 bacterium
TGTTGCATATATTTTCTATGGGCTGGTAAGAAAAACAGTAATTTAAAAGGCGATAACGGCATCAAATTTGAATTTTGACGCCGTTATCGCCTTGATTTATTCTTTATATTATTAAGTTTATCTCTGTCGCCGTTATTGAGTTACTGCCAGTTATCTTTGTACCTGTTCTATTTTTATCTTTTCCTCTTATTTCTTATTTCCAAATTTTTATCTTATAAAGGTCGTCCGCAGTTTCTTCCGTCAAGAATTTATATCCGGCGTCTTTTAATCTTGGATATAGATGCACAGGTTTTCTTTCGTGTATTATATGTATCGTTTCGTCGTTCTTTAAGTTTTCCAGAGCCGCAAATATTTTTAAAAGAGGCTGAGGCGGCTCAAGCCCTCTAACGTCAAGTTCAATAATATTCTGCTTGTGCGCAAGGTTTTTTAAATCCTCGTCGTCGAATTGATTTTCGTCTGCCCCTTCGGAAACTTTTATCGGTTTTATGTCGCCGCCGCTTCTAAAAAAAATTATTTCGAATCCTTCAGGCATATTATTGGTTATATGTTCAAAGCCCTTGTTTTTTAAAACCGAATAAAGCGGAAAAGGTTCGAAACTGTTAATTAAAACAAGAGCTTCTGCTTCATTTAAATTATTAACCGCTTCCATTATTTTTTTAAACGGATCGTTTCCGCTTTTAATGTCTTCCCTTACGTCGAGCGTTATTTTTTTTAAGTCCGTTACGTCTTTCATAATATTATATTCTCCTTATTTTTTAAAAAAATTAAATTTAATTTTCTGTATTAATTATAACGTTAAGGTATTAATTAATCGTAATCATTTTTTTCATAATATCCTGTTTTTCGTTCTGACCGAGCTGCATTTCGGCAATCTGAAACAATATACCGTCTTCTTTGTCTTCATGTTCGGATAAAAGCTCTATCAATGCTTTCCCTGCAGACGCTATGGACTTATAATCTTTACTTCCCATTTTTTTATTTAAATCGCCGGTTAACTCTCTGCAGCTATTATGTTCTATAAGCATAACGTTTATAGGACCAGTTTCAATGCCTATATAATTGCCCAAAATAGGAAATAAAGCATCTTCCTCTCTTTTAAAGTGCAATTCGACGTCTTTATCTAAATACTCGGATATTTCATTAAGTTCCGAATCTGTAACGCCGTTAGGTATTTTTTTTAAAAAATTTTCAAATTTACTTAAAGCGGTTCTTATTTCGGTATGCTCTTCTCTTAAAGCGTCAAGAGGATTAAGTTCAGCATCTTTTTCGGTATACGTATTCATAGTTTCTCCTTGTTTAGTTTAATTATTGCTTATATATATTTGAATATTCCGCATCTTTTAGCATCTTTTGGTTTTTTTATTATGTATATTATTTTATCATAAAACTAATTTATAACATTGACTAAAGTCACAAATTAAATTTATTAATTTAATAAATTATAAATAACTTAACGGTTTATTTTTTTATGCAGAAATAGAAAATGAAAATTCCCCGCATATAGTATTTAATAAATATGCGGGGAATTTTCATTCGGATTGTTTTACCCGACCGTTTCTCTAAACGGCCGTCGGATTATATTAATTATGCTATATAATTATAATTATTGCATCAGCCGCAATCGGAATAGCCGCAGTCTAAACATACCGTACATCCTTCGGCATGCTTAAGATTTGAGCCGCCGCAGGAAGGACATGCGCCCCTTCCTTGAACGGTATGGTTTTTAGAATGTGTGCCGACGGGGTTTGCAGATGATTCTATTAACGGTTTTTTTGCGTCGGATGATAGATTTTCACAAGAAGTTATTTTTTCGTTAAGGCTTTTTTCGAGGGCTTTGCCTATCGCATCTGCGCAAGAATATATAATATTGCCGCCGAAACCATAGGGGATATTGCATCTTATGCCTTTTAATTGATTTATAATCTCTTCCGCTCCGATTCCCGACCTTAACGCCAGGCTTACCATTCTTCCCGTGGATTCGGTTTGCGACTGTGCGCATCCGCCTGATTTGCCGATGGAGTTAAATATTTCGAAAGGATTTCCATTTTCGTCGTAGTTTATGGTAACGTACAGAGGTCCGCATCCGGTAACGGTTTTAACGGTTACGCCCCTTATTATATCGGGGCGTTTTCTAGGTTCTATCTGCCCGCCGCTTTTTTGGTTCGATGTTTCCTTTGCTTCTTTTTCTTTAGAACTTCCGGAAGAACCTGCGGTCAATACCTGCTCTCTTGAACCGTCCCTATATACGGTTATGCCTTTTAAATTAAGATTAAAGGCAAGGGTGTAAACCTCTTCTATATCTTCTTTTTTTGCATAGTTAGGAAAATTAACCGTTTTACTTACTGCATTGTCGGTGAATTTTTGAAAAGCCGCCTGAGTCATAACGTGCCATTTAGGCGTAATGTCATGCGACGTTATAAATATTCTGCTTAAGTATTCGTATTCTTTTTCAGTTAATAAATTCGCAATATCTTTTTTGTAAGTTTTTCCGAGACTGCCGTTTTTTGCTATATAATCTATTAATTTATCGGAATACACGCCCATAGCTTCCAAAACCGCTTTAAGATTTTTATCCGTTTCTATTAATCTTTGTTTATCCAGTACGCGCCTTTCGTAAGCCAATGCGAAAAGGGGTTCTATGCCGCTCGAAGCTCCGCCTATCATACTTATGGTGCCGGTAGGCGCTATCGTCGTAGTCGTGCCGTTCCTCATTGCTTTATATCCTTTTTTTTCCCATAAAGAGCCTTTAAAATTAGGAAAACTACCGCGTTCGATTCCAAGCTCTTCGGATTTTACTTTAGACTCCTTATCTATGAAGCCCATTATATTTTCGGCTATTTTAAGCGCAATATCGCTGTCGTATGGTACGCCCAATTTTATAAGAGTATCGGCATATCCCATGATTCCAAGCCCTATTTTTCTGTTGGAAAGCGTCATTTCTTTAATTTTTTCTAAAGGATAACGGTTTTTTTCTATTACGTTATCTAGAAAATGAACGGCTGTATGAACGGTTTGTTTAAGTTTATCGAAGTCTATGTAGCTGAGGTAACCGTCAATGATATCGTCCGGATTGCTTTCAAGTTTTTTCAGATATTCCGCAAGATTAGCCGCGTCTTGTTTAATTTTGTTTTCCTTAACGAATTTTCCGATGTTAATAGACCCTAAGTTGCACGATTCGTAAGCGACTAAAGGTTGTTCCCCGCAAGGGTTGGTCGCTTCTATTTTACCGGCCTTCGGTACCGGATTTAGTTTGTTAATCCTGTCGATAAAGACGATTCCAGGCTCGCCGCTAGACCATGCCGTTTCGACGATTAAATCAAAAACTTCTTTTGCGTTTAAATATTTTACTATTTCGTTATTCCTTGGGTTTATTAACGGATAGTCTTCATTTTTTAAAGCATGGTTCATAAAATCTTCCGTGATTGCTACGGAAATATTAAAATTGTTTAATTTTGAGGTATCTTTCTTTGAGGTAATAAAATCTAGTATATCTGGATGGTCTATTCTTAAAATGCCCATATTGGCGCCGCGTCTTGTTCCTCCCTGTTTAATAGCTTCGGTTGCGCTGTTGAATACCTGCATAAACGAAACCGGACCGCTTGAAACGCCTTTAGTAGAATGCACGGTATCGTTTTTAGGCCTTAAAGACGAAAAAGAAAAACCGGTTCCGCCGCCGCTCTGATGTATGAGCGCCGTATTTTTTATAGTTTCGAATATCGACTCCATAGAGTCTTCTATGGGCAGCACGAAACAAGCCGAAAGCTGTTGCAGAGGCCTTCCCGCATTCATTAACGTAGGCGAATTGGGAAGAAATCGCAGGGAAGACATTTCTTCAAAAAAAATATTTGCAGTAGTTTTCGCATCTTTTTCGGATTTGCCGTAATTTAAGTCTGCCGACGATATGTTTTCGGCGACTCTCTTAAATAGTCCGGTTATAGTTTCGATGATTTCGCCTTTTTCGTCTTTAGCCAGATATCTTTTTTTTAGGACGGTAACCGCATTTTCCGAAAATTTTTCCGTAAGCGGGTCGTTGCTTAAAATATCCGAATTTTGTTTTTTCATAATCGCTCCTCAATATATAGATAATATTTTTTATTTCTATACAATATATTGTAATTATTTTTTTGTCAATAGATTTTTTTAAAAAAAAGATTTATAATCTAAAAACATATAAAATTCATATAAATAAACTAAAATCTTGATAAAATAAAATAAGAAACGCTAAAACAATAAAATCGGAGGAATTCAGGTTTATAATGATAGATAAAATCACAGGCGGAAACGCCTTAGGCGTCGTTGCCGGAAGCGCGGGTACTATGAGTATATTATCGCATATTCTTACGACGAATATAGTAGTAAAATTAGTTTTGCTGTTACTTTTTATTTTTTCGTTAATATCTTGGGCAATTATATTTTATAAACTGCGTTATCTCGGAAAAGCAAGAAAAGAGGACAAAGAATTTCTTGACCTTTTTTGGGAATCCAAAAGGCTCGATTATGTTTATACCGCCGCAAGAAATTTGGATTACAGTCCTATAGCTTTTATGTTTAATATAACATATAAAGAATTGCTGAATATTAAGAAAAAAACGGCAGACGATCAGCAGAAAAGCGATAAGGAAAGAAATGAAGAAAATTTAGCTTATGTGGAAAGGGCATTAAAAAAATCTCAGCTTTCATCTATAGCAAAACTTGAAGTTTCCCTGCCTTTTCTTGCTACGGTCGGTTCCACCGCGCCTTTTATAGGACTTTTTGGGACAGTATGGGGCATAATGACGTCTTTTGAAAGTATCCAGAGAGCCGGAACCGCAGGTCTTGCAGTAGTAGCGCCCGGAATAGCCGACTCTTTGATAGCTACCGCCGCCGGACTTTTTGCCGCTATACCGGCCGTTATAGCTTATAATTATTATTCTAATAAAGTAAGAGTCATAGTTAACGAAATGGTAGATTTTGCTTATGAATTTATGACTATTATCGAAAGGCAGATTTTATAGGAAACTATTTATGTTTACTCCTTTTGACGATAAAGACGATAAAAAAACGGGAATATCTAACTATAGGCTTATGTCGGAAATAAATATAACCCCTTTCGTCGACGTAATGCTTGTGTTGTTGGTTATTTTTATGGTTACGGCTCCTATATTGGTGCACGGCATAAGAGTTCATTTGCCGACTGCTTCCGCGCACGCTTTAAAAGCTCCGGAAAAAACGATAGTAGTGGCGGTAACATCTAACAGAGCCGTTTATATTAATAAATTCAGGGTTAATCTGCCTGTTTTAACTCAGAAACTTTCGGCGATTTACAGGCACAGGACCGACAAGCAGATATTTCTTAAGGCAAGTTCTTCTCTGCCTTACGGATACGTTATAAAAGTTATGGCGGCGATAAAAGAAGCGGGAATTACTAAAATAGGAATGGTAACCGCCAATCCCAAATTGACGGGAGCGGCAGGCAGATAAGAAGTATTATGTTTAATGAAAATAATAAAGGTATAGGCTTATATATTTTTTATTCGGCAATTTTTCACATATTATTGATAGGTCTGATATTATATCTATCTATAAAATATAGGCCGCAAATTCAATCTATAGGTTCAAAAGTAGTCGTAAGCGTAGTGAGCAGAGTTCCGGGACCTCTTGCCTCGGTAAAATCTATACTTTATCCGCCTAAACCGAAATTATCGGAACATACTCCGAGCAGACCTTCTCCTATAAAAGCGGCAAAGCCCGTTTCTGTTCCGCTCGTTAAAACGCCTTCATCTATGGTTTACCCTAAGAAGACCGTGCAAAAACACGTTGCACCCAGAAGATACGTTCAGCCGCATCCTTATGTTCCGGTTTTGTCGTCCAGCGTTTACGCTAATCTTCAAAATAAAGTAAGTCTTAACAACGCATACGGAAAACTTAATCAGTCGCTTATAAAGGGAAACGTACATAGATTTCAGGGATATGTAAACAAAATAATTTCCGCTATACTTCCAAATTTCGGTATATCCCTTAATAATTATCTAAATTATAAATCTATAGTGGCATTTCAAATATCTAAGTCAGGCAGGATTTACGACGTAAGATTAGTTAAATCTTCCGGCAGCGGCTATTACGATTCGCAGTCTGTAGCGGCGGTAAAATTGTCCAGTCCGCTTCCGCCTCCTCCTGCCGGTTTTATGAGATTTGAAAACAGGGAAAACGACGGCGAAGGCGTGCTTATGATTTTTAACCCAAGGCAGATATTAAAAGACAGATAATTAGCCGAGCCGATTAGTGCTTGATATTTATACTATATTTCTGTATATTTTAACTTTATATAATTTTAATTTAATTTGACCTCTTTTTTAAAGGATAACCGAATGAAAAAAGCAATAATTTTTTTACTCATGTTCATTTTATTTTTTTTAGGCGCTTTTACATTATTTCCTGTTAGCTCGTATGCAAAAGTCTATATAAACATCAACGCGGCGAGGATAGAAAAGATAAGAGTCGCCGTTCCCGATTTCAAAAATATTTCCGCATACGGTCAGCATAAAAAAATAGAAAAAAACGCGGCACGCGTTATAAGGCACGATCTTTCGGTAATCGGTTATTTTCATATAGTAAACCCGCTTTCATATCTTGAAAATCCTCAGTATGCTCCAATCAGTCCTGAGCGTATACACTATTCAAACTGGAACGTTCTTAATGCCCAGTATCTTATTACGGGGGAGTATGCGACGTCAAACGGCATTATCAAGATGAAAATCAACCTTATAAGCATATTTACCAAAAAACTGCTTTTTTCGGAAAAGCTCGAAGGAATGGACGGCCAGTACAGATTTCTTGCAAACAAATTTGCCGACGACGTGCTTAAATTTTTAACGGGAATTAAAGGACCTTTTACGACGAGAGTGTTTTTCGTGGGAGAACACGACGGTTCTAAAAATATTTTTGTTATGGATTTTGGAGGTCACAGAGTTAAAAAGGTTACAAATAACGACTCTATAAATATCTTTCCGTACCCTTCTCCGCACGGCAGCAAGGTTGCTTACGTTTCTTTTAAGGATGGGGATCCCGCAGTTTTTATAAAAAACTTAAAAACCGGAACGACCGTGAAACTTAATTTGCCTGGTCCTGCCGACTACGTCGCATGGTCGCCCGATGGAAATAAATTAGCCGTTTCGCTAACGCCCGACCATATTAATACCGAAATATATACGGTTAACGTTAACGGCGGAGACTTAAAGCAGTTGACTTATACCGACGGCATAAATACATCTCCGACCTTTTCTCCGCACGGCAACAGAATCGCTTTCGTATCGGACAGAGGAGGAAGCCCGCAAATTTACGTAATGAAAGCAAACGGCAGCAGCGTCCGCAGATTGACCTACGATGAGGGAAGCTACAATACGAGTCCCGCATGGTCGCCCGACGGGAAAAAAATAGCGTTCGCTTCTTTTGTTAACGGCGCTCTCGAAATATGCATTATGAATGCCGACGGTTCCGACGAAAGGCAGGTTACCGATACCCCTTACAGCGCACAGCATGCCGCATGGACGAGGGACTCCAGGATTATTACCTTCGATACGGAAATTGCCGGAAGGCAGGAACTTTATATGATAGACGTAAATGAAAGCGGAATGATGAGGCTGACGCCTAAGTTGTTTCCGGAAATGAACAATTACTACGATGCGCAGTGGACCATGAAATCGTCTTATTGAAAAAAAACCTTTTTTGTGATTAAATTAAATAAACGCAAACGGGAGAAAAATTATGAATAAATATAAATATGGAGATGTTGAACATTTAAAAGTTAAAAATAAAAATAAAAATAAATTGAAAGTTTTTATCCTTTTCTCTATCTCATTGATTTTCGTAATGTCTATTCTTGCCGGATGCGCTCCTATGGAACCAACTTCCTTTCATCGCTTAAAAGTCCAGGTTAGAAAACTGAACAAAAAAACGGCCGAATTATCTCAAAATCAAAAATACGCAGAAAAAAAACTCAGCCAAATGCAGTTGAACACTGCAAATAACGGAGTGGCTATTTCTTCGTTAAGCGCTAAGATTAGAAACATTTACGGTAAATATGAAGTAGAACACCATAAGCTGAACGTTTTAAATAAGAAATTTAGGGAATACCGATTAATGGTAAATAAACAGCTTATTAAATTATTAAAACTTGTAAAAACCGGCAAGGCTGCCTCTTCCGTAAGCTCGGTTAAAAAACAAAGTATTAAATCGGCATTGGTTAAAAAAGAAAGTTCTATGGAATCCGGCTTTAATGTAGCTATGTCGCAGTTCAAAAAAAAGAAATACAATTCCGCCTTAATTTCTTTGCGTAATTTTTTAAATAAATATCCTCAGTCTAAATATTCTGCCGATGCAATGTTTTACAAGGCTTACGCCAATTTTAAACTAAAAAAATACCCAGTTTCTATCCTTGAATTTCATAAATTTTCGCAGTTATATCCTAAAAGTCCCGACGTTCCTATGTCTATATACTTGCAGGGTATGGGTTTTCTGAAAGTTTCCGACCCGTCGGACGCTTCTATTCTTTTCAGACAGGTAATAACGAAATATCCAGGTACTAAGGCGGCGGAACTATCGCAAAAGGCTATAAACGGACTTTCAAAATAAAGAAGAAGCAGGATGATTAATTTAGCATTTGAATCAAGCTGCGACGATTTTTCCTGCGCAGTTCTTTTAAAGGAAAATTCCGGAAAAGACGGCGTAAAAATAAACATATTATCGAATATTATCTATTCTCAGGATTACGTTCACGGAATATACGGCGGCGTAGTTCCGGAACTTGCGTCGAGGAACCATATAAAAGCTTTTCTTCCGGCTTTTAGAATTGCTTTGTCGGAAGCTAAAATATCTATGGAAGACGTCGGCCTCGTCTCCGCAACTGCGGGACCGGGACTTGTAGGCTCGCTTCTAATAGGACTGATGTGCGCAAAAACTATATCTTATGCTTTAAATATACCCATAGTACCGGTTAATCACATTGAAGGCCATATTTTCAGCCCTTTTTTAGAAATTCAAGAAACCGAAGAAATATTTCCTTTTGCGGCTCTCGTTATTTCCGGAGGTCATACCCATCTTTATTTAGTCAATTCTCATAACGATATACGACTTATAGGAAAAACAAAGGATGATGCCTGCGGCGAACTTTTCGACAAGGTTTCAAACTATCTGGGTTTTGGTTATCCGGGGGGAAGAATTGTGGATGAACTTGCGGAAAAAGGCGATAAACAGGCATTTAAATTTCCCCTCCCTATGATACATAGCAAAGACCTTTATATGAGTTTCAGCGGCCTTAAAACTGCGGTAATAAATAAGATAGACGAGAACGGCGGTCCAAAAAATATCAGGGAAAACGTCGTTTACGATATTTTAGCTTCTTTAAGGGAAGCGGTTTCCGAAATTCTTTTTAAAAAAACTTTTGCTGCGTGCAAGGCTTTTAAAATTAAAAATGTCTTGGTTTCCGGCGGAGTTTCGGCAAATTCAAGAATAAGAAGCATGTTTAAAGAAAGAGGATATGAGTCCGGTCTAAAAATATTTTTCCCATCCGTTAAATATACCACGGATAATGCTGCTATGATAGGCTATGCCGGATTCTTTAAAAATGCGATAGATCCTTCGGCTCTGCGAAGCGAATTTTTAGATATTAATGCAGATCCGTCCTGGGAGTTGTGAACTGCGGTTATGAGCAAAGAACCAAAAAGAAATAAGGTAGTTTTCGGTCAAAATTTTTTGACGGATAAAGAAATTGCCAAAGATATTGTCGATTCATGCAATTTTTTGGAATCCGACGACGTTGTCGAAATAGGTCCAGGCGATGGCATTTTAACGAAATTAATCGCAGGCAGGGTTAAAACTTTTACTATAATTGAAATAGACCCTTTTTATTATAACCTGGCTAAAGGAAAATTTAATAAAATTAATCCGGCACCCAGCTTCGTAAACGAAGACGCTCTTAAGTTCGATTACGCGGCTTTAAGTAAAAACCTTTCGTCTAAAATCAGGGTTATTTCCAATTTGCCATATGAGATTTCCGGCCCAGTCATAGATAAATTTATAAAAGAAAAAGACGCTTTTTCTGATTTAACTCTTATGTTTCAAAAAGAGTTTGCCGAGAGGCTTTATTCAAAGGAAAACGATTCGGGAAGAGGCGCTTTAAGCGTCATTGCCGGTTTAAATTTTGACATAACAAGGCTTTTTGAAGTCGGCAAGGCAAATTTTAATCCCGTTCCAAAAGTAGATTCGACTGTTTTAAGGCTGTTCCCACGATATTTTGACGACGAAGATTATAATTGGGCGGCAAGCTCTCAATTTTTCAACTATTTCGTTCATCAAATATTTAAACTTAGAAGAAAAAAATTAAAAAATTCTATATATGCTTCATTTTTCGGTATTCCGCCGGACGTAAAAGAAAAGATTTTTTCTGATTCAAACATAGACTTAAATAAAAGACCGCAGGAATTAACGACGGAAGAACTTATAAAAGCGGGAAAATCCTATGATTTATATTTAAAAAACCGTGAACAGTTGAATTGACTTACACATATTTATATTGCATAATAAGGTTAATAAGGTTCAAAAACAAAAAAAATCGGAGGTAAAAATGAAAAAAAGTTTTGTTTTAGGTTTAATTTTAATGCTGTTTTTGATAGCATTTTCAAAAAACTCTTTTGCGGCTAAAACGGCTGCGGTTAACGTTCACAGCGCCAAGTTTCAGTATGATAAAGGCTTAGGCGCTATGAAAGGTAAATACTATTATGATGCGGTACAACATTTTCAAAAGGCAATTCTCATTAAGCCGCATTTTGCTCTTGCATGGGCGCATATGGGAGTGGCGTTATACAGGCTCGGTTTTCCTTCGCTCGGCATAGTAAGTCTTAAAAAAGCGTTAAAATACAACCCGAATATCAAATGGGCAAAAATTAAATTAAAAAAATATATTGCAAGTCCGAGAAGGTAAATAAAATAGATGAGTTTTGACGGTTTTGACGCATTTGCGGAATCACCGGTTTTTAAGAATATTATAAAAAAAGAAGCCTTAAAATTAAATATCGCTTTTGTCTGTTTTTACGGTTCGAGAAACTATAACCTTGAAACGGACAAAAGCGATTACGATTTTTTTATAGTCTATTATCCGGTTTTCGAAAATTTTTTCACGCATAGTTTTACCCGTTTTTCCGTTATAGAAAAAGATTACGATTATTTTATAGCGCCTTTCCATGAATACTTTCGGCATGCAATGAACGGAAATATAAAATTTATCGAACCGCTAATTTGCGGTACTTTCAAATCCGTCATAAAAGTTTCCGAAAGATTTTCGGAAACATTAAAATTGACGGAGAAAATAAAAAATTTTATTTTAATTAATTTTAAAAAAAATTTCGACGCCGTATCGGGAATAATAAAAAATAAAAAAATAAACATAGAAAAAGAACAGTACACTTCTAATACCTTAAAATATAAGGATTTATACGGCTACGACATTAAAGAGGCAATTAATTCGCTGAGGCTGTCTTATTTATTGGAAAATTATATAAAAACGGGAAAGTTTTCTTTTATAGTAAAACGCAATCCCGTTTATGAAGAGTTTGAAAATTATATGAACGAAATTAATGCCGGTAATATATCGAAAAAACATTATTTAGACATAATAAATAAAAAAATTAAAGATTTGGAAGATTTAAGGCAAGTATCGATTTCCAAAGAAGAATCGGTAAAGTCGCAATTGATTGCCGCTAAAAGAGAAATAGAAAACGATATTATGAATATATGTAAGACCGAAGCATGTTTTGAAATTGAAAAAAACGTTTAAATATCTTATAATATAAATATGCAAAAAATTTTACTTAAATCTAAAATACACAGGGTTAAAATAACGGATGCGAACCTCGAATACGAAGGCTCTATTTCCATAGACGAATCTCTTATGGAAAAAGCCGGAATTTTACCTTATGAAAAGGTTAACGTATGGAATATTAATAACGGCGGCAGGTTTGAAACGTATGCAATTAAAGCGGGCAGAAATTCCGGAGATATAATAGTAAACGGCGCCGCTTCGCGTTTAGTACAGATAGGCGATACGATAATTATCGCCACGTTCGGAATTTACGACGAAAACGAGCTTAAAAATTTTAAGCCGGTTTTGGTTTACGTCGACGAAAAGAACCGCGCAGTCGATATAGCAAAATAAAACAAAGAAATATATCGCAATGAGAAAATATTATGCCGATTATATATTAATTTCGGCTCATCCGCTGCGCTCATATCCGGTTTTTTTAAAAAACGGAGAATTGACCTCGGATGAAACGTCCGGCAGAATTATCGGCATAAGAAGCATAAAAAATTATAAAAATAATCAAAAACATAAAACTCTTATAGCACCAGGATTTATTAACGCCCATGCCCATACCGACCTTACTTTTAAGCCGAATATTCTAACTCCCCGCATCTTTTCAAAATGGGTTTTATCCCTCATAGAAAAACGCAAAAATTTTACGGCGGAAGAAAAAATAAGATTAAGGGTTAAAGCTTTTGCCGATTTCATTAAAAGCGGCGTTACTTCGATATCGGATATTATAGACCCGGCATTTTTTTACGATATAAAAGATATAAAAGCGCGTACCGCTTTAGTTCCGCGGATTAAAGCATTAATCGAACTAAGGGGCATGGATCCGGAAACGGCTTCGCAAAAAATAAAAGAATTTGAATGTCTGTTTAAACAAAACGCTTTCGAATCTATAGGCATATCGCCTCATGCCATATATTCCGTATCGGAAAAATTATTTGAAGAAATATTAAAATTAAATAAAAAATTAAAGCTTAAAATAGCAATACATGCTTCCGAACATGCTTCCGAAAAAGATTTTATAAGCGGAAAAGGCGGAGATATAGCGGAAAACCTATTACCTGCGCTTATGCTTTCAAAATATTCTTTGCCGCAGAAGCGTTACAGGTCGCCGATATTTTATCTGGATTATTTGAAAATATTAAGCGCAGACGTTTCTATAATACATGCTAACGAAATCGACGACGAAGATATAGGTTTAATCAAAAAATCCGGAGCCGATATTATTCACTGCCCAAGAAGCAATGCGTTTTTTAATTCCAAAAAACTTCCTTTAAAAAAAATATTGGAAAAAGGAATTTCAGTTTCAATCGGAACGGACGGTCTTTATTCAAACGAATCGCTTAATATTTTAGACGAATTGAAATACGCGAGGGAAATTCATCCCGAAGTGCCTGCCAAAGATTTAATAGACGCCGCAACTGCCGGCGGAGCAAGGGCGTTAGCCGTAAACGGCATTACCGGAACCCTTGAAACCGGTTCATACGCAGATTTTACTGTCTTCAACTTAGGCGAAAATATCGTTCTAAATGAAGAAAATCTTTACGACTCGTTAATTTCTTTGAAACAGGACGATATATCCATGGTAGCGATAGGAGGCAATATAGTTTATGAAAATAGAAAATAATTTATAAATATTTTCTAAATCTAAATTTTAAATGAATATATAATTGCAATATACAATTATAATAAAGTATAATAAAAAGGTATAATAAAGGAAGTTATGAAAATTATTACCGAAATAGCCGAGATGAAAGAATTCTCCCGCAATTTGAAAAAGTCCGAAAAAAAAATTTCTTTCGTGCCGACAATGGGTAAACTTCACGCAGGTCACGTAAAGCTCATAGAATCGGCTAAACGTTACGGGGAAACCATAGTTTCTATATTTGTAAACCCCTTACAGTTTGGTCGGGGCGAAGATTTCGATAAATATCCGAGAGATATCGAAAACGATGAAAAAATCTTATCCGGATTAGACGTCTCCGTTCTTTTTTATCCTGAATCCGATATAGTTAAAAATACCGATACTTTTATTGTCAATCCCGAATATTCAAAAAAATTAGAAGGGCTTTTCAGACCTTCGCATTTTCAAGGCGTGCTTACGATAGTCATGAAACTTTTCTGTATAATCGAACCCGATTTTGCTTTTTTCGGCTTAAAAGATTATCAGCAGTATGTTTTAGTAAAAAAAATGGCGGAAGATTTTTTTCTAAATATAAAAATTATTCCGGTGGAAACGGTAAGGGAAGAATCCGGCATCGCAATGAGTTCTAGAAATACATATTTAGACGTTGCGGGAAAAGAGGCGGCAAGCGCCTTTTATAAAATATTGTCGTCGACAGCCGATTTATTTAAACAAGGAGAGAAATCGCCGCAAAAATTAACGGGATTTGCCGTAAAAGAGTTGATAAAAAACGGATTTAAAGTTGATTACGTCGAAATAACGGACCCAGCCCTTAATAGAAAATATCAAAATGCAGAGAATGGCGATATTCTTCTTGCCGCAATCAGATGCAAAGGGGTCAGGCTTATAGACAATGTATTTCTAAGTTGAAAAATGAAATTTATATGATATTATTATTTATATATTATTATTTATAAATAGCAGAGACAGAATTGAATTCCAAAAATAAAAATCCTAAGAGGCGCATATGAAAGAAGATATATTTCTCACCGTTATATTCGACCCTGAAGCTATAGCAAAGACAACTTCTAAAAAAGATAAAGTTATTTATTATAAAAATCCCGATACTAAGCAGAAAATTAAAATTATAGAAAAATTAGAAAAAAAAGCCGCCGAAGACTGTATAAAATTCAATCAAAGACGATTATCCAGCATATTTAAACCTGTTTTTGAAGGCAGAATACTGTTTTATAACGACGAATTTAATACTTTGCCGGAATTTAACGACCATGATGAATTTATAGATTTTGCCGGCGATTTTTTTGAACGGTTAAAAAATCATTACGGTATAGATATTATAGATTATTCCGCGATAACCTTAAGCAGTAAGTCGATACTTAAAGAATACGCGCCGTGCGTATTCGATTTCGAAATTTTTAATTACAGTTTTACGACGCATAAAGCCGTAAAAACCGATTTCGTTAAATCATTCAATATTAAAAAACTTAATGAAATAGCCAGACACGTAATAAGCGAAAAGAAATCTCATTCGTCTGCTAAGCAAAAACGTGCAATGACTAAAAAAGAAGCCGAAGTCAAGCCTAAAACTATAAAAAAGAAATCAAAAATAGATGTTAAAGGTGAAGTTCAATCCGTAGAAAAAATAAAAGAGCCGAAATTTATCGAAAAAGAGGAAAAATTAAAAAAACAGCCTACTAAGAAATTGGTTCCCGAACTTTCAAAAAACCGGATGTCCAGAAAACCGATTTCTAAAAATGCAGTCGAAATTGAAAGCGGTTTAGCCGATATAATTCCCGAAATTTGCGAAGTAGAATACGTCGAAAACGAAAAAAACATAGGCGAGCAGATTGGGCTTATTTCTTTAAGCTGGAGCCGTTTAAGCCCTTCGGAAAATATTCCTGTTTTAGAGCAAGGACAACCTGTTGAAATTTCCGGCGAAAGTTTGGTCAGGATATATTTCCAAAAACCTAACGTCAGGCAGATAGTATGGAGGTTGAGGCAGAAACCGGAAGTTTCGACCTATAAACCTATGATAAGGGTCTATAAAGACGACGATATGCTATGGTACGAAGTTTTAGACGGATATTACGGCAGCAGATACGTTATTTTTCCCGAAGACCTTGAGCTTTCGCAGACATGGGCAGAGATCGGGTTTGTGACGGATGACGGAAATTTTATTTTTGTAGCAAGAAGCCCTGTATGGCCGCCGTCATGTCTTTATAAAAAACTTCCCAAATTAAAACTTGAAAGAAAAATTAAAGATATGAGCAACAGAATATTTATAGGCGCTACCGAAAGCATCCCCGGCGGTAAAAATTTGCCGGTTAATATTAATATTACAAGTTCAGGAGCCGGTTTTTCTGCTTCGGGAGAAGGTTTTACCGGATCGGGAAAAGGCGTCAAATAAAAATATTTAAATGTAATGAAAATATGAGATTATTGGTTTGAATCGATAAAAATAAACAGGAGATAATTTTATGTTTGATGCAAATAGAAAAAATATAGGCAAGTGGCTGCCCGTATTGCATTTTCATCTTCCTTACGTCAGGCATCCGGAAAGCTCAAAATATTTAGAAGAAGAGTGGTATTTTGAAGCCGTTACGGAAACATATCTGCCCTTACTAGAATGTTTCGACAACCTTGAAAACGACGGCGTGGATTTTAATCTAACTATGTCGTTAACCCCTACGCTTTTAAGCATGATGAACGACGACCTGCTTTCGGAGCGGCTCAAAGATTATATAGCCGTGAGGCTTAAAGTTCTCGACGAAGAGGCTTTCAGGACGGAAGGCGACCCCGAATTCCATCCGGTAACGCTGTTTTACAGGAAGAGATACAGGGGTTGGTATGAAAAAATTAAAGATAACGGAGGAAAATATCTTATAAACGGCTTCCTGAAGCATTTTCGCAACGGACATTTAGATATTATAACTTCTTCCGCTACGCATGCTTTTTTAATTTCCATGGTCGGCGAACCAGAAGCTATAGCCGCTCAAATAGAAGTCGGCATAGAAACGCATAAAAATATACTCGGCGTTACTCCCAATGGTATATGGCTGCCGGAATGCGGTTATACGGAAGGTTTTGACGGTATTCTTAATAAATACGGACTATATTATACTTTTTTGGACAGGCACGGCATAGATTTTGCCAAACCTAATCCGGTTAACGGA
>JAKAKF010000163.1 GCA_021813595.1 bacterium
ATTGTATGACGAGTATGCAGATGTTATGGAGCGAGCTTAGAAAACATACTATAGAAGAATATGCAAAGGAAGCCGGTCTTGCTCCGAGGGTGATACTGGAACTTGCAAATGAATTTACTTCCCATGGAAAAACCGCAGTGGCCGACTATTACAGGGGTCCTGTAAAACATACCAACGGCTATTATCACGGCAGGGCAATACAGTTGTTAAACGTAATGGTCGGAAACGTCAACTGGCAGGGAGGTTATATTAACGGCGGAGGTGGAGCAAACATAATGGGCGGTAAGGGTTTCCCGTATAATCTTGGGAAATGGCCGGGTTTTGTTCCCGCAAAGGGCATAAAGATTTCAAGGGAAGGGTCTTTTTACGAAAAATCTTTGGAATATAAGGAAAAGGTTGCAAGAGGTGAGTCTCCGTTTCCCGCGCAAAGACCGTGGTTTCCTTTCAGCTTCGGCATGTGGCAGGAGATATGGGGCGGAACGTACTTTCAGTATCCGTATCCGGTAAATATACTTTTCCAGCATATGGCAAACCCCGCATGGTCTATGCCCGGCATGGGCGGCGTGGACGATGAATCTAAGCCGTGGATAAGGATGATAAAGGATTTTGACAAAGTTCCTCTGTTTATCGCATCGGATGCAATGATTGCCGAAAGTTCGTCATATGCCGACTATATCGTTCCGGACGCGACTTATTTGGAGGGCTGGGGATTTTTGGGAAATCTTCCGACGTATCCCACTGCAAGGACTTCGGTCAGACAGCCTGTAATAGAACCTATGACGGAAAAAACCTCCGACGGAAGGCCGATATGTATGGAGAATTTCTTGATAGACGTCGCAAAGGCTATTAGGCTTCCCGGATTCGGCGAAAACGCATTCCTCGAAGGCGGAGGACTGAACCGTGCAGAGGATTATTATTTCAAAATGGCGGCAAACGTTGCATACGACGGCAAGTCTTATCTTGCGAAAAAAGGAAATAGATTCGTTCACTTAGGTCCGGTGCCGGATGCAAATGCGGACGAGATGCAGACCGTAAAAAATTATGTTTCTAAATTCGGGAAATCGCTGCGCCCGTATGAGTGGAAAAAAGTCGCCTATGTATTTGCAAGAGGCGGAAGATACGAGGATTATAACGTCGGTTATCTGCCGTGGGGAAAGCCGAAATGGGTAACCCACCTGTGGAATCCTAAGGCTCCCGTTAATATGTATAATGAAGACGTCGCGACTACCCATAACGCGATATCGGGCGAAAGATTCAACGGGACTACGGTACTACTGCCTCACAGAAATATGAGGGGCGAATTCCTCGATAAATTATATCCGAAGAGCGAATATCCGCTAAGGGCGTCAACTCACAGACAGCCGATTCACTCCAAATCGAGGACGATTGCAGACCCGTGGCTGTTGGAATTACTGCCGGACGCTTTCTGGGAATTAAACGAAGTGGATGCGAAAAAGCTGGGGCTATCGGACGGGGATACTATAAAGGTAATTTCTCCTACGTATCAAAAAGGAATTACCCACAGGGTAAGGATTATGCCGGGTGTAAGACCGGGAGTTATTACGGCGGCTACCGCTTTCGGAAGATGGCTTTACGGTTCGGGCACATGGTACATAAACGGGAAGAAATATACGGGCGACTCTGCAAGAAATCAAGGCGTCCATCCGAACGCTCTTTTTCTGCTCGATAATTCGATAGCGGCTAAAGACGGCTGGACGACGGTTTTAACCGACCCTGTAGGCGGCTCTATGGTTTACTACTATGCGCCGGTTAAGATAGAGAAGGTATAAATAATAAGTCATAAATACTGGATTCCCGCTTTTGCGGGAATCCAGAAAAATAATTTCTAAAATAATATAGATTAAATTATAGAGGTATATTCCTTATGAATACGGATAATGCGGCAAGGGAAGAAAAAGTCGATTTGGACGGTTTTGGAAAGCTGTCTGTTTACAGAAGCATGATGTATAACTTTTTTTCGAGAGTTTTTGCAAGAAAGGTCGATTTGAAATTTTTAGAAAGCCTTACGCAGGAAGAAATAGAAAATATAATCAGCGGCTTATGCGAAGACGACGAGGCTTCTAAGGAATTAAACATGTCCGTAAGGAATATACTGTTTTCAAGCTTGAAATACGATAAAACCGAAAGCGAATTCGACGAACTTTTCGTAATTCCTGCACCCGGAAGATTTATACCCCCGTATATCAGCTATTATCTCGGAGGCGGCAATCAAAAAGCAGGCTTGGAAGACAGAGGTAAATCCGGAAACGAAGGCGACCTTGCCATTGTCGATAAATTAGAAATTACGTATAAATCTCTAAATTTCGAGTTAAAAGATCCGAACGGAGTTTCTATGAAAAGACCCGACCACATTTCCTATATTTTGGGATTTATGGCGGCGCTTATAAATCTCGAAGGCAGGTATCTTTCGGGGCAGGTTAAAGAACCCTTGCCTTTTAATGAAGTCGTTGCCAACGAATTTATGTTTTTTAGCGAATTCGTGGGTAACTGGGCAGGCTTATTTGCCGACGAGGTAATCCAGCGGTCAGGTTCAATGTTTTACGCGCCTGCGGCTAAACTCCTTCAGGGTTTTATAGCCTGCGAGCAGAGAGATTATAATAATATTGTTACAAAAATTTAACATAATTGTAATAATCCTGTAACATCCGTTTGTTAGAATAGTACGGAAGAGCGATAAAAATAAAAAAGGAAAAAATATGAACATAAAAAAATTATTTATTTCATTTCCGGCAATATTATTAACATTTTTAATATCGATATCTACGTATGCTTTTGCAGAACAAAAGCATACTGCGTCCAATTTATCCGCCAAACTTAAACAAAGAACCAAGCTGATATATAAAGAGATTAGTATATTAAAGCCTGATACGATAACTAACGTTTCAGAACTTTTAAATTTAATTAAAAATTATGCCGCTTTTTTAAACAAAATTAAAAAAGAATCTTCCGATAAAACTTTATTAGATTCAGTTAATATAAATATGAAAAAAATATTAAAGGTAAGAAACGGTATTAAGCAAGATGAGAAAACGATTGAAAATTGGTGCAACGAAAATATAAAAAAGCACCCTTCAGGGATGTCTCCCGAATTAAAAAAGAAGTGGAAAGCCGTTTGCAGTTTTGGCGGAGGAAATTATTATGGACCGTCAATACCTGGATGCGGTTAATAAATAAA
>JAKAKF010000251.1 GCA_021813595.1 bacterium
CGGCATGTTTTTCTTTTTCCTTAGTGACGTATTTTTTAAATTCATACAGGCCTAATTCTGCTCCTTCGGCAATAGAAGCGGATAAATAAAATATGCCGTTTTTCGTATAATATTCTTTAGGCAGTCCGGGAATTATAAAAACTACGTCATTAATTTTATTTGTTCTGGCTATCTTCGAAGAACCCGATATAAAATTTCTAAGAGAATCGTAATCGAATTTATCTTTCTTGTCTAATCCGTAAATCAATGAATAAACGGGAGATTCTATAATTATATTTTTTCCTTTTTTTGCCTTAAAATCCAGCTGTTTTATTCTTTTATAAATAAAATCGAATCCTTTAAGATTTTCATTTTGCAGAAAACTATTTTCTTCGTTTTGAAAAACTCCAAAAACAAAAATGCGGTCAAATTCTTTTGTCTTTTTTTCTTTTAAAATTTTTTCTATAGAATCTATTACTTTAAAATTCAAGTTTTAACCCTCCCAATTAAGTTTATTATATGCCGTTATATTATCGGCATAATAAGATTTGCTTCGCGCCATAGTCATTGCGAGTCATTGCGAGCGTAGCCAAGCAATGATTACATGGACTTCCCGTCGGTTCAACCGTTTAATCTTCTTCTATAGTCGATAAATCTCCTTCGTCTATACCCATTTCCCTGGCCTTCAAAACTCTTCTCATAATCTTTCCGCTTCTGGTTTTAGGAAGAGAATCGACAAATTCTATGTCATCCGGTTTTCCGATAGGACCCAGGGTTTTCCCTACATTTGCTTTAATATCGTCTGCAAGAGCATCGCTTTTCTCGATATTAGGCTTTAAAACCACGAAGGCTTTAATGGAATTGCCCTTAATGTCGTGGGGCTTTCCTATAACGGCGGATTCGGCGACGGATTCATGGGTTATTATGGCGCTTTCTATCTCCGCCGTTCCCAGCCTGTATCCGGAAACCTTTATCACGTCGTCTATCCTGCCCATAACGTAAAAATATCCGTCTTCATCGCGCTTTGCGGTATCGCCGGCAAGATATACCCCGTTAAATTTCGAGAAATAAGTTTCTTTATATCTGTTTTCATCCTTATAAATAGTTCTCATCATGGCGGGCCAAGGCTTCTTTACTACAAGATAGCCTCCCTTTCCCGCTTTCACGCTTTTGCCGTTTTCGTCGAATATATCTGCGTCTATCCCAAAAAAAGGTTTTCCGCACGAACCTGGTTTTAAAGACATTGTAGGAACGGGTGTTATTAAAAACATTCCCGATTCCGTCTGCCACCACGTGTCCATTATAGGGCATCTTTCCTTGCCGATATGCTTGTAATACCAGCGCCAGACTTCAGGATTTATAGGCTCACCCACGCTTCCCAATATTTTAAGGGAGCTGAGATTGTGCCTGTTAGGCCAGTTTTCGCCGAATCTCATAATACCTCTTACTGCCGTAGGAGAAGTATAAAAAATATTTACGGCATGCTTTTCGACTATTCTCCACCATCTGTCCGGATACGGATAGTAGGGCGAACCTTCGACCATAAGCGTCGTCGCCCCGTTAATTAAAGGTCCGTATATAATATATGAATGGCCGGTTATCCAGCCCGGATCCGCCGCGCACCAATAAGTATCGTTGTCTTTTATGTTAAAAACATACTTAGACGTTATATACGTACCCACGGAATATCCTCCGTGAACATGAAGAATGCCTTTCGGCTTGCCGGTCGTTCCCGACGTATAAAGTATAAAAAGAGGGTCCTCCGAATCGAGTTCTTCGGTTTTTAAATACGGATTTGCTATAGGCAGTTTCATAAGCTCGTCGTAATAAAAATCTCTCGACGTATCCATAGCAACTTCTTTGCCGGTTCTCTTAACTACTATTACGGTTTGAACCACCGGAGCTTTAGTAACCGCTTCATCGGCTATTTTTTTAAGTTCTACGACCTTTCCGCCCCTGAAAGCGCCGTCAGCGGTAATAAGAAGTTTGCTCTGCGCATCGAGTATTCTGTCTTTCAGCGCCAGAGCCGAAAATCCGGCATACACGACGCTGTGTATTGCGCCTATCTTAGCGCATGCAAGCATGCTTATGGCAATTTCCGGTATATTGGGAAGATATATTGTAACGGTATCTCCTTTTTTAATTCCGAAACTTTTCAGAACGTTTGCAAACTTATTGACCTCTTTATATAAAGAAAAATAAGTATAGACTCTTTCGCTGCCGTCCTCTCCCTCCCAAATTATAGCAAGCTTGTTTTTGCGGAACGTAGCAATATGCCTGTCTAAGGCGTTATGGACGATATTAGTTTTTCCACCCGTGAACCATTTATAAAAAGGAGGATTAGACGAATCCAGGACATCGTCCCAGCGCTTAAACCAGTCTAACTGTTTTGCCGTCTCGTCCCAGAATTTTTCATTTTCATTTATAGAATATCCGTAAAGCCTTTCATAGTCGTCAACATAGCTGTTTTTTACCGTTTCCTTCGAAGGAGTATATATATCTTTTATATTTGCCAAACTGTCAAATGTTGACTTGCGTGAAGCCGTCGTGTCGCGATTTTCCATTTAATCCGCCTCCTTTTCAAATAAATTTAATATTTAAACTTTTTTAATATTCCTATTAATTTTTCAAGTTCTCCGTAAATCGATGCCGCCTCTTTAGCGGTATTAGAAGACTTTTCGGAATTGGATACCGAAAGGCTGGATACCGTTTCGATATTCTGCGATATCTCGTTAGTTGCAGCCGTCTGCTCTTCCGATGCGGCGGCTATAGAGCTTATCTGGTCGGTTAAACTCATTATGCTTTTTTCTATGCCGTCCAAAGATTCTCCCGCCTTTGAAGCATAGCCTACGGATAAATCGACCTCGCTTAACGTTTTATCCATGGATGTCTTGGTATCCTGCGTGCTCTGCTGCATTGTCTGAACTTTAGACACTATCTCTTTTGTAGCTTTAACGGTTCTTTCGGCTAATTTTCTTACCTCGTCGGCTACTACGGCAAATCCCCTGCCGGATTCCCCTGCCCTGGCGGCTTCTATCGCGGCGTTAAGAGCAAGCAGGTTGGTCTGGTCCGCTATATCGTTTATCACCGAAATGATTTCGCCGATTTCGAAAGAACTTTTTTCCAATCCGCTTATAAGACTGCCTAACTGCTTGGTAAGAACGGCGACGTTTTTAATGCCCGAAATAG
>JAKAKF010000198.1 GCA_021813595.1 bacterium
GACATAATTGCTCCGTCGCACGGCCCTATATTAAGAAAGGATTTAAAAAAATATTTCGACTGGTATCTGGAAGCGAGCAAGCCGTCAGATGCGGATACGGCCGTTAAAAAGATAGCCGTAATTTATGCTTCGGCTTACGGCAATACCGAAGAAATGGCAAGACATATCGCAAAAGGCGCAAGCATAGACGGGCTTACGGACGTCTCTCTGATAAACTTAGTAGAAAGGGATATTAAGGATGTCGTAGATGGAATCGAAAGAGCCGATGCCGTAATAGTCGGTTCTCCAACCCTTAACGCAAAACCCCCAAAGCCTATATTCGATATGATATCGTCTCTGGTTATGCTTAACGTCAAAAACAAAAAGGCGGCTGTTTTCGGCTGTTACGGCTGGAGCGGAGAGGCGGTTCAGATGGTGCAGGATATTCTTAAGAGCCTCAGATTCGTTATCGTTCAGGAAGGATTAAAAATTCAAATGACGCCGTTCGAAGAAGATTTGCTTAACTGCGAAAAATTCGGAATGGATTTTGCATATAAAATAACGCAGGATTCATAAATATTAAAGCAAATAAATTAAACCGTAAAAAATTTATTAATGAGTTTTAAATATAAAAAAGGCGGGTCGTTAATCTGGGAAGATAACGATTTTAACTTTTATACAAAAATAGACGGAAAAGAAGTTTTTATCGGCAGGGGCATGAATGTTCCGTATCCCCTTGAAGAAGGGGATTGCTGGTCTCTTCCCGGCGGCAAAACGTTTGTTTATAAAGACGGAATTATCAGTCAGGTTAAGTCGTTCGGCGAAGATAAAAAAAATTTAAAATTAAAAGAGCGCCTTGAAGATTTATACGAAAAATTCGAAGAATCTTATCTTTATTCGGACCCTCTCGGTTTTGTCCATAAAGCAGGCGACCCTAAAGATATCGAGATTGCCGGATTTGTAGCGGCCGGATTTGCGTTCGGAGGCGTAAGCCAGATTCTTAAAGCATTAGACAAAATAGATAAAATAGTTAATCATAAATTCTATGAATTTACTTTAAATTTCGATGCAGCCGAAGGATTAAAACTATTTAAAAATTTTTATTACCGTTTTATAAAAGAAAAAGACGTTGCAGCGCTGTTCCTAGTTTTAAGCGGAATACTCAAAAAATACGGTTCTATAGAAAATTTTTTCCTTAAAGGCTTTAATCCGTCCGACTTAAACCTTAAAAACGCATTGGTTAGCTTTTCTGAAAGAGCAGTAGAACTTGTCGATTTTTCGCCTGTTTACGGTACGCCGGCTCCGCCTGAGGATTCCATGGTACGTTTCTTTTTTACTTCTCCGGCAGATAACAGTCCCTGCAAAAGAATGAATTTATATTTAAGATGGATGGTAAGAAATTCGGACAATCTCGATTTCGGGATATGGCAGGGGGGCATCCAGCCTTATCAGCTGATAATGCCGGTAGATACCCATATAGGGAGAATCAGCCGGTACATAGGTCTGACCTCGCGCAAAAACCCTTCTTTTAAAATGGCTGAAGAGATAACCGAAAATCTCAAAAAACTCGACTATTCCGACCCCGTAAAATACGATTTTGCAATTACAAGGCTGGGGATACTTGATTTATGCAAAAAAAATGTGAACGAAGCGGACTGCGAAAAATGCGGCATTTACGATATTTGCAATCAGACTTTAACTTTTTAAAAGGATTCTTATTAATGAAGATCAAAAAATTAAAATCGTTATTATTTCTTGTTTTTTCGGCTTTTCTTGTTTTTTCGGCTTTTGACGTTATAAACCCTGTTTTTTCGCATGCCGCCGTTAAGCCTGCTGCCGATATAGAAAAAGACGGCAAAAATTTCGGGGCGTACATACTAAAAAAAGACGTGCTTCTTAAGCTGAATGAGCATTACGGACTAAAAGCGTATATAACCGAATCGGTAAAAATTGAGTCGCAAAGAGGAATCAATAAGTATTCCGAGGTTATAGTCCCTTTTTCGGAAAAATATCAGAAGATTAAATTACTTTATGCCTATACTTTGCTTAACGGTATGTTTAAGGTTCCCGTAGGCAAACACGCAGTCAACGTTGTTTCTCCGGGCTTTGCGGTTAATTACCCCGCTTATTCCGATATAAAATATCTTACTCTTTCGATGCCGGCGGTCGAAAAAGGTTCGGTTATAAATTTTTCCTACGAGATAGATAATTTTAAGCCGTTGATTAAAAACGGAGTCTTTTATACCGCTTATTTTTCTTATACTATGCCGGCCCGGAAAATAAGTTTTTCGCTGATATATCCAGAAGGGATTAATATTAATTTGTATATGCATAAATTAAGCGGGCATGAAGTTTCGAAAAAGTTAGTTTATATTAAAAATAAAAAATTCGTAAAATTAAGCGCATCTCTTAGCAGCGTTGCGGCGATAAAAAAAGAATCCTATATGCCGCCCTTAAAAAATTTAAGAAGTTATATTGCCGTATCTACTTATAATTCCTGGAGCAGACTTTTTAACCGAATAAACGCGATGTTCGCAAAAGCCGAAAGGCCTACCGCAAAAATAAAAGAATTTGCCGCATCGGCCGTAAAAAAAGGCAAAGGCGAGAGCCTTAGGCAAAAAGCGGCTTTAATTTATTACAGCTTTGTTAAAACCTTTAGATATGTTGGAATAGGCTACGGTATAAACGGCTATAATCCGGAGCCGGCGGGAACGACGTTTGCGAACGGTTACGGGGATTCAAAATCCTTGGCCGCCCTCCTTATAACTATGCTGAAGGTTGAAGGAATCGATGCGTATCCCGTTCTTATACCGTCTTTAAATACGGCCGCTTTAAATATAAAAAGCGTTTCTCCCAGGCAGTTCGATTCCGTTATAGTCGGTTTTACCTTAAAAGAAAAAGGTAAAAATAAAAAGTATTATCTTTACCCCGACTCTTCATCCTATAAAGCCTTCAAGATTCCTTTCGGCCTGGCGGGAAGAAAAGGCGCCGCGATTATAGGGCGCGGCAGTTTTAAATTTATTTCTATCCCTGCCGAGAAGCCCGAGCAGAACGAAAAAGTTTTATTATTTAAAGGCAGGATTGCTAAAAGCGGAACTTTAAAAGGCAGGATTTCAATAATTTATAAAGGATTATATTCCAATTTTGAAAGAACTTCGCTTAAAGATATAAATA
>JAKAKF010000079.1 GCA_021813595.1 bacterium
GGAATATAAAGAGAAAAATTTCAACAGGAAAGCTATAGTAATAAATCCGGAAAGAGCATGCCAACCGCTTGGCGCCGTACTGTGCGCCGCAGGCTTCGAAGATACTATGCCTTTCGTTCACGGTTCCCACGGGTGCGTCGCCTATTACAGAAATAATTTATCGCGCCATTTCAGAGAACCTTTTTCGGCTGTCTGCACGTCTTTAACGGAAGACGGCGCCGTCTTCGGCGGGCAGGCAAACGGATTTGAAGGCTTTAAAAATGCTGCCGCTCTTTATAAGCCGAAAATGTTTGCGATATCTACGACTTGTATGACTGAAATTATTGGAGACGACCTTGGTTCTATCGTCGGTAATGCAAGGGAAAAAGGTGTTTTGACCGAGGATATAGCGGCGCCGTATGCAAACACTCCAAGTTTTGCCGGTTCGCATCTTGAAGGATACGACAGCATGCTAAACGCAATAATAGAAACTCTTGGTAAAAAAACCGACGGCGCTAAAACCGATATCATCAATATAATTCCCGGTTTTGAAACTACGATTGGCAATATAAACGAAGTCAAAAGAATTTTAAAAATTTTCGGAATTAAATTTCTTGTTCTTGCCGATTACTCAAATACTTTGGACAGTCCTTTAAACGGCGAGTATAAAATGTATCCGGACGGCGCGACTAAACTTGAAGACGTTAAAAATTGCCTGAATAATAAGGCTACCGTTGTCCTGCAAAAATATTCGACAAAAAAGACATCCGCAATGCTTTCGGAGAAATTCGGACAGGACGTAAGGGTAGTTAAAAGCCCGATAGGAATTAAAGCCACCGATGAATTTTTAATGACGCTTTCAGAAATATCGGATAAAGAAGTTCCGAAAGAAATTGAAGATGAAAGAGGAAAGGCAATTGATTCTATGACCGATGCCCAGCAGTATATTCATGGGAAAAAGTTTGCTATATTCGGCGACCCCGATATGCTTGTAGGGCTTACCGGCTATCTCTTGGAAATGGGCGGAATACCGAAATACGTATTATGTTCAAACGGCAACGAAGATTTTAAGAAAGAGATTGAAGATTTATTTTCTGCTTATTCGGAAAGCGAGGGCGAAGTTTATATAGATAAAGATTTATGGCATTTAAGGTCATTAGTAATGACTTCGCCGGTAGATATGTTTATAGGGCCTTCGCACGGAAAGTTCGCTGCAAGGGATGCCAAAGTTCCACACATAAGAATCGGTTATCCGATATTCGACAGAGTTAATATACACAGATATCCGATTTATGGCTACAGCGGAGTAATTAATTTAACGACATGGATAGTTAATAAATTTATGGATATCTTGGACGATACGTGCGATGATGCGCATTTTGAACTTATGAGATAATTTGAGATGCGAAGAAATCTGTCATAGTAATATATTATAGTATTTGTGAAAATAACGTAAAAATAAAAATAAAGGAAGTGAGATAAAATGGGCTTAGCCGTAAAAGAAGAATTTTTTGACGAGCCGGCATGCGAACATAACGGAGTCGCAAAAGAGAAAAAAGCATGCAAAACTGCGGCGCCAGGGTCATCTACGGGAGGATGCGCGCTTGATGGGGCATATATAGTTTTAAGTCCTATAAAAGACGCTTTAAATATAGTGCATGCGCCCATCAACTGTTTAGGAAACAGCTATAACCAGAGAACGTCTAAAGCGGAAAAGGGAAAGAATTACTATATGTACGGTTTAACGACCGCTATTAACGAAAATGACCTTATTTTCGGCTCTGAAGAAAAATTAAGGCAGGGCACAATTTATGCTTACGACAAATATAAACCTAAAGGAATATTCGTTTATAATACGTGCGTTCCTGCGCTTACCGGCGAAGATATCGAAGGAGTTTCTAAAGAACTTTCCGTCAAACTTAAAATTCCTGTCGTTCCGGTATTATCGCAGGGATTTTCCGGCAATAAAAATTTAGGAAATAAAATTGCCGGCGATGCTCTTTTTACCAATATTATAGGGAAAAAAGAGCCGAAAATAGATTTGATGGGAGAATTTAATATCAATTTAATAGGCGAATATAACATAAAAGGCGAACTGTTTTTAATTAAAAAAGCTTTGAAATCGATAGGAATAAACGTTCTTTCTACTATTACCGGCGATTCGACGATAGAGGAAATAATGTATTCGCATAAAGCGGAACTTAACGTAGTAATCTGCTCTAAAGCATTAGTTTATCTTGCGAGAAAAATGAAAGAAAAATTTGGAATTCCTTACATTGAAGAATCATTTTTCGGCATGACGTCAACCAATAAGGCGATTAAGGATATAGTAAATGCAATAGGCAATATGGAACTGATAAAAAAGACGAAAGATTATATTAAAATCATGACGAAAAAAACCGAAGAAAAAACTTATGAGTATAAAAAATTTTTGACCGGCAAAAAAGTTCTTTTATATACCGGCGGAGTCAAGAGCTGGTCTATGATTTCGGCGCTTAACGACTTAGGCTTAAAGGTTATAGCTACTGGCATTAAAAAAAGTACAGACGAAGATAAATTAAGAATAATTAAGGAATTCGATAAAAACGGTAATATAATTATGCTCGATAACGGCAATCCCGTAAATCTTATAAAAATAGCAAGGGAAAATAATGCCGACATCATACTTGCTGGAGGCAGAAATCAATATACGGCAATAAAATCGCTCATTCCGTTTTTAGACGTAAATCAGGAAAGATTGCAGCCGTATGTGTCTTATGAAGGTATTGAATGCATGGCAAAACTAATTTATTCGGAAATTAAAAGTCCGCTTTTTAAATTGCTGAAAGAATCTATTGGATGAGCAATAAAATAATTAGATGAATAATCGACTTCAGGTTCCTTTTATTGCGACTTTATATGACTTTGTACAAAAATTTAAGGCAAGGTAATATAAGGGGTAAAATTATGGTAAATAATATGGCGAATAGACTTAAAAATATAGAAATTAATCCTTTAAAAACAAGTTCGTCGCTCGGCGCTGCCGTATTTTTTCTAGGATTAAAAAATGCCGTCGTCCTGATGCACGGAGCCGTTGGCTGTGCAAGTTTCGACAAGGTCACGCTAACGAAGCACTTCAGGGAAAATATACCGATAGTTACGAGTGCTTTAAACGAAACAGGCGCAAT
>JAKAKF010000202.1 GCA_021813595.1 bacterium
ACCTTTCCAATATCAAACTCTGGCTTTCATTGAATATCAAACCTGTTTTTACCGCGTCAACCGAAAAATAACCGAATACGGCATTTAACTCCGCCAAGAAAAAAGCATCTGAAACCGGCTCTACGCTATAGATATTAACAGGATTTTGGGCAGTCATCGCGGTAACTGCGGACAAGCCTAAAATTTTAAACTTAGAGAATATTTTGGCGTCGGAAATTATCCCAGCCCCTCCGGAACCGTCAAATCCCGCTACAGATAAAATTTTTAACGTTTTTAACGTCATAATATTTTTAAATCACGTATCGTAAATTTACCCTAAATTTAACAATTACTTAAACCGCCGCCGCAGGTTCTTCTTATAATATCTTATGCTGCTTAAAATAGCGGTGACTTCGGAAACGCTTTTAGCGTTTAAAATATCGGATTTTCTTGCCCACCCTTTTCTTGCGATGTTAACGCCGTAATTAACAAAATATATAGTGGATGAATTATGGGCGTCCGGATTTATGGAAAGCAAAACATTTTTCGATATCGCTTCCTTTATGTGCCTCCAGTCTATATCAAGCCTTTTAGGATTTGCGTTGAGCTCTATAATAGTTTTGTATTCGGAAGCGCAGTCCAGAACTCTTGATATATCGACGGCATATCCGTTTCTTTCAAGAAGAAGCCTGCCGGTAAGATGTCCTATCATGGTTGTATAGGGATTTTTAATGGCATTCATAATCCTTTCGGTCATAATATTTTCAGCCATATTGAAATTAGAATGGACGGATGCTATGACAAAATCGAGCTTAGCCAGCGTTTTTTCATCGTAATCGAGGCTTCCGTCGGGCAGAATATCCGATTCTATGCCTTTAAAAATTTTAATTCTGCCCTCATATTTTTTATTCAGCCTGTCGATATATTCCAACTGGGATTCAAGTTCAGAGGCAGAAAGTCCGTTTGCGTAATGCGCCGAAACAGAATGGTCTGAAATGCCGGCATATTTATACCCCTGTTTTACGCAGGCTTCTATCATTTCTTCTATGCTTTCTTTTCCGTCCGTGTAAGTAGTGTGGATATGAAAAACCCCCTGCAGGTCCTTTTCTTCGACGAGAACCGGTATATTGCGGCCCAATGCCGCTTCTATCTCACCCGTCCCCTCCCTTAATTCCGGAGGAATAAACTGCATTCCGAACACGGCGTAAAATTCGGCTTCATTATCGACCTTTATTTTATTTTCCGAATCGGGCTTTTTTTCCGCTTCCCGTTTTTTAACTTCGCCCATATTATTGCCGACAATATCGTCTTCGGCGTTTTCACTGCCTTTAAATATCCCGTATTCGTTAATCTTGTATCCGCGTTTTTTTTCTATAGACCTCAACTCCTCGTTATGCAGTTTCGAGCCGGTAAAATGATGCAGGGCATAAATGAAATCCGCAGGCTGAACTATTCTTAAATCTACATGTATACCGCTCTTTAAAACGACGGTGATTTTAGTTTCCCCGGCGGACTCTACTCTTAAAATCTCGGGATAGCTTAAAAATCTTTTAGAAAACTGTCCTTCTTTTCCAGCTAAAACCGAAGCAACTATATCTATGTCGCCTACGGTTTCCATTTTTCTTCTCAGGGAGCCGGCAGTCTGCATTTTGACTATAATTTTTTGGGTGGTATTTTTCAGGTAAGCTTCGAATAGAAGCGCCTGATTAAAGGCGTCTATATATAAAAATCTCTGTTTAAAAACTTTATAATCTTCTATCGATTTTTTTAAATTTTCTACGGTTTTTTGTCCTAAACCGCTTATTCCTCTAAGCTTACCGGATTTAATAGCTTCTTCAAGTTCTTTTATGCCTTTTATATTAAAATTATTATACAGAAGATTTGCCTTTTTAGGTCCCAATCCGCGAAGTTTCATAAGCTCAAGCAGTCCTACCGGCACAGACTTGACAAGCTCGTCGTAATATGCGAGCCTCCCTGTATTAACGATCTCTTTTATTTTTAAGTAAAGGTCTTTTCCGATGCCTGGAATATCCAAATTTTTTCCACCAGAAACTATATCCGATAAATTTTCTCCGAGTCTGCTTATAACGGCGCCGGCATTTAAATAAGCGCGTATTTTAAAAGGATTTTCTCCTTTAATTTCAAGAATTTCGGCAATATGTTCGAAAATTTCGGCAATTTCGCTGTTTGTCATAATTATTGTATATTATCGGATAATTATGTTATATTATATATTAAATTTTTAAAAAAAATAACGATGAATCTTTTATTTATCAATTTTATCCAATATTTTTTCGATATATTATACACGATACTCAATGTATATATGTGGATAATAATCATAAAAGCGCTGCTGTCATGGGTAAATCCGGACCCTTATAATCCTATAGTCCGTTTTATAAACGACATTACCGAACCGGTTCTGAATAAGGTAAGACTGATACTTCCTATTGGAAACAGCTTTGCTTTCGACCTATCGCCTATAATAGTTATTTTTGTAATCTGGATACTCATATCTTTATTAAAATTTGCGGAATTTAATTATATTCTGCCATTTATAATTTAAATAAAACGAGGGTAAAATTATGGAACTCTCCCCTATTGAAATAAGGTCGCAAAAATTTTCAAAAAAAATAAAAGGGTATGACGTAACTGAAGTCGATAATTTTCTTGAAATAGTCTCAAAGGATATGGAAAAATTATACGGCGAATATTACGGGCTTAAAGAAGAACTCGTCAAAAAAAATCAGGAGATTGCCGATTACAAAGAAAAAGACAAGTCTATCAGCGAAGCTATTCTTATGGTTCAATCTGTTTCCAACGACATAAAAAAGGCGGCAATAATGGAAGCGGAAGCTATAAAAAAAGGGGCTGTCGCCGAAGCCGAAAACATTATAAGAGACGCAAACAAAAAATATTTAGAAATAACTAAAGATATAGACGACCTGTTAAATAAAAGAATCGTAATGATAAATTCGATAAAAAACCTCCTTCAGACAAATACGGACTTAATAAACAGGGAAGCCGATAAAAACATGGAGGTTTCTTTTCCATCCGAGCGGGTTAAAATCGATATATCTGGCGCCTCAAAAGGCGAAACGGAAACCGTCGTTCCCAAAAACTCCGAAGAAAAAAGCTCTCCTGAAAGCGG
>JAKAKF010000286.1 GCA_021813595.1 bacterium
CGGTAATTAAAAAGAATGTATTATTAGGCCGATAGACGCTAAAGATAAAATTATTAATACCGAATAATAAAAAGTTTTTTGATTTATTTTAAAATGCATCTTGTTTCCTAAAAACAGACCTATTAATAAAGACGGTATAAGTAAGCCGGAAAATCTTAAAACTTTCACAGTTATTAGCCCGAACGATATATAAATAGCAGCCCTAACGATACTGTCGGTAATGGCGACTATCTGGAACGTAGCCCGAAACGTACGTTTGTCATGGTGTTTCATCTGCAGGTAAGCTACGATAGGCGGACCGCCTCCGCCGTATAAACTGCCTATAAAACCTCCCAGAAAACCTAACGGAACTCCTACCGTGTTTTTAACGTAAGGCAGTTTATCCTGCTTTACTTTGAGAGCATATATTATATACATCAAAATAAAAATACCCAGAAAAATTGTAAGTTTTTGCGGATCTGCATATTTTAATATATAAGCTCCCAGCAAAAGCCCTAAAACAGTCGAGGGCAGTAAGTATGAAAGGTCGTTCCACTTTACTTCTTTAAAATCATATGCTCCAAGTATTATGCTTCCTATAAAATCAAGTATAAATACTGCGGGAACAGTAATTTTTATAGGGAGCAGGATTGTTAAAAAGGAAACCGATATTAAACCGGAACCAAAACCTATGGTTGCCCTAACGAAGAATGCGAATAGAACGATTAATATTCCTGCAATTACGTCAAATATCGGTATTGATATAAAGTTCATTCAGATTAATTCAATTTGTTTAAATTTTTCAAATAATTCTTAAGATTCAGAAAACATTCCTCTAATAATTTTTCGCTCTGCGATGATTTAGAAAGCATTATGCATCCTTCGAATGAACCGATAATGAAATTTGCCGCACTTCTAATATTTATATTTTTATTGACTATTTTTTTAATATCGCTTTTTTAAAGCCTTTTTGATAAAATTCCGCCCCAGTTTTTGCATAAGCCGGTTTAATAGCTTCATTTATACGGCGACGGCAATATCTTGTTTTTATTTAAATTGATAATAAATACATCCTTTTGTAGCGTTAATTCTATCCATTATATCCTTAATCTCCATGCCTTCATTGCCACTTTCTAAAAGAAGGGCGCATGCGGCGTCTATGATTTCTTCTCTTTTAAGCAATTTAATTTCCTCAAAAATGACTAATCCGCATTAATTTAAAGTTATAAAATTATACAATATAACTTTTATAATTATATGCGGATTAGGCATTAAAATAAACTAAAAAGTTAAAAAGTTAACGGCTGGTATCCGTCGGACATAAATCCTGCTATTGCCTGTCCGACGTGGACAAGTTCCATTTTTTTACCGGTTAAAATAGGTGCAACGCCATATCCTTCAGCTATTGCAACACACGCTTGGGGAATGATATTATTGGCGAGAACCTGTTCATACGCTTCCAATATTTCTTTGTCGTCGGTTTTTGCAATAAAATCTTCTCCGGGACCGAAAAAAACAAGTTTTACATCTTCGAATGCTCCGCCGTTTTTTGTTCTCCATGCAAAGTTAAGTCCGATTTTGACTTTTACAGGATTATCGCTACCGGACATGATAATTACTAAAGCTTTTGCCTTTGACATAATAAAGCCTCCTTTAAATAATAAAGTTTTATATTAAGGCCGGAAACATACCGACCAGTCTGTATTTTATATCGGTAATTTTTAAAAGTCAAATCTTAACTCATTTCTTTAGCCCTAAATTATTTTTGTCAAATTTATTTAGATTTATCATCGGGAAACGCTTGATATTACTACGGTTTTAAATGGTGCGTCCAGCAGGATTCGAACCTGCGACCCACAGCTTAGAAGGCTGTTTACTGAGTGCCATAAAATATCCTTTTAAATCAATACTTTTAAGGCTTTGCGGTTTTTCCTCTAAAGATTTATCTTGCCTTTTTAGTCCGTAAAATGCTATATTTTACCGTATCGTATTTTTATTTTGGACACAAAAACGACCACATTACTTTACGGCTAAAATATGGCAAATATCTATAAAAGAGGCGATATTTATTGGTATCAAATCCGTTTTGACGGACTCAGATATCGCGGTTCTACCAAAACCGACAATAAAAAACTCGCACAACAAATCGCAAATACAATCGAAGCCGATTTGGTCCGGAAAAAATTCAGCATGCCGGTTAAAAATAATTATATATTTTTGACGGCGTGGGAGCAATACAAAAAAAGTCTTACAAATATCAATAGGACGATTAAAAATAAAGAGTTTGCCGCTAATCATTTTTTACCTGTTTTTAAAGACAAGAACATCTCGGAAATTACACAATCCGATATTAAAGAATATCAATTAAAAAGAAGATTGGAAGTCTTATCTTTGCCAAAAAATCAACAAAAAAAGGAAAGCGAAATAAACTTCCGTTGGATTAATCTTGAAATTTCAACCTTACATCATTTTTTTAACTTCTGCATTGAAAAGGGACTCATCGAAAAGAATCCGGCAAGCGGCGTTAAAAAACTAAATGAATTATCCCGTCTTAAAACCCTTTCCGATTCCGACATCGAGAAGCTCATCGCCGGCGCAACGAATAAATTAACCAGAGACTTAATAACCTTTTTAATTTATACCGGCTGTCGGAAAGGCGAGGCTCTTAACCTTAAATGGGACGACGTGGATATGCAGAACGACGTCATAGCAATTAAGGGGACGAAAACGAAATACGACAGATATATTCCTATCAGCAAGCCCCTAAAAATGCTTTTGAGCGGCATTAATAAAATTCAGGACTGTTTATACGTATTTAACAAAAACGGGGCTAAATTAGGCGATTTTAAGAAGTCTTTCCATACCGCCTGTAAAAATGCAGGATTTAAGGATATGCACATTCACGATTTAAGGCACGTCTTCGCGAGTAAAATGGTAATGGACGGGACATCGCTTTATATTACAGGGGAGCTTCTGGGACACAGGACGACGCAGATGACGAAAAGGTATTCGCATTTAGTTCCAAGCACTTTACGCAAGGCCGTTGACGACGTGTGGAATAAGAGTAGTAAAAAAGATTAATGGTTTTATAACTAAATAAAAAGTCAAAGGCCTTAAAACGCAAATATGAACGGATTTTTTATAAAAAATGATTATAAGGATAGTAATTCTTTTAGCGTTTTATCTAACAAATCTAAATCGCCGGATGACAATGCCCCTAATTTTTTCAAAATCAGGGATTTATCTATCGAAGATATAGCGGACTTAATAACCGAAGGCTTTAGGAGTCCGGCGGAAACGTAATCCCCGATAAGACACTCTCCGATTCTAAGAGGATTTTGGGTATTGCTTGTAACTGCCATTATAATTATATCTAAATAACAGCTATTGTAAACATCGGAACTTATTACGACCGCGGGTCTTTTTTTAGAAAATGTTTGATCGCTAAAAGGAAAGGGAACGAGAATTATATCGCCCTTTTTATAAGGCGTCATATGCGGCATCCTCGGCGTTATCCCATATCTTTTCAAAAATTCTTTCGGAAAGAACCTGCGAAGAATGAATCGTATGTTCTTCTTTAACTTCTAAAAATTTAATAAAATCCAATATTTCGGGAAGAAATTCTTCCGGTAATCTATCAATTTCATTAATTATTAAATCTCTGCCCGACATCGTAAACCTCTGTTTAAAAATTTATAACTCTATAAAATAAATATAGCACTATACGGAAAGATAATCAAGTTTAGGAAAAAGCATTATTACTCTCTAAAGCAATTAAGAAAGGCTTTGCGCCATAAAAGCGACTTCACCTATTACGCTATCTATATTAATATTTTTAAGAGAGAAAAACGGTTCTTGATTTAATCGTTTAAGATTATTAATATTGATTAAATCAGATAAAGAAAAAGTTTTAAGCGGTAGTTTAGAATTTTCAGAGCCTAATTTAATCTTATCGTTTTTTCCGTCAATTTCGACAATTCTTCGAATAAAAATTCCGATATTTGCAAAATTAATAAGTATCAGTTGACCTTCAAATAATTCATTAATAGTTTGATTAAAGTTTTTTTTGAACTGAAAAAAAGTTAATTCTTCAGCGGTTTTTTTATTTAAAAAAAGAGGCGAAATACCGACGTAAGCACCGTTTTTAATTATAGGAAACATAGAATCGTCTGAAATTTGAATAATGAAAGAACAGAATAAATCGCGCGGCAAAGATAAGAAAGAATAATTATTTTCAGGATAATAAAAAAAGTTATTTTTGCCAGTGGTTCCGATTAATTTTTTCCGGGCGATTTTAATATCTAAATGATTATTAGTATCTTCTTTAAAAAAGGACGTAATATCGACATTAAAAAACTCTGCAAGTTTATATAAATTATGGATTGGAATTTTATCGATTCCAAGTTCATATTTAGTTAGAGAACCTTTATTTATTTGAAGTTTTGTAGAGACATCGAGAATAGTTAAATTACGGCTTTTCCGTAAAAACCTCAATTTTAGACCAATATTTTTATATATTTCTATTTCTTTATCCATATCAAAATTTTAACATTTTTATAAATACTTTTAAAGAATTTTTTTAATTATTATTAATATTTTAAATATATAACGTTTAAAAGAATGTAATTATTAATAATAATCTTTAAAATTAAATATTTTATTTTAGTCTAAAAAAAATACTTGACAAGTATAAATAAAATAATTTAAAATAATTTAAAGTTAGCTAAATAAACTTAATGGTATAAACAAATGCAATTTAAAGCTAATACTAATACTATCCAACTGCAACAACCTGCTCCTGCTAATATATTGGCGGAGCAGGCATTATTAGCGGCAATTATAATTGATAATGCAAACATGAAACAAGCCGCAATGCTTACGCCTTCCGATTTTTACGATTCACAGAACCAAGAAATTTTTGCGATAATCAAAGAATATTATAACTCCAAAAAAACAATAGACCTTACGAGCTTTGTTGGAACCGAGTATGAAGATTATATGCTTGAACTAATGGATCTTCCGGCGGGATTAATTAATCTAAATAAATATATTCAAGACATAAAAGACAATTCAAATAAACGCCAAAGGATATCACTAATTAACGATTTTAGGGAGAATAAAATCGATTACGAAAACTTCATTAGTTCGTTGCAAAGACTATATATAACAAAAAAAGAAGTAATTAAAACCAGCGAATTAACCCAAAACATCCAACCAATAAACGAAAAAAACATATTCGGCATAAAAGTCCAGTACGGAGCTATCTTTACGCTTGCTGGCGCCACGTCGGCCGGAAAAACCGAATTTGCGATTGAGATTGCAGATGTGCACGCTCACATAGATAATTGTGTATCAATATATTGCGTATTTGAAGGCGGAATTAATGAGTTCGGAATCAGACTGAAAAAGAAAAATATAAATAACGAAAATCTATATATGCTTCATAATCCAAGCATAGAAGACATTCAAGCCGCAATTAACCAATTTATTGATAAAAAAATATTAGTAATAATCGACTATCTTCAAATGTTTGCGCGTCGATTACAGGCTAATGATACCAGACCTTCAGACTTTCTTAAAAAATATACAAGCTATATATACGCAAAACTCGACGAAATAAGGTCTAAACAAGATGTTTGTTTTTGTTTTTTGTCTGCATTGAATAATCAGGGAATAGGAGAATTAAGACAGTTAAAGAGTTTCGATGATATAACCTTCCTAAAATCGATGAAAGAAGACGGAAATATTCAATATGACAGCGATTACATATATGCTATGCTTTTCGCTGACGAAGGCGAAAAAAACGAAAATAAATGGTCCTTAGGGAGGAAAAAATTAGGCGCAAATATGCGGAAATATATATTATTGCACCCAGCTAAAATGTCAAGAATAGGCGAAGATACGCAAGATGTTCTATATGTTTATGATAACGACAGTGGACGATATGATAGGCTTGCACTCTTAGACACTGACTTAAATAATGAAAAAAATGAATTCAGGAGGAAATATGCGACATCATATTTCGAGTAACGTAATTAAATTCGATCCCAACATATTGCACAATTTACCGTTTTTGCCGTCGAAAATAAGACAAAAAACTTTTAAAATTACGAGGACTTTTGGAACCCAAAAATTGACTTTAACGGCTTTTGAAACTTTAAATCACTTAGATCTATTAACGCTTTTTCAGCTTGTGAAAGATTATATAGTTAATAAATCTAATTATGCCGAAGCGGGACAATTCGAAAATTTTGAGGTACTAAGAGCAAAAATAAACCTCGAGAAATTAGTAAAACAAAGAGGAATCTTAAATAAAAAAATAAATAGAAAAACAATATGGGACTCTATCGATAGATTCCAAAATGTCAAAGTAGAACTATCCTACACAGATTCGGCAAAAGTAGTGAGAACGAAATATATATTTCAAAGCGAAACAGACAACGCAAATGAACTATATAATTGCGAAATTTTTATAAATAAAAAATTTTTCGATTTTTGCGCTGAAAGCGGAATATTAATCGAGATAGAAAGACTATTTAGGTATAGTTCAGCATATACTTTATTGCTTGATGTATTTATTCAGTCAACAAAATGGCAAAAATATAGCGAAGAACTACTATTCGAGCGCATAGGACTAAATGACTCAAATCTCGCAAAGAAAGAAAAAAGAAGAATTTTAAAAAAAGCATTTTTTGAATTTAATGAGTTTAATAAATTTAATTTCACTTTTGGAAATGAAGAATGGAAAAAGGAAATTTCAACACACGTTCGGGAAATTTCAACACACGTTCGGGAAATTTCAACACACCAAGCCGCCCGCAACACCTACGGGGATAAGGCTTTAAAATCTATATAATATATATAATATATATAATAGGCGGCATAATAAGAATGCCGCCTAAAAAAGACAAAAAAGGGGGCAAAAAAAAATGCAGGAAGCGATAATAAAACAAAATGACGATGAACGGGTAGCGGTCAAATCGTTTATATCAATGCTCATCGACGAAATTAAAAATGTAAAGGCTAATAATAATGAAAGCGACGAAAAGAGACTATTGACTGGCGAAGAAGTATGTAAAATCTTAAACATTAAGAAATCCAAACTTTACGACCTAATCAGTAAGAGAGAGATAGAGTTTGTGCGGTTTTCGCGTCATATTATGTTCGACAAAAAGGATATCGACAAATTCATCGAAAATAATAAGGTAAAAACCGTTAATTTTTTTAAAAATTATAGCGTTAACGACTTAAAAGGCAGTAAATACAATAAAAAGAGGTAAATAGTATGAACTATGATGTCAAAAAAATGCAAAAGACAGCCCAATTTCTCGTTCCAAAGATACGCGACAATTATAAGTTGATTATTATAGCTGCAACGATACAGCAGTTTATATCGATAATTGGTGCATTTATCTTATTTTATTATTCTTTAACTTTTTCGGTTTATCTAATTTTTCCGTCGATATTTTTATTTTTATATTTTATGTATATATCTATGAATAAAAGCACAGTTAAGGCTATAAACAAAGAAATCAGGAGGCAGACAAAATGCAAACAATACAGAAAAAAATAATAATTGTAGCTCTGTTTTTTTTCATTATGACTTCTTATCTAAGTTTTATTGGTTTTTATCGCGTCAGGCCTGCGTTTGCAGGCGTTAATTCTTTCGTTTCCGCAGGTCTTAACGGCGCAAACTCGGTATCTACGAGCGGCGGAGCAGGGGTATTTCATACGCAGGGCGAAAATATTTACGCTTTAGGCTATAGCAACGTAAGATTCAATACCGCCGGACAGAGCTTGCAGTTATTTACCATAACCCCGCCTAATTTCTCGATAGGATGTTCAGGTATAAGCGCCGAATGGGGAGCTTTTGCTATGCTTGGTTCCGAATTAATGCAGGTTTTACAGTCAATAGTCCAATCGGGCGAAGTATTGGTATTCGCTTTCAACATGGTTTTAGGCGTCCTATGTAAGCAGTGCCAGACCATCATGACGCAAATAGAAGGTATCGCCAATAAGCTTAACGGGCTTAATTTTAATTCTTGTCAAACGGCCGAAGCGATGGGAAATATTGCAGGGGCGGAATTAGGAAATATGATAGGTAAAACAGGCGTAGCGGGTGCTACAAACGCTTTCGCCGACCAAGTTAGTAATACTTTAGGCAATGTTTCTAATGCCGTTGGAAACTTTGTTAATACCGTTAACGGCACAATGAATTGCGCTTCTACTGAAGCCGGAGCGCAGGCGCTAGTAAACTCAGGATTTTCGAGTTGCGGACAGCAGGCGGCGGCTCATCAGTTTCAACTCGGTTCTATGCTAAGGTATGCTTTATCTCAAGCGCATATCGGTTTAATAGCTGGTTCGAAACCCGGGTCCGGCGGTAAAGACGATTTAATTGGAATTTTAAGGGGAGAATTTATAGGGGATATAGTCGGATATCCATCTCAAAGCAATACCGGTCAAAATGTTCTCAGACCCATACCGCCTTCCGCGCCGGTTTCTCAAAACACGGAAGGAAGTTATATGACCGATCTCGTACATGCTTTGCTATACGGCAGTCCGGGTATGAGCGTTATAAAAATAGCCCCGATAAACCCTACGACTCCGACTACGTTAAGTCAGGTTGAAGAGGGTCCGACTCCCGATTGTTTCCCCGGCTTTTATTTTTACTATCAGTTTTATCTGGACGAGTTGGAAAGCAGTTACTTTCAAATGGCCGTGCCTTCGTCGGCATCCGTTTCAAGCATATGTCCAAATGTAACATTGTCCGGTTTAAGTCAGCAGCAGCTTAATAATTTCATCACCAACTCTACGCTTCCGGTAATACTTATATCGAAACTCGCTTACGTCAACCAGGACCCCGGATTAATGAACGAAGCCGCAAAAGCAATGGCATTAGGGTATTTGCATAATATATTTACGGATATGTTAAAAGCGGTGGAAAATAATGTCGCTGCGGGTAAAAACGCCGATAAACAACCTCAGCTTAAAATGGACGAAAAATATGCTTCGCAAATTAACGTTATAGTTAGATATATTAACACTGAATACCAGCAGCAATTAAGCAAGCTAAATATTCAGCAGGCTAATGTAACTTATTACGCAAATCTTAATAAGGAATGGGTAAGTTCGCTATCGCAATATGGGCTTGCGGGAAATTATAATTACAATCCTTAATAAAAAAGGATAAAAAAGGAGAAAAATTATGGAAAAACAAAAAATCGGGAAGTTGCACAAAATTATTAAAAAAATGAAACATAGCATAGATGAAGAAGATGTTTTAGGCAAATATAAATTTTTGGAACATAACGAAAAATATATAAAAATATTAAACAAAATCGCCGATGTTCTTATTTTCATTTTTTCGCCGTTGTTTATTATATTTTTTGCTATATTTTTTTTGCCATTACCAACAAAAATTGAAGAATTAATAGCAAAATATTCGATAACTTTACCTTTATTTTTTGGCAGTTTATTTCTATTTTTTGTTTATTTAATCATTAAAATAGAACTTGCTAAATTTAAAAGATATGTCAAAACAAAAAACGAAGATAAAGATATAGACTACTGATTTTTTATAAATAAGGAGTTATCATGTACACTGTTTACGCTTTCGGAAACGGCTATCTGCTTTACGGAATGTTTCAGGCGATAGCCTTGTTTTTTAAAAATAATAATATCGGGGTTCTGTTTACTATATTGGCTTTAATAGCGGCGATTTATTATGCTATCAGAGTTACTATTTATCATCAGCATTCGCTTCTTTCTACCGCTAAATACGTTATAGTTTTCAGCATAATACTGACGGGGCTCGTTTATAATCAGACTACCGTTATTATTAACGACGTTTCTAATCCCGGAGCGCCGACTAACGCCCAACCTATAAGTAACGTTCCTTGGGGAATAGCGGCTTTATGGTCGGATTTTACGACTATTCAATACGGGCTTGCCGAAGATTTTACTAATGATTTTTCAGTTCCTGCCGGAGATAATATGTTATCGGAAGGCTTAGGCGTTTCAATAATACAGCAGGCGGACAGCGCGACTATTTCGACGTCTAATTCCTATCTTTATCAGGATTATAACCAGTATATTTCAAACTGCGTAGCGCCCGGAATATCCGCCGGATATTTAGACGTTTCCGAACTTTTGGGAGCAGGAGACGCAACCGATACCGCGTCCCTAACTTATAACGCTAACGCCGCAAACAGTATTTGGACGGTTATGAGCGCTTATACGAACGGTTTTGGCGGTAATATATTGACGACTTGGTATTCAGGCAGTTCCTCAACTTCCGTTACCGAAACGGCTTCGGGTCAAAGCGATCCCGGCGGAACGACGGTCACCTGCTCTCAGGAAACCACTTGGCTTCAAACCGCCGTTCAGGATTATATAACAAATAACGCAGGTCCGGCTATAGCGGGCGGTTTACAAATGGCTTCCTTTTCCGACTTGTCAAATGCCATAGGCGCGGTTAATCCTTATATATTTAATATGCAGCAGGGCGGTCAGGCTCAGCTTATGCAGGCAATAGGCGTCAATATGTATGCTCCCGCAATTTTAAAAATGGCTCAGGCGTCCGGTTCAAACGCTTCTTCTTTGGCCGTAGCGACCGGAACGGGAGAAATTTCTACCCAGACGGGCATGATGGAGTCCGGCATACTTGCAGGACAATATATGCCGATAGTTTTCGGCATATTCGAAGCGATTTTACTCGGCGCTTCCGTTATTATTTTTATTCTTATTTTAACGCACATGGGCGTGTCATACCTTAAGCTCTTATTTCAGCTTATGATTATGATAACGATTTGGCCGTCTTTGACCGCAATATTTAATTATATAACGCAGCTTATAATTCAAGCAAAATATTTGCCTATAGCCGGACTTGGTTATTCGGTTTCCGGAAGCGGAACCGTAAACGCTTTTCTTGCAGAATCTTTGTCATGGATGGGTTATTTCTCTTGGTCAGTCCCCATGGTCGCCTATATGATAGCAAGCGGCTCAAGTTACGCCGTTACAAGCGTGGTCGGCGGAATGGACAGCGCAATATCTAAAAACGCTTCGGTTAGGGGGGCGGAGGCCGGAATGGGCAATATGACGGCGGGGCAGATTAAGGATAACAATTATCTTGCTAATGCGACTAACGTTACGCATACGCAGAATACTGGATATAAAGCACCGCATGCCACTATTCAGGAAGGTACAAAAGAAGAAACTGTAACGCTTGGTCATGGCATTACGGCGAATGAAACAATTCAAAATGGACAAGTAGTAGCGGCTCAGCTTACTCAGGCTGGAACTAATAATGTAGTAGATTTAAAAAGGGGATCGAACGGTCAGTTGGAGGCATTCAATTACAAAGGTAATTTAGCCGGCAAAAATGAACAAAGTTGGGTAGCCGGAATAAAAAAAGATATAAGTTCTGAGAACAAAGAATTACTTTCCAAAAAAGAAGCATTTAGTAGCAGCATTAATCAAGTAGATAGCGCCATAAATACTAAAACCGCAAGTATGAATGCTTCGAGGGGTAAAGGCGTAAATAGAGACGCAATAGTTAGCAGCGGCAATAAGACCGGCGATCAAAATAATTACAATACAAAATCCACGGCGTCTGGAGGAGCGGGAATTGCGGGGTATCTTGGCGGTATTTTTAGCGCTGTCTTTGATTTCAACGAAAGCAACGGAATAATGAAGTCGGTTGGTAACGGCTCCGGCGCGGGAGTAAAACACGCAATTAATCAACAAATGCACAGGCTCAAAGTTTTAAGCAACGCAAACCTTGGTTCTATTTCTACCGCTGCAAGCAAAGAATTAAGCGCATTAACTTCATACGATAAAACTTTAACTAAGATAGACAGTTACAAAACTGATTTGAGCGAAGCCGAACATGGTAAATTGAATGTTTCCGGAGGAATAATGCCTTCCGTAATAAACAATATGACTCAGGACAGGAGTATCGGCGGTTTTGCTTCGACATTTAACAAATTAAATAATGCGAGTGCTAATGCGGCAACGCTCGGTAATTTTATAAGCATGACCGCTGATAATTATAAAGGAATGAATACTGTTTTAAGCGGAGTCTCGCCCGCCATAAAAGCGCAAGGATCAAAGTTAAAAGGTGAAACTTCCAATCTTACTCCTTCAGTTATAGGTCGAAAAGTGAATGAGGCAATATTAAGCAATAACGGCGAATTTAATTATCTTACTGGTTTATATAATGAAAAATCCAGTGAGAGTACTCAATATTATAATAAGCCTATAGCTCCGCAGTATTTTATTAAAGCGCCGACCGCAAGTAATATAAGTCCAGGAAGTCCTATTATAAATAGTGCGCTTAATAGTGTTGAAACAGGTTCTGATTATTTTATGGGTTTAGGCAATGGGATTGTTTATGGAAACAAAGCATATGAAATAAATACATCTTCCCAGCTTGTGGGTCTAAACGGAAAACCTGGTGCTTATTGGGCGGGAGTTAAAGGCGGACAGTTGTTGTCTCCTTATAATTTAGGATATACACTTATTCATCCAGATCTCTAAATACCTTGATTTATCAATTTGATAAATCAACTATCTTACTTTGTTATTGTTTATGTCATTGTTTATTGTTTTTCAAGAAAAATATAATATAATTAAAAAAAGACATATAAAAAAGGGGGTATATATGAACATCTTAATAATTTTAGGATCTGTTGTCGGTTTTTATTTGGTTCTTTTTTTTATTACAAGAATTAATCGAAATAAAGATAGACAATTAAAATCTAATGTTGATGTTGTAAAATCGCCGCGACGGCGGGAAATAGAACACCAAGACATTAAAGGTAAATCGGTATTTGGCGGAGATAAATACGTGCTTGATTTTGCTAATGAGAAATATAATATAGACAATAAGCCTGCAAAAAGAGGAGACCCTTTAACATTTACGTCATACACGCCTGCACCTTTACATAAAGATGAGAAAAAAGGTTCTTTGCTGATTACTCTTTTATTTTTGGATAATCCGCTTATGTGGGCTTTATTTCCGTCTATCAGACGTTCTATAAGGGATTATTTGAATAGAGATTAATTTTTTTCAAACTGATTTCCGCGCAGATAAAATCATTTGTTTTTCTAAATTTATTTACTAAAAAGGCTTTAATTTAGATAGACGACCCGTTTGTTTTTTATGTTTAAAAACGACAAAACCGCTTCAAACTGCAATTGGAGTGATGACTTTTGATGAATTTTGGAGTAAAAAATTAGATTCTATTTAATTTTTTTTATAAAAAACAGCTAAATTATGACGATAGATTTTTCAAAAATTAAAGATTCATTAAGCAAAAAGAGAATAGAATTACAAAATAATGATAAACTTTTATTGCAATTTATAGCAGACAATAAATATATTGACGACGTAACCGCCAAAATTTTATTGAATAAAAAAAGTGACAGAGCTTTTTGGGACAGAATTAAAAAACTAATCTCTTACAATTATATTCGTAAAACAAGAATCACGATAAATTCCGCTGATTGGAATGCAAAACCTGAACTGCTGACGGCATTTAGTCTTGATACTCAAGGTTGTAAATTATTTGGCAAAGAAAAAATAAAAACAGTAGGCGTTCAGGGCGAACATCTTAAACATAATTTATACGTCCGCAGGGTAGCCGCGATAGTAGAAAGATTTAGGATAGATGAAAACTGTAACAAAAACGAACTCCTAAATTATGAAACGGAATCGGTTTTGGACGACTATAACGACGAAAGAATTTACATAGACAAAAAGAATAAATATAAAATCCGTCCCGATATTCTTATTCGAAATTTAAACTTATTAATAGAAATAGAACTTAACATAAAACCAGACCACAAGCATTACGGTAAGCGTCTTTTTTGGTCGCAATATCTTAAGGAATACGATAAGACGGTATGGTTTGTGTATAGTCAAAAAGATAAAGAAAGATTAATAAAAATATTTATGAATTACGCCGGCGAGTCGTTTAAATATGATTCGGTTTTAGACAAAAAAATGATTTTTTCGGATGCGGCAGATAAAAATTTAGTCGTAGTTTTCGATGATTTCTTTTCTAATCCTGAAACTTTTTTGAAACTCTGGACTGGACTGAATTAAGATTATTTTTATCATTTTTCACGCCGGAAATTAATTTTATCCTGCGTTTTTTTTGCGTAAAATCGATTTTAAGCCCGCCTATTTTTAACCTGATAGTAATAAACGTCCTAAACGAAAAAAACAAGCCTTAAAATTAAAATTTGAAAGCCGTTTTTAATTCAAAAATCATCTAAAAGTTAAAAACTTTTTGACGGAATTAACTTAAATTTTATATTGTTTTTTATTTTTTTTTTATAAAAAAGCGGAATGATTATCGTTAAATTTTTTTTAATTTTTAAGTTTAAAATTGCAAATCTTTGTTTTTAAAATGACAAAATTTCAATCCATTTTTATTAAAAAATAATGTTCTTAAAACCGTTTTTAAGGTCGTCTTTTTTTATTTAATAAAGAATATTCAGACATAAAATCGTCGCCTTTAAATGCAAAATACGGTCGATTTTTAAGCATAAAAAAACATAAAAAAATGCACCTACCCCCCGTAGTTACCCCCAACTCAAATATATACGGTAATTTGCCATGATTAAGTATTTAATATTATTAATAAATTTCAAATTTGAAAAACACCGACTACTTGTTGATTTGTGTGGCATTCACTTTTATTTTTTTTATCGGGGACGAACCTATGTTTTTATATTTATATATTTTGATTTAATTAGCTGTTTAGATTATCCGCCGAAAAAAAATAAAAGCGACCGCTTAACGATAAAACGCTGTTAAGCGCCTGCAAGCAGGTAAAAGTCAAAATACCGACTTTAAGTCGTTCATCGCATAAAGCGCGCCGACCGCTCGAATGAATGCCGAAAAATAAATTTTACAGAGGAGGTTGCTTCGCAACATTTCTTCTGAAAATTTATTTTTCCCACCCCTACGGGCTACCCCTCGGCGCGCTTCCATTTCGTTGTGGGCTCACCAGTTTTGTTAGTTGTGCATAGGTCAGGTTTTTATTCGGATAATGATATGCTGCGCTATTGTTAATCTGTCTTTTCGTTTCCACTTGCGAACCTGTTTTGTTTATCGAACTCCGAATAAAAACCTTGCAGAGTCCTTAAGAAACTTGCTCATGAATGTCGCAAGTTTCCCTACAACGATGTTGAAGGTGATACGACCGTTGCGTAGAAGAATTTTTTACATCGTTTTCTTGCTTTCGTTTCCACTTGCGAACCTGACAACGATGTTGTGTTTTTAAAATCTCACTCGTAGTGAACTGTATAAATAATTTTTGCTTGCGGTATTATAATAAATATTTTTTCCGCTTTGTCCTTTTCCCTTTTTTTCTTTTTCTTTTCTTTTAATTTCACTTCGTCCCTCGTTCGCCTTGCGGCTCTCTCGGAACACCGCCCTAACCGAACATCGTCATTTTATTCCGGCTTATTATCCGTCCGTTCTTTTATTTCGGCAACCCCGCTTTTACTTTTTTATTCTTACACATAAGCTATATATCTTTTCGTTTCAAAATTGTAACGGCTTGCGCCGCTTATTTTTCTTACACAAGAAAGACGGCGGGAGCGGACATCTTCGTTTGAGCTTCTTTTATTTTAAAAGTCTTTTCGTCTTTATTGTTTTGTAGTGGAATACCCCGCCTGTCTTTCTTGAACCCTGCACGTGCTTTACTACTACTACCGGACTATCTATCTACTCGTACATTTACTACATGCTTATCCGGCTATACGTATTTATATTATCTTATCTGCCATAGAGTATCTTTATAGTTTTAGCCCATTGCTTCGCAACGGGCGCCCGATTCTTTTTTGCATCGTGCCGCAATAGCAGAGTATCGGTAACTTAACCTGAGTGCATTTTTCGGACTTAATTTAAGTTAATCCAGCTTTTTTCTTTGGACAGGCTTTTAAGATTAACGTTCTTAAATCGATTTAGTGGGGCGCTGCGTCGCTCGCTCCTTGCGCCCGTCTATAAGGCAAAAATTTCACAGGCGGTTTTTAACGGAGAATTTGACAGGCGGGGAGTCGGAGACTTTAGGAACGCAAGGTCAGACGACGGCGTTTTTGACTTCGATAAATATTTCGTCGTCCCCCGCCTATCAAATTCTCCTAAACCGCCCGACGGGGAATTGCGACAGGTTTGCTCACAGGCTTCGGCGGATAGTTTTTTAACTTGGATAAGTTATCCCATAACGTCCGTCCTGTGACCAAACCTATCGAATTCTCCTTGAAATTTT
>JAKAKF010000241.1 GCA_021813595.1 bacterium
TACCAAATCGGAGATTGCGCGGATTATAGGAGAAAGCGAAAGGTCCGTTTACAGAAAACTGTCCGCGGTAAAAATTTAATTATTTATTTTTTTATTTAATTGATTTAAAATTATTAAAAACCGCCAACATAATCAGGCGGTTAATTTTCAATTTTAATCCGGGGGCAATATATGAATTTTTCGAGAATTCAAAAAGTTTCGATTAAGACCAAACTGCTTTCTTTAATTTTTGTAATTTTGGTTTTAATGCTGTCCGTTTTAACTTATTATGCGGTGTTTTACCAGAACAAAATGTCCGTAAAAACGACGTCGTTCGATGCCGTAGTTACCGCGAAGACGATGCTGTCCAGCATGAACGGCATGATGCTCAACGGCACGATAGCCAAAAAATCAGACAGAAGGCAGTTGTTCGGCATATACCAGAAGATTAAGGGAATTAAGTATTTCAAGGTTGTAAGAGGCGGCTCCGTAGATAAAGAATTCGGGGCGGGCTTGAAGCAGGAGATTCCAACGTCGAAATTCGACAAAGAAATACTTGCGTCTAAAAAAGAAATAACGGAAGTTTACGAAAAAAACGGGCAAAAATATTTAAAAGTCGGCGTTCCTTTTACGGCCGAAAAGATGTCCCGCGGCATCGACTGCCTTATGTGTCATACCGTTAAGGCCGGAACAGTTCTCGGCGGCGTCGAGCTTGTATATTCCCTAAAGAATACCGTAAACGCTTCGGATGTTTTCATGAGAAATATTATTATTTTCTCGATTATACTGATAGTTTTATCGATTATCATAATATATATTCTTCTTAAACAGGCTTTCATAAAACCTATCACCGTTTTTTATCGCAGGGTAAGGGATATATCGAAAGGCGAAGGCGATTTAAGCAAATTGATTCCTATGGATTGTTTCGATAAGCCGGTTATTATCGCAAAGCGCCACAAAAATTGCATGCTCGAAGAAGGCGAATTGGGACCTAGATGTTGGGATAAGCAGATAGAGCGGTTCGGCGAAAAAGGAGAGCATATCTGCAAAAAGTGTTATGTTTATAAAAATTCCGTTTACGACGAAATAACGTCCGTAGTCAACGAATTCAATAAGTTCATTATCGATATCAGGGAAATAGTAAAATCCATCACGGAAGAAGCTATGACCATAGTTGACGTCAGCACCACCATAGAAGGTCACGTCGATGAAATCAGCGGCAAAGCGCAGGAACAGGCGGAAATCGCCACTCACGTAGCCGCGGCTTCCGAAGAAATGTCCCAGACCATTAAAGAAATTGCCAAGAATACCCAGAACGTAAGCTCCATCGCAAAGGAAGCGTCGGACAGCGCTAAAGACGGTTTCGATATAGTGGAAAAATCTATTTCCGGCATTAAAAACGTCGCCGTTCTTACAAAGCAGCTAGGCAATCTTATAAGCGGACTGGAAAAAAGTTCTTTCGAAATCGGCGAAATAATTTCTGTAATAAACGATATAGCCGACCAGACTAACCTGCTTGCTCTTAACGCTGCGATTGAAGCTGCAAGAGCCGGGGAATCCGGTAGGGGATTTGCAGTGGTAGCCGACGAAGTAAGAAAATTAGCCGAAAGAACCGTTAAGGCCACCAAAGAGATAGTATCTAAAGTTCAGACAATGCAGCAGAGTACGCAGGATACCAAGACATCCATGGATAAAACGTTAAGCGAGGTCGATTTGTCCGTGGGCTACGCTTCAAAAGCCGGAGAATCTTTGGACGGCATAGAAAAAAGCATACTGAGCCTAACCGACCAGATAAGCTCTATCGCCGCGGCATCGGAAGAGCAGACGGCGGCAACGAACGAGATATCGCAGAATATCGAAACGGTATCCAGCCTTTCGGTATCCAATTCCGAAAAATCTTCTAGTACCGCTAAGGAGGCGGCATCGATTTACGGAGAACTTGAAAAATTAATAGGAATATTAAAAAAGTTTAAATATTAAAAAAGGAGGCGGATTAATTGGAAAATCGCGAGGCGCCGGCTTCACGCAAATCGACATTCGACAGTTTGGCAAATATAAAAGACATATATACTCCTTCAAAGGAAACGGTAAGAAACAGTTATGTGGAAGATTACGAAAGGCTTTACGGATATTCTATAAATGAAAACGAAAAATTCTGGGACGAGACGGCAAAACAGTTAGACTGGTTTAAGCGCTGGGACGATGTTCTGGACTCGTCCAATCCTCCTTTTTATAAATGGTTTACGGGCGGAAAAACTAATATCGTCCATAACGCTTTAGACAGGCATATTGCGACTTTCCGTAAAAACAAGCTTGCTATAATTTGGGAAGGAGAGGACGGCACCGAAAGAGTCTATACCTATTTTTCTTTGTATAAAGAGGTCAATAAGTTCGCAAATGTTTTAAAAAGTTTCGGAATAAAAAAAGGAGACACTGTTACCGTATATCTTCCAAACATACCCGAAATTGCGATAAGCATGCTTGCATGCGCAAAGATAGGCGCGATACACAGCGTCGTATATGCCGGATTTTCGGCGTTGGCATTGAAGGACAGAATACTCGACGCGCAGAGCAAACTCCTTATTACCGCCGACGGCGCTTTGAGGGGCGGAAAGGTCATAGAACTTAAAAAAATAGCCGATGAAGCGGTTACTAAAGCCCCGGTAGTTCAAACCGTAATAGTGGTTAAGAGAACCGGCAAAGAAGTTGCCATGGATACGTCGAGGGATTTTTATTACGACGAGCTTATGAAACTGCCCATAGCAAATCCGTATTTAAAAACCGAAGAACTCGATTCGGAGGACCCTCTTTTCATACTTTACACGTCGGGAACTACCGGCAAGCCGAAAGGCATTCTTCATGTTCACGGAGGATATTCCGTGGGAACATATATAACGTCGAAGTATGTTTTTAACATAAAAGACAACGATACTTATTGGTGCGCGGCGGATCCGGGCTGGATAACCGGCCATTCGTATATTATATACGGACCTTTAATTAACGGGGCGACGACGCTTATGGTCGAAGGTTCGCCCTACTATCCTTATCCGGACAGATGGTGGAGAATAGTCGAAAAACATGCCGTAAATATTTTTTATACCTCTCCTACGGCAGTAAGAGGCATTATGAGATTCGGCGAAA
>JAKAKF010000291.1 GCA_021813595.1 bacterium
AAAATAACGTTTTCGTCTATACGTCCGAATTGTCTCCCGAAAGAGGCGCAGACCTTTCAAAAATGAAAGGGATTTACGAACTGTTGAAAGACCGCGTCCCCGCTTTTAATATTACCGACAATCAGGGCGCAAATATGAAAATGTCTTCTCTTGCAGGTTCGATTTACATAAAACAGGAGGGAGGAGAGCCCATTTTTCAGCAGACCTGCAGGGACAGAAACCGGATGGCGTTGGAATCCGACCTGCTCGGCGCCGCCGCATTCGGCGTAAAAAATATTCTGGCTTTAACCGGCGACTATATTTCATTCGGCGACCACAAGCATGCAAAAGCCGTTTACGATATAGATTCGGTTAATTTAATCGAAATAGTAAAAGGGTTAAACGCGGGAGCAGATATGAACGGAAATAAACTGAACGGTCCTACGGATTTTTATATAGGGGCGGCGGTAAATCCGGAATCCGTTCCGCTCGAACCCCAGCTCGTAAAGTTTGAAAAAAAAATTAAATCTGGATGCGATTTTTTTCAAACGCAGGCTGTTTTCGATATCGCCAAGTTTGCCGAATTCTACGATTTTTATAAAAACTTTAAAAATATCAAAATTATTGCCGGAATTTATATATTGAAATCCGCTAAAACCGCCCGCTTTATGAATAAATCCATCCCTGGAATTTACATTACCGAACAAATTATAAACGAACTGGAAAATGCTCCAGACCCGTTAAAAAAAGGAATCGAAATTGCCGCTAGAACCGCAAAAGAATTAAAGCCGTTAGTCCACGGAATACATATAATGGCATACGGCATAGAAGATAAAATTCCTCTTTTTTTAGATGAATTAGAAGCAGAAAACTCTTGACATTCGGGCTTTAAAAAGTGTATAATTTTTAAAACACCGATATAAAAATCTCAGGAAAAGGATAAATATTTTATGATGAAAGAAATAAGAATACACGGCAGAGGGGGTCAGGGTTCCGTTACCATGGCATCCATTCTTGCCCTCAGCTTTTTCGACGACGGAAATTACTGCCAGGCGTTTCCTTCTTTCGGGTCGGAAAGAACGGGCGCACCGGTTCAGGCTTTTGCGAGATTTTCGGATAAGCCTATCAGGACTAGGCACCAGATATACGAGCCGGATTATATAATCGTTCAGGATATAACTCTTCTTAAATCTGTTCCCGTTTACAAAGGCATTAAAGACGAAGGCAAAATTCTGATTAATTCCGAAGCCTCAATAAAAGACGTTGCAGGAGAATTAGGCGGCACCAAGGAAGAAAATATAGTAATGTTTCCGGCATTAAAAATAGCCATGAAAATTTTAAACAAGCCGATAGTCAATACAACTTTGCTCGGCGCATTCTCGGCGTTAAGCGGAGACGTCACAATAGATTCGGTGAAAAAAGAGATAGAAAACAGGTTCGGTTCAAAACTTGGCAAACTTAACGCCGAAGCGGCGCAAACAGCTTATAATTATATAAAAGGAGACAGAAGTGGATTTTAAGGTCGGAATAATTGCGATGCCGGGCGCGGCGCTTTCCAATAAGACGGGTTCCTTTGCCAACGAAACTCCGGTATTTAAACATAAGACATGCACGGGATGCAATCTTTGCATATACTTTTGTCCCGAAGGCGTGGTTTACGGCGATAAAAAAACGAAAATATACGATTTCGATTCCGATTACTGTAAGGGCTGCGGAATATGTGCCGAGGAATGCCCCGTGGACGACATAGAAATGGTTCTCGTAGAAAAATAATTTTAATTTGCAAATATAAACGGTGGATACAATATGAAACAAGTTCTCGAAGGTTCTATGGCTATTGCGGACGGCGTCAGGATGGCCGAACCGCATGTCATTTCGGCTTATCCTATTACGCCCCAGACCCATATAGTCGAACATCTTTCCCAAATGGTTGCTGACGGCGATTTGAAAGCCGAATTTATTATGGTAGAAAGCGAACATTCTGCAGCTTCCGTAGTTCTGGGCGCAAGCGCGTGCGGAGTCAGGACATACACGGCTACCGCTTCTCAGGGTTTGCTGTATATGGAAGAAGTAATATACAATATTGCCGGAATGAGGCTTCCCGTCGTTATGACGTTAGCCAACAGGGCGATTTCGGCGCCGATAAATATATGGAACGATATGCAGGACGCCATGGCAATAAGGGATACGGGCGCGATTATGCTTGTAGCCGAGAATAATCAGGAAGCCTACGATATGCACATTCAGGCGTTTAAAATTGCCGAAAATCAGGATGTAATGCTTCCGGTTATAGTGAACGTGGACGGATTCGTTTTAACGCATACCTTTGAAGTCGTGGAAACTATAGACAGCATAGATAAAGTAAAAGAATACCTCCCGCCTATAAATATGGAATATAAATTAGACGTCGAAAATCCTTATTCTTTCGGAACACTCGGCGAGCCTTCCGTTTATATGGAATCGAGATACAATTTATACAATGCTATGAATTTTTCGAGAAACGTTATAATAGAAGCCGCAAAAGAATTTAAAGATATGTTCGGCAGATTTTACGGAGGGTTAACGGACTCTTACAAACTGGACGACGCGCAGACGGTTATCGTGGCGATGGGTTCGGTTCTCGGAACTATAAAGGATGCCGTAGATGAATTAAGAGAATCGGGGAAAAAGATAGGCGTTTTGAAAATACGCTCTTTCAGGCCTTTTCCCGAAGACGAGATAGTCGCCGCCCTTAAAAACGTTAAAAACGTTATAGTAATAGAAAAAGCCATATGCCCCGGCAAAGGCGGAATTCTTTCGGTGGAAATAAGAGATTCCCTGTTTAAGCATAAAATTAATTCCGTAAGCGTAAACGGTTATACGCTCGGATTAGGCGGCAGGGATATTACGCCCAAAAATATTCACGACCTCGTCGCAAGGGCCGAAAAAGAAGAAAACGTGGACGGCGAATTCGTAGGACTGTCCCAGCAGTATATATAAAAAAATAAAAATATTAATAAAATAGGAATATAAAATTATGCTGACGAAAGAAGAAACTCATAACGAACTTTTTACGATGGGGCATACGGGCTGTTCGGGGTGCGCCCAGTCTATGAGCGTTAAGC
>JAKAKF010000109.1 GCA_021813595.1 bacterium
CGTGATTTTTAAAATAGGCTGGGGGCATTTAAGCCCTCTTGCGTCGATTGTCTGCGTAGGCATTTTGAATCCTCCGTTCTCTCCAATTAATTCATTTATAAATTTATAATTAATTATAAACGATTATGTTGTCTAATTCAAATAATTAATCTAAAAAATTTGATATTTTTTAGATTAACCGGTTTTGTCCATTACCGTCCAGTAATATTCTCTGTCCGCCTTATGCTCCTTGCTTTGATACAGCGCGTTATCGGCGTACCGCAAAAGCGTATCCGCGGTAACGTCGTTATCTATGAGGGAAATATAAACCCCCATGCTTAAGCCGACTTTTACGGTTATATTTTCGGAAATAATGACCGGAACGCCGACCTTTTCTTCTATTTTATTAAATATCGGGATTAGTGCGTTAATATCTTTACAATCTTCAATTAAAACAACAAATTCGTCTCCTCCGATTCTTGCTACGAAATCGGTTTTGCGAAGCGAATCTTTCAGCCGCTTTCCTATAACCTGAAGGACGGTATCTCCGGCTTCATGTCCATATGTATCGTTTACCGGTTTAAAACCGTCTAAGTCTATCATTCCTACCGCGGTCCGCCAGTTCTGCCGCATAGACCTTGCCATGGCTTTTTCCAGTTCATCCGTAAGAGCGCGGCGGTTGGGCAGTCCGGTAAGCGCATCGTAAAACGCCGCAATCCTGAATTTTTCCTGAAGAATAAGCATATTCCGCTGCGCCTCTATTTTTTCTAAAGCATATGAAACGTCGAGCTGGATTTCTTCGAGAAGGTTCATGCGGTCTTCGCCGGCGCCGACCCTTATGCCTCCCCAGTGTTTTCCGTCTATGAATATAGGAACGCCGATATCGCTCATAACCTCGCCCGTGTCCCTTGGATAAGTCTGCACGATAAAGCTGTCCGTATTTCTGGCAACGGCCAAACCGACCGGGTCGTCGAAAATCCTCATCGAACGGCTGCCGTAAAGGTCTTTTTTGTAATCTCCGGTTAAAGGCTGGTCGTTAATGCCGTTGTGCGCGGCAACGTAGCCGTTGTCGTCGGTTAAAACGAAAAACCTGAAATTAGGATTCATCCTTAGATATTTATCTTCTACAGGCTGTATCCGGTTTTTTACGAATGAGGCGAAACGGGTTCTATATTTTTGAGGATTAGTGTCCGGAACCGTAATATAATTCCTGTCCCATATATCGGGGGGCGAAATTTCACCGGAATTTATGGCAGTTTTTATTATTCCGGTTATCTCTTCGGCACATAAATTCGCCAGTTCTATTATCTTGTCTATCTTATTTTCGCTGAAAGCGTTCTGCATGGAATCCATAAGCAGAAATATATATTCTACTTTATCGTTTTTTAAAATAGGTATAGAACAGACCGAGTTTACGTTAAATCTTTCGTAATAATCATGCCATGCGCTTAAAGTTGAATCTTTTAATACATCAGAGATAAGGCTGATTCGTTCGCTTTCATAGGCTCTTGCCGCCGAGCCCTTTCCGTAAGGCGTATCCGGGTCAACCCCTACCTTAAGCGACATTAGATTATCTTCATGTTCTTTAGTTTTAGCTTTTGCGTATTTTTGTTTAAACAATTTTGAACCATCTATATATCCGACGACTGCGGCATCGTATCCGACGGTATCTACAAATATATCGCATATCTTGCGAAGAAGCGTTTCCTCGTCCGTCACTCTGACTATCATCTGATTTATCTGGCTCGTAGATAAAAATAGTCTTTCATATGATTTTTCTTTAGTTTTATCTATTGCGATAACAAATCCCGCCGGCTTATTTTCGTATAAAACCGAATAGGACGACACGGAAATGGGCATTAAAGACTTTTTTTTCGTTTTAAAAATATAATGAACGTCTTCCCTTATGAATTCTTCTCCGTTAAGCCGCCTCGATATATAAGATTTAATTTCATCTTCGGGATTAAATAAAAAATCTATAAAATTTTTACCTATAAGTTCTTCGGCATCATAACCTAAAATTTCTGCAAAATATGGGTTTGCATAAATTATTACGCCTCCCTCACCGTAAATAAAGTATCCGAAATGCCCTGAAGGATTTAAAATATTCTGCATATAGTCTGAAGAATTAAGCATAAATACACCCTATTTTGTTTTAAAGATTATTTTAATTTTTTAACGGACCTAATTTTTTAACCGCTTCTACGGTTTCGTTTATTACGGAAACAAAGCGGTCGCCCTCGCCCGCCGATACGTAATCGAAACGGCATCTTTCTTCTTCTATTCCGAACTGTTTGAGCAAGCGCAATAACAGCCTGTGCCTCTGAACCGCCCTGTAGTTGCCTTCTTTGTAGTGGCAGTCGCCCGGATGGCATGCAAGAATCATAACCCCGTCCGCCCCCTTTCGAAAAGCATCCAGAATAAACTGAGGGTCTATTCTTCCGCTGCACATAACTTTAATTACGCTGACGTTAGGAGAATAGTGCTTTTGAGCCGCCCCGGCTTTATCCGCCCCGGCATACGAACACCAGTTGCATAAAAAACCGATTATTCTGGGTTCAAAAACCTCCGTTTTCTTTGCTTCTTCGATATTTGAGCCGCTATCCGGCATATTTTCCATAATGGACGCGGAATTTTTCATTATTGTATATCCTCCTCTATTTTTTTATATTTTTACTGTTTACGCAAGCATAAGTCCTATTTCCGCAAATATCTCTTCGTTGGTAAAACCGTTTGCCTTTATTGCCGACGACGGGCATGCGGCCGCGCAGGTTCCGCATCCCTGGCACAATAGTTCGTTTACGAAAGACGCTTCTTCCTCTTCATTAAAAGATATCGCCTTATAAGGACATACGCCGATGCATACCTTGCAGCCGGAGCACCTTTCCTGTTCAACCGCGGCGGATATCGGGTCGATAGAGAGCTTTTTCCCCGCAACAAGGCCGGAAAGAACATATCCGGCCGCCGCCATGCCTTCGCTCATAGCCTCCTTTATATCCATGGGCGAATGACAGCTTCCGGCGAGATACACGCCTTTTATTTTGCTTCTTCCGGCATCCGTTCTTCCGTGGAGCTCTTCGAAAAATCCGTTTTTATCCTTAGC
>JAKAKF010000208.1 GCA_021813595.1 bacterium
TTTAAATGGGGAATTCCGGTGCCGGGCGACGATAAACACGTCATATACGTCTGGTTCGACGCACTTCTAAACTACCTGACCGGCATAGGATACGAAGACTTTATCGCCGGCAAAAATCCTGATTTTACGCACTTTTTTAAATCCGTAAACCATATAGTGGGAAAAGATATCCTTAAATTTCACGCGGTTTACTGGCCAATTATGCTTTTCGCTTTGGGAATCGAACCGCCTAAAACAATAATGGCTCACGGCTGGTGGCTTACCGACGGCAGGAAGATGTCGAAGTCTCTTGGAAATGTTGTAGATCCTGTATCGTTAATTAATAAATTCGGTCCCGACGCTCTAAGGTATTATCTTTTAAGCGAAATCACACTCGGCTTGGACGGCGACTTTAATATAGATAATTTTGTCGTGAGATATAATTCCGGGCTTGCAAACGACCTGGGAAATTTAGTTTCCAGAACCGCCGCAATGTTAAATAAATATATGGGAGGGGCGGTCCCTGGGGCGGGCGTTCCTGAAGACGCGGCTGTTTTAAAAACCGCTTACGATATTTTAAGCGGTTTAGACGCAAGATACGACGATTACGATTTTGCAAAGATTTTGGAAGATATATTCAGGTTTATAAACACTCTGAATAAATATATAAACGATTCCGCTCCTTGGAAATTAAATATCGAAGACCCGGAAGAAAAAACTGTTTTATTAAAAATACTGAAAACCGCCGCCGTTTCTATTTATCATATATCTTATCTGATTTATCCGTTTATGCCGGAAACGTCAAAAAAAATTAACGGCATATTCAATATTGAGCTGTTCGATTCTGCCGGTTTTTCGGTGCGTCCCGAAGATATGGCGGCTCATTGCGGGAAATTATTTAAAGACGGATGCCGCATATCGGAAAAAGCCGAAATTCTGTTTCCGAGAATAAAATTTGAAGAATAAAAATAATAAACAATGATAGATTCGCACTGCCATCTTGAAATGCCGGAGTTCGATTCCGACCTTAAAGACGTTCTTGCCAGAATGTCCGAAAACGGCGTGACTCATGCCGTTTCCATCGGCTCTTTGGCTCAGAACGAAAGGATTGAAAAAACTATCGGGATAGCCGATTCTTACGATAATATATATACGACCCTCGGAGTTCATCCTAAAAGCCCGTATAAAGACCTCGAAAGCATATCGGAACTTTTTGAAAAATATTATTCAAAAAATAAAAAAAAGATAGTTGCCGTCGGAGAAATAGGTTTGGATTATTTTTTGCCTGATATTTCAAAAGAAGATTTTGAAAAAATTAAAATTCAACAGAAGGAATTATTTAAATTTCAGCTCGGACTTGCATCCTCAAACAGGCTTCCAGTTATAGTACACATAAGAGATGCTTATGAAGACGCCTTAATTATTTTAAAAGAATACGCAGGAAATTCCGGCGGCTTTTTTGGCGGAGTCATCCATTGTTTTTCGTCCCCGGAACGGAGTATAGCCGGCGAATTTTTAAAAATGGGTTTTTTTATATCTTTTTCCGGCAATATAACGTATAAAAAAAACGGCGGATTAAGATCCGTGATTAGGTATATTCCCTGCGAAAAACTCCTCATAGAAACCGACAGTCCGTATCTTGCCCCGCAATCTTTCAGGGGGAAAAGAAACGAACCTTCGTATGTCCGCTTTGTTTTGGACGCGGCCGCCGTTGAAAAAGGCGTCGAAAGAGAAAAACTGGACGGCTTAACCGTCCAAAATACCGTTAATCTGTTTTCTCTCGAAGGCGTAGCCGGTTTTTATCCGTCTGTAGCTTATAAAATCAGAAATTCGGTTTACATAAACCTTACCAATAAATGCACCAACAGATGCACGTTCTGTCCCAAATATCAGGGAGGCAAAACGAATTTTTGCGTGAAAGGATATAATCTGGAATTAAAAAAAGAACCGACGGCAGACGAAGTAGTTTCATCCGTTTTCCGATATTACAATTTTAACGAGGCCGTATTTTGCGGACTCGGCGAGCCTACCTTAAGAATAGAAACTCTTAAGGAATCTGCTAAAGCCATAAAGGCTATTGCGGGTGGCATAAAAATCCGGCTCGATACGGACGGGCTTGCCGACGCAGTTTACGGACGCAATATAGCCGCAGAGCTTGAAGGGCTTATAGACAGCGTTAGCATAAGCCTTAACGCCCAAAACAGCGCGCTTTATAACGCTATTTGCGCGCCGCAGATAACCGGCAAAGGAATCGATGCATATGCTTCAGTTCTAGATTTTATAAGGGAATCTAAAAAGCGGATACAAAATGTCACAGTGACGGCAATAGATCTGCCAGGAGTCGATACAGCCTACATCGAAGAACTTGCAAAAAATCTCGGAGTCGGCTTTAAGTTGAGGCATTATAACGACGTTGGTTAATTTTCGGAAACAACCACCCCCTTCAGGCTTACGGGGGTGGTAAATAAAATTTAATGATGCTAATTAATTTGGGTTAGCAATCTCGTTTGATTTTTAAACGCTGTTTTGTTAATATAAACCTATAAAAAAATCATATATGGAAAAAATTTTAGTTTCGGATATAAAGGAAAATCAAAAAGTAGATTCGATATTTCTCGTTAAAAGCAAATCTCAGGCTACCGGAAAAACAGGAAAACCTTACATTTATTTAAAATTATCCGATAAAACCGGAGAAATAAAAGGCTACATATGGGATAATGCAGAAAAATTAGCCCCTTTGTTTGACACGGGAGACATTGTAAGGGTGAAGTCTAAAACTTCTATTTTTCAGAACGAATTACAGCTCGGCATTTCCGAAATAGAAAAAGTCGAATACGGCATGCTTAGCCCCGATGCGATGGCGTTATTCTTTAAATCTTCCAAAAAAGATGCAGAATCTATGTTTCAAGAGCTTAAATCTGTTTTAAAAGAAAACTTGACGGATGAATATATCATAAAACTTACCGATAAATTTTTTGAGGATGAAACTTATATAAAACTGTTAAAAACTCTGCCTGCCGCAAAATCGATACATCATGCCTATATAGGCGGATTGCTGGAACACACGCTCAGCATGATAAAAATAGGCGTTTTTCTTTCG
>JAKAKF010000063.1 GCA_021813595.1 bacterium
AATCGTAAGGATAAGACTCATAACTTCTTTCTTTTCCATCTTTAAAGCCTCGGCTTTTTTATTCAAGGAAATGTTTTTTGCGGCATATTTTTTCAACAAAACCGCTTTCAATCCGTTTATTTTATTTTTGACGTAATTTTTAACGAATACGTCCCTGATAGTATCCGCTATATTTAAATTATACGTAACCGATTTCGGGCCTCTTATCCTTAAAAGCACGTTTATAAGACCGTATTTAGTATATATTTCGAGATTGCTCGTAGTCATCGCGTCGTATGTAACGGGTTTTATGAATATCTGCCTTCCGACTGTCTGCTCGGAAAAGGCTCCGGTATTGCCTAACGCGACGTCCAAAGGTATAACCGGAAGTGTTATAACGGAAACATAGCCCGGAGCGGTATTCAATTTATAAATTATGCCGGATTTTATTTCTAATTTATGCACCCAGAGCCTTTTTTTAACGGTATATTTTTTTAACGGAGAATAATTTATCCCGTATGAAGATAGAGCGGCAAAATTTGCGCAAAATACAATTAAAAATAATAAAATATAATAAATAAAGCTACTTATATTATAATATTTGAACTTTGACTTAAATATTAAATTTAATATAGACATTAAATAACGCCTCCTTTTACTTTTTTATTTTCTGCCGCCGCCGTAATTATCGTTATATTTTTCCAGCTTATTATACATTCTAAGTTTAGAACCGCTGACCCTTATTTCAAAAATTCTGACGTACAATCCGTGAAGCCCCGTCATAAACAAAAACAGATTTACGGCGTACAAAATTATAATTGCGCTATAAACCTTAAAAGAATACGATATAAATATATAAAATGAATTTACGCAATATTCAAAATTCGCGTTCGTAAAATAAAAAAGCGCGAATAATCCGCAAAATACGAGAAAAGCTATTTCTAAAATATCGAGTTCGTAACCCTGCCCCTTTCCGCCGCCTCTGTAATTATTGCTGCTCATTTGTCCGCTCCTCGAAATAGCTTTTCGTTTTGGGCTCGTATATCGGATGAAGATATACGAGCCCCGGTCCTTTAACTTCTCCGCCCGAATAAATCCTGTAAACCGCCTGATTTAATTTTAAACCCGCAAAATCGTTGGTGTCGAACGACGGCAATTTTTCGTAACTCTTGGTAGTTCCCTGCGATATAGTATTGTCGTCCGACAGCAGTTTTCCTATATAAGGGTTAAAAACCGCCCTGTCGTCCTGCTCAGTTATATTTTCGGTGATTTTGAGCTTGTATTCCTTATCGCATATTTTGGAGGCTTTTTCCCTCGAATAATCGTCGCTTAAAGCAAGCCATAAAGAAGACCTTATATTTCCGATTAAAGAATTAAGCTTTTCTTCGGAGCCGAGTTTCAGCTTTAACGAACTGTAGCTCTGGGTAAGGACTATATTAATTGCTTTAGACTGCCTGCATCTTGCGAAAAATTCGGCATCCGATTCGATATCGCCGGACGTCACGTAATTCTGGTATTCGTCGCAAATAAACAAGACCGGCCTTTTTATATTTACAGTATCGTCTATAACCGACTTGTAAACCCTGTTCAATACAGTCCTGAAATAATCGAGTTTCAGCATAATGCCGATAATCTTTCCGGTTAAACCGTACTTAGATTCAGGCATATTTAATATAACTATTTTTCCGGAATCGACTACTCCCTGAAAACCGGGGAAATTAAGTTTCCGTTCGGGACAGCAGAAAGTTTCTTTAAACGCCGGCTTGATAAAATCCGAGCATACCCTTAAAGATTCGCTCTTTATGATAGCCTTGGTTCTCTCGTCGAGTCCCGCATAATCCGCGCCGGCGAAATACGATGCCGCTAATTTAAGTTCGTTTACGTAAGTTTCTTCATTGGATTTTACTTTTATTAAATTTTGGGCATGTCCTATAATATTTTTCAATTTATTTTCGTCCGAAACTATTTCGTAAATATCGCTTAACGTAACGTAACCCGTACAAAGCCTGACGATATTAAGGGAATTGGCAAGCAGATTTATAGATTTGTCTTTCCAGAAACTGTCCTGCCTTCCGTCGTTGGAGTTCATATTTTCGAGAACGGAATATAATCTTTCGGCAATAATTTTGGCGTCGAGATTAGGATAATGAACCGGATTAAAATAATAGCCGGAGCCCGGTTCTATTATAACGGCGTCTTCCCCTCTTCCGTTGCGCTTAAGTATGCGGACGGCTTCTTTCCAAAAATCGCCCTTAACGTCTAATATTAAACCTCCTATTCTTTCGCCCGGCGATTCTTTTTTGTATTTTGCCAGCTGGTCTAAGAAAGGATAAGCGCATGCGGTAGTCTTTCCCGTGCCGGTAGAACCGAAAACGATAATGCCGGTAAAAAGCCCGTATTTATCCATGAACAGCCATTCCGGTTTTTCCTTTCTCGTTCCGTCTTTTTCGTGGATTTCGCCTATAACCAATCGAAGTTCTTCGGATTCCGGCCATAACATCGCGTTTCCTGCCGAGGCTTTTTGATGCGCCGATGCATTTCTCCTTTTATTGTCTTCTTCAGGCTTTAAATATAAATATTTATTATAAGCTATATTAGATAAAGTATGTGAGGATACGAACCAGGTGGATATAGGAATAAAAATAAACGCAAGTTTAACCCCGCTAAAATAAGAAAAATAATAACTTATTTTTTTATCGGAAAAAAATCCCGATATAAAAAACAGGTAAATAAGCTCCGATATAAAAATTCCTGCCGATACCGATGTTCTTATAATAAAGGCTTTATTGCCGCATTTGTTCATTTCAGCTCTCTCCCGAGAATATTTTTTACCGCTCTTATATCCGAATAATATGTCCACAGAGACGGTTCAAGCATCTTTATATCTTCTTTCGCGACGTAAGAGCGCTTATTTAACGCCGCGTTCGTTTTTAATATTTTAACCGTTTCCCGCCACCTTCTGTCCGAAACGAATACCTGTTTGCTTTTTAATTCTTCCCTGATTTTATGCAGGCAGTCGAAAATTTCCGCGCTTACATCTACCGTTTCAGCCGCTTTGCTTAAAATTTCTATATCTTTTTTTTCCAAAAAATTCTCGGCTGTTTTATTTTCCTTAAAAAAGTCTTCTTCTTTTAATTCCAGCAATCTTCTAAAATTTTTCCCGTCTTTTACCGGTAAAATTTCCATCCTGAATAAAAACCTGTCGTAAAGAGGCAATAGATTTGAATCGGAAGATTTGTCCGGCCTCTCGTTAGAAGCGGCAAAAAGGCTTATTAAAGGAATTCTGCGCGGCTCGGGAGCGTATATTATCCTTTCGTTCATAATCGATAAAAGCGAATTGAGCGTAGAATGCGGACCCTTGAAAAATTCGTCTATCAGGGCTATATCGCAGTTATCTATGCCCATTCTGTTTTGAGGGCGGTTTGAAACGAGCTCTTCTATTTTAGTCGCGGGGGTCATCTGAAAATCGAAAAACATCAAACCTTTTACGCGGTATGCCAGCGCTTTTAACACGGCGGTCTTGGCAAGCCCCGGCCCGCCTATTAAAATCGAATGTTTTCCCGAAATAACGGATAAAATAATCATATCCACCGCGTTTTTTCTTTCTAAAAAATTAGAATTCAGGCTTTCTTTAATGCCGTTAATTTTTTCGGCAATAGAATGTGCCGTTTCTTCCATTTTTTAACCCTCCGCCTTATCCCCGGATTGCCGTTTTTTATTAGGTTTCATCTTATTATTTTTATTTATTTCATTCTCGGTTCGATTCCGTTTACGTAAACCGGCTTTAAAAAAATTATTTTTATAGGAGCGCCGGCAGGCAAGGTTATGCTTATATTTTGTTCGGTTCCCGCATAATCGTTTAATCCGTTCTGCGCGGAATTAAGTTCGTTCCGGGCGACGTTTTCCCTTACCTGATTCTGAAAAGTGTAAGGTTCCGAAGAATTTACGCCGGAACCGCCGCCTGCAAAAATGGACGCCGCCCCGACTATACCCTGAGCTACGGACGTTAAAATATTTCCGGCGTAATGCCTGTGTACGTTTCCTTTGACCCCTCCCGAACCGTCCGGCATCATCGCCGCCGCATCTATAGACAGCGAATTTCCCGAACGCTTTATGATTTTGTCGAAATTTATGTTTAAACGGTTTAAAGAATGTTTTACGCTTACCGTTCCGAAAAATTTATCCCCTTTTTTAAAAACGGCTTTACCGCCCGAATAATATCCGGACGCAGCTACGGCTATAACCGGGACTGAAGTATTGTAAGAAAAAATTTTATACTTCGTATAGGCGTCTATTACGGCTCCCTGCGGAACGGCGACTGCAGGGCCGCTGCCTGCCGGCGCGCCGTTTTTTCCTACGTTTTCGTTTCCCGCAGGCTTAAGAGATTTAATTCCCCTTTCCGAATCTAAAATATATTTTCCGTACCTTGCTTCTATGAATACTACGGTTTTTTTGGTTATTTGCGGAACGGCGGATGCGGAGCCGGAATTTACTCCGGAATTAAATTTTATATTATGCTTTAATTCGCCTGCTTCTTTTTTAAATTTAATATCGAATTTACCGGATTTTTTTGTTACGTTTTTGGGTTTTGCGGCATAATCGAAAACGGAAGGCGAAAACTTTTTTTTATCATTTATCACAGTATTGTTTTTTATACTTTTCTTAACTGCGGCCTTAGGTTTGCCGGAGAACATATACTTTAAAACGATGCCTGCGGCAATTATAAAAACTATTATTATCAGGGGCAGTTTAAAAAAACCGAAAAAATCCCTGCCGGATAATTTCTTTTTAACGGCGGGAATGGAGTTATAAACATCTTCTTCATCGCGAACCTGACCGCCGGAGACGTAGCCGCCGCCGGCTTTTCCTCCGCCGCCGCCGCTTATATCGGCATTAAAGGACCCTGAATTACCCTGCGGATTATTTTCTAAATCTTCTTCTTTTATAACGTGCGGATTATTATAAGGCATCACGCCCCTCCGAGCTTTAAACTGCTGAAATAAACCACCTCTAAACCGAACGGAAACTGAACGCTTCTTTTTATCCTTTTAAGAATGAGCTTGTCTTCGTATGCGGCGCTGTTTTTTATAGACCTATCGGAATCGGATATTACCGTCCTTATAATATAAAGTTTTAATTCGTCGTGGTTTACGGTCTGCCTTATTAATTTTATTTTTTTAAATTTAATTTTAGAAGTTATACCGGCTTTCTCCATTTTTTGAACAAATTTGCTTCCGATAATCATATTAAGAGTTTTTTTGCCGTAAGTTCCCGACATTTTATTCAGCGCCCTCGAAAGTTCGGTTTTAATCATTATCGAATTAAACCCGGTAAATTCTCGTACGAAACTTTTGGAAAAATATACTATTTCGCCCATACCGGCCTTATTGTTTAGCGGCAGGTTCCTCAAAACTTTTGCATTTCCTACTGAGCTTACCCTTATTACTACCGGTACTCTGTTTGCCTTATACGTATAAAAGGCGGTAAAAAGAGAGGTTAAGGCAATTAAAGACATTAGGATTATTACGACCTTAAGCGTCGTATTTTGAGATTCAAGGTCGCCCCATATTTCATAAAACAGCCTGCCGTTTCTTTTTTTATAACCGTCTTTGCAATTAAAAAGTTCAGGCATAATTAATTTAAGTCCTTTATTTTCTTAATATTCATAAATCGAGACCGTTAAGAGCCCGCGGCAAGGCCGGCTCCCGCGGCTTTAGCCTTGACCGCTTTTATTTTTTCGTGCGCTTCTCCGCTTATGCCGTCGAATAATTTACCGACCAGAAACGGAACGGAAACGTTTATAACCATCATAATTATAAAAACCGTTATAACTTCGGCGAACGTAAACATCCCCAGAATGTTTCCTATGCCCGTTCCGGTAGAAGGCATATCCACGGATTCCATTTTACTTAAAACAGTAAAGAAAATAAGCTGTTCGAGCGCCGCCATTACGCCCCAGAACGAGATTTCGACGAACATTTTAAACCACTTGGCAAATATGCCCCTCGTGTACGGTATTGTTTCAAAACCGAGTATTATAGGACAAAGAGAGAACAGCAGTCCAAGAAATACGAGCTGGACTAATGCCATAAAAAGCTGTACCGCCAGATATAAGATATTAAACAAAAACCATATTATGCCCATAAGAACCGCTCCCGTCAAAGCATGAACCGCGCCTGCGAGCCACGAAACCGGATTCAGATTCCATCCTCCGTGAACTGACGAGGTTCCGTTTGAAGAAACGGTAGGAATTGAAACGGAATGGAGACTGCCCGAAATAGAAGAAACTATCTGCGATACGGATTGCCCTATGCCGTAAATGTTTTGTTTTATAAGATAGAGTTGTATTTTATCCGCTAAAGTCAATATCAGCTGTGCAAAATTAGACTGTCCGTTCTGCTTCCACGAAAGGAAACCGATAGCTATTAACGCCGTCCTTAAAAATAATCCGTAATAATTAAAAACGGCGCCCGTTAATTCGGCACGGTATCCTTCAAAAAAAGACAAAACTATGCCGAGCGCGAATAAAAAATAAAACATATACGTAACAAAACTGCTCAATCCTGAATCCTGTTCGAGCGCCGGAGGAATCGAATCTATGGAAAGCATGCTTAAATCTTCCCCGTTGTTCAGCTTTGAAATAGACATAGCGGATTTGTCGGCGGCGGCGGCCGAAGCCGAAGCGGTACCGCCGGAACTTGCGGACGCCGGAGGGTTGGAACCCGAAGAAGCGGCGCAAGCCGTTCTTGTTAAAATAAAGCCGGAACCGATAATCAAAAAAAATATAAAACTGCAAATAAATAAAGCATGCGGCGGTTTTAAAATATACTTTAAATTTATGCTCATAAGTAATCGTATTTAATTAATATTAACTAATATATATGTTATGCGTTCCGTATGTTATCTGCCTACATTGTGGTTTTGCCGTAAAAATTCATATCCGGCTCCGAATTAGTCTGCGGCAAAATTACCGCGCCGGTATGTTCTTTTTTTATTTCTTCGGACGATTTAGCCAATTCTATCTGTTTCAGCTGGCTTTCCATATAGCCTAAATTTTTTAGGTTTGCGGCGCTTTCCTCTGCCATAATAGTTAAAATAGAACTCTGGTAAGCATAATAATTGGTGCTGTTTTTTAGTGCATTTCCCGAAATTTCATTCATAAATTCCGCACCTTCGAACTCGGCCTTATGCGCCCTTGCCGCCGACAGTCCCGCATTATAAAGGCCGGAGGATGCCGTATCGCCTAAAAGCCCCCCAACGTTATCGGTGCATCCGCCGAGCGGATTTCCGTTTCCGTCGAAATAATAACCGCCGCCTAACGAAGAACAGTTAATAGTTTCGGTTGCGGCGCCGGAATTTCCGCCGGAATTAAAAATCTCTTCTTCCGAAAACAGGGAAGAGCCTTTTTCGAGGGCAGACTTGTTTAAGGCTCCCGGCGCAGAAGAAGTTCCCGAAATAAAAGCCTGAGGATTAAAAATTTCTCCCGCCTCATTAAGGTTTGCATATTCGGAAGATTCGTAATTAATACCGGAATTAATTTCGGATATAAGGCTTTGAGGGGAATTGACGTTAACGTCGCTTTCGGTCAAATCTTGAGGAATCTGATTGAAAGCCGAGTTAATTTGATTATTAAGGTTATTTAAGGCACCGACGGCGTTTTCCACCGAATTGACTAAATGCTCTAACTTATCGAAGTTAATGACTATATTCTGGTATTCTTCCTGCATATTAGAAACGTCCGCCGTCAGTTTATCTACCGTCGCCATCGCTTCCGAAAGCCCCGGGCCTGGATTAAACAGAGGTCCGCCCGAAGCCCCGGGCGCATATCCCAATGTTCCGGCAAGCCCCTGAAGAGCCGAAAATGCCCCGCTTGCCGCGGTTTCGACCGACTGAATCTGACCCGATATCGCGCCTATATCAGGGAGAGGAAGAGAAAGCCCGTAAGATACGCCGGCCATATAAGCGGAAACGACAAATATAGCTGCCAGCGACGACAAAAACAGTTTCGTTTTTTTTGCATTATTTTTTTCTTTATTCATTTTACGAGCCTCCCGAGTAATATTTTATTTATTCCGTTCTATTCCGTACGGTCCGTTAGGATATCTTTCGGCTAATATATAAAGCCGTTCTTTTAAGGGCTTATCGGGATAAAGCCGCTCTACCAGCCTTTCTATTTCTTCGTCTTCTGACGACTTACAGCAAAGCCAGTATTCAAAAGGGTCAGGTGAATTTTTTATTACCGCGGAATCCTTGCCGAATTTTAAAAAGTATTCTGCATAATGCCCTTTTACCACTTTAAGATTTTTTACTATATTCATCTCCTTTTCATTAAGGCCGCATGATTTTAAATCTTCCGTCGAAACGCCGCCGTCAAGCTGGCAGAATATCTTTACGGATGAATTTTCTATAATGCTTTTGCCGATATTTCCGGCTTTTAAAAGGTCTCCAGGCTCCTGAGTAATACTCCACACCATGGAACCCCATTTCGCCGAAGTTTTATAAAGGTGCATTATCAGCTCCGAAATTTTCGGGTCGTTCATAAATTCCCAGCATTCGTCGTAAAAGAAAAAGACTTTTGCGGATTTATCGTACATCTTTTTAAAAGATATATTTTTTATTATTGCAAAAACTACTTTTTGCAGGTCTTCATGCCCTTTTAGCTTTTGAAGGTCGAATATTACTATTTTATTATCTATATTTATTCCTTTTTTTCTGTTAATAAGCATCCCGTAAGGGGAAGAAATATCGGTCCACTGAAATAAATTTTTTCCCATTTCCATAGCCCTTTTTTTATCTAAAACATCCCTTGCCTCTCCGTAATCGAACAAAATGTTGTTAATATCCGATATTACCGGCATATCGTCCATGTCTGATATCCCGTCGTATGCCGCCTGAACAGCCCGCGTTATGATAGTTTTATCGTTCGGCGATAAATTTTTTTCAGGTTCCGCCATCAGCCCGATTATTCCTGTCAAAAAAACCATAATATCCGGGTCGAACGTCTCTTCGCCGTTAATATCCTTAACGGCGTATTTTTTGGGAGGAAACGGATTTATAGAGTAGCTTCCGTCTAAATCTATTTCTATGTAATCGCCTTTAAATATTTTGCAGAACTTTTTGTAAGTTCCGCCTATATCTACGCCTATAATATGATAATTGTCTCCCGATATGTAAAAATTGCTTAAAAATCCGTTAAGCATAAATCCTTTTCCGCTTCTCGTCTTTCCGAAGACTATTCCGTGCTTTGAAGGCAGGCGGTTGTTATAAAGGTCTAATTTTACGGCTTCCCCCCTGTCGTTTATCAAAGGAACGGCGCAGTTTTCGGTTCCGGCAAAACCCTCGTTAAGCGGAAAAAACGCCGCCGCCGAAGAAGAAATAGATGTCTTAAACCGCCTGTTAAAACGGGATTGTCCGGGGAGAAAGGAAAGAAAAAGATTATGGTGCTCCATATTGTCTATTATTCCTTCCATTCCATTATAGTTCTTGAACGATTCGAGAAGTTTTACCGACATAGAACCGAGTTCGTCTAAATTTTTAGATTTAATCCTTGCGCATAGCGAAAACTCCACTACTTTCTTTTGAAGTTTAGAAAGGGATTTTAAAAACTCGTCCAACTGTTCGGTAATATTGGCCCCTTTATAATCGGTATATCCGCCGCCTACGGCCTCGGTCAGACTTGCTTTTATATTTCTGTCCGTTTGTATTTTTTCAATTGTTTTTTCCTGTTCTGGAATATTAAATGCAACGGAAATATCGTAAGGGAAGAAATTTTCCGCTGAACCGCCGATATTCAAAATGGACGTTATACCGAAAGAATCCGCGCGCGACGGAAGCCTGTGCATATTTATAAATTTATAATAATATCCGTCAAGATAAAAAAAATCCTTTTTAACTTCCGCGCAGGAATATATAAGCTGGCTCCTGAAAGTGGAACCGTCGAGCATATCTTTCCACAGCGGCGCTTTAACGCTTAGAGACCTGGATGGATTCAATTCGGCATAAAAATAATCCACAAGCTCCTGATTTCCCATCCTCTTCAAACCTATATCCAGCCTTGAAGATATAAAGCTAAGATTATTTTCGATATTCATCATTTTTTTTTCTATTAACTTTTTATCGGCAAGCGCATCATTTCTCGAAACGGAATTAACCGCTCCGGCAAATTTAAATTTAAACAATCCGGAGGCGTAATCCGAAACTTTAGGCAGAATATTTATTCTTTCCACTTTTGTATGCAGATTCAGGCCGTTAAAAGAACAAAACAGGTATATCTTAATATTTTTAATGGTTTTTGCTTTTAAATGTTTAATTTTATTTTCTTTAATATATTTAAAGTCTCCAGGGGGCGTCGAAGACGTTTCGTAATCGGAAATAAAAGGGTCGTTTTTGTCTTCTATTTTATAAATCCATTGAAGGTTTATATTCTCGTCCAGAAGATTTAAGAGAAGGTCGTTTACGTATGCCGCATCGTTGATAATTTCGTCTCCGGCAAGATAATAATCGAAACCTCTGACCGAGAAGCCTATAGTAAACGACCCGTCTATCCCAGCGGCTATGCCGTCATTCACGGACAAAAGGTTGACGTAATGGTTCAAAGAACCTTCCGCATCTATTTTTTTTAATACAGAATTTAAAAACATAAATTAAATTAATTAATAGAATATATTAAATTTTTTTATCCTGCTCCGGGTCTAAAACATAAAGCTCTTTTTTAGCAAACATAAAAGACAGCAACGAACTTGTATAAAAATCAGGCTTATTCTTTTTATATTTTTTTAAGAAAATTAAAACGGCGGCGTCTAATACTATTGCGATAATAATAATTTTTTTTAATAAAAGAATAGAAAGCATAACAAAAAATATAAAAAGCCCCCAGTCGTAAATTTCTAATCCGAACCTCGTTACTTTGCCGTATATGCCGCTATAAATTTTAAATTCGGTATAACCTCCGCCGCCGGTTTTATTATTATTCCGATTATTTTGATTTTGTTCTTTCATAAAAAAAAATCTAACGTTGATTTAAAGTTGCATATTACGGCTGTCCGACGGTAGTAGCGCCGTTTCCGCCTCCCATGTTAATTCCTCCGGCGGCGCCTCCGGCGTTCTGGACTATTCCGAGTATCGCTCCTGTTATCGTAGGAGCGAGCATAACTCCGGTTCCCGCGGCGGCTGTTATGAACGCTTTTCTTGCCGCATCCGGTTTATGCTGTTTTATATCGTAAAATCCTTTGACTAGACCTATGGTCAGAGTAGCCGGAGCAAGCCTGTAACAAATCCACGTCGCAGCTTCGTTTAAAATTCCTGATGCCCCTATGCCTAAAGACCCCTGATTTAAATTTATAACGGCAAACGCATATCGGCCTACCGATAAAATAGAGCCGAAAACAAAAGCCGATAATAAAATTCTTTTCCAGTTTTTCCGGGATTTTTTAAAATGGAAATCATCGGCATAAATTTCAGCCTGGATTGCTGCGGCAATTTTGAGCGAACAACCGTTAATCGCGGCTAAGCAATCTAAAAATTTAACCTTTGCGCCGTTTAACATTTTTTCCTCCTGCGATATAAATAAAATTAAATTAAATTTGCGTTAATAATATTTATATCATTTTAATGTTTCGGTATTATGAAGGAATTGTTAAAAACAGGTTAAATTTTTGTTGCGTTTATGTTACAAAATGCCGGAAATGCTCTATTTAGTTTGGAGTTATAGCAGAAAAAGGTGTCGGATTTTATTTTCCGTATCGCCATTTATAGATAAAATTGCGTTACTGCGGCGGAAAATAAAATCTGACACCTTTTTCGCTGTTTTTCTTTATATTTGTTCGAAATCCTGAATGGCTTTTCTTAAATATTCAGGGATGCGGCGGGGCTTGAAGTCGGTATTATCGACGCAGACGAGTACGGTACTTCCGGAGGCGATTTTTACGTTCGGAACAACTTCGTTTTTGGGCGTTTTTACGATATTATAAATGAAATTAAAACTGGAGTTTTTTATATATTCGACCCTTGTAAATATTTTTAAGTCGTCGTCGTACCTTGCGGGGTTGTAATATTTGCAGTTCGATTCGGCTACTACGAAGTAAAAGCCTTCTTTCTCTATATCGGTATAATTATAGCCTATATTTTTAAGATACTCGGTTCTTGCCACTTCGAAAAAAACGAAATATTTGCCGTAATAGACGACTGACATAGCATCGGTCTCTTCGTACCTGACCTTGAGCTCAGTATAAAATTTAAAGTTATCGGTCAAATTTAAGATATTCCTTTATTTTTTCGTACAGTATGTTTTTGTCTATCGGTTTTGCGACGAAATCGTTAAAGCCCATAGACATAAGATGTTCTTTGTTGCCGGCCATAGCATGAGCCGTGACCGCGACGACGGGAATGTTTTTAGACGCGTCGATGCATTTCAGCCTCTTGAATACTTCTATCCCGTCGATTCCGGGAAGCCCGATGTCAAGCAGTATCAAAGAAATATCCGGATTCTCGTCCGTTTTTTTCAGCGCCTCGTAACCGTCTTCCGCCGTTATTATATCTAAATCGAACGGCTCCAGCATCGCGGTAATTAAATCAAGATTTATCGCGTTATCTTCTACTATGAGAATTTTATGGCGCATATTAATTAATTTAATTAATTGTTAATTTATTTTATCGGCTTACTTCGGCTACGGCATTTCCCCCTGAACTCTTAACGTCGCACAGCCTGTTGTATATTTTAGAAATAAGTTCCTCCGGAGTTCCCCCGTCTTTAGGAAACGAAGCGACTATAAAAGAGGCGGTTAATTTTTTCGATTTAAGTTCTTCTTCTTTATAGAAGGGATAATCCCTGACTACCGAACAAAACCTGTTTGCTACGAAAGCCGCCGCATCTTTTAACGTATTGTTAAGTATAATGGCGAATTCGTCGTAACCGAACCTGACCACAACGTCTGAACCTCTTAAGAGCTTTTTAAGCATTTCCGATATTTTTTTAAGGGCTATGTCGGAATGAAAATTTCCGACTAAATCGCAGTATTCCTTAAAATTGTCGATGTCCAAAAAGACAACGCTGAAAACAATATTATATCTTTTGGCTCTGTTAATCTCCTGCGCAAGCCTTATGTTAAAATAATTATGGTCTAAAAGACCGGTAATCTCGTCGAATAAACCGGCTTTTTGAGGATATATTAGTTCTAGCTCCCTTATAGAGCGGCTAAGTTCCTCGGCGGAAAACGATTTTTTGCCGATTATCCTTTCGATGTTACCCGAAAGTTTAAGCCTTTCCTCTACCGTTAAATCCTTAGAGGTTATTATAAATATGGGTATCTGCGCTGATATTGGATGTTTTTTGATATTTTCCGCCACCTCGAATCCGTCTATATCCGGCATAATCAAATCAAGCAGTATTAAATCGGGCTTAAGTTCTATCGCCATCCTAAGCCCTTCTTCACCGTTGTAAGCGTGGACTAAATTAAAGCCCTCCCCGACAAGCAGTTTCTCTATCATTTTATGAATGACGGGGTCGTCGTCCACTAATAAGATATTTACCTGCCTTCTTTTCCTTTTTGAGGTAAGGGTGAACTGCGACAATGTATGGATAAGGGTCTCTTTGTCTATAGGTTTTATAAGATAATCCGTCGCCCCAAGCGCAAATCCTAAATCTTTATTATCTATAATGCTCGTAATAATGACGGGTATGTTTTTTGTATCTTTGTCAGTTTTTAATTCGTTTAAAACGTCCCATCCGTCTTTCCTGGGAAGCATTATATCTAAAAGAATAGCGAACGGCTTTAGACTTTTGGCTTTTTCGAGCGTTTCGATGCCGTCGTACGCATGGGCGACCGAATATCCCGAATTTACTAAATTTATGGTAAAAATTTCGGACGTCGGCCTGTCGTCTTCGGCTACTAAAACGAGAGGCTTATTCCTTTTTACGTTATTGTCTCTGAAAAAGGTTTTTGCATCTACCGTTATCAAAGTTTTTTCGGCGTCTTCGGAACTCATAGCCGATACTTCGGCTTCGAGGGGATTAGGAAGCACGAACGTAAAATCGGTAAAATCGTTTTTAACCGATTCGAAATTTATATGTCCGCCGTGAAGTTCTACGATTTTTTTGGTAAGGGCAAGCCCCAGACCGGTCCCCTCATACTGTCTCGAATAATTATTATCCGCCTGGGTAAACTCCTCGAATATTTTATTTTTAAAATTGTCGTCTATGCCGATGCCGCTGTTTATAACGTCTATCTGTATATATTCGAACATTTTATCCTGCGGCTTGCTGTATTTTTTTAAATTGAAATTAGACTTGGTTTTAATGTCTAAAGAAGGGGGTATATTTTTACATACGACTTTGATTTCCGTATTTTCAAAAGAAAATTTGATGGCGTTGCTTAACAGGTTGTATATAATCTGCTTAAATTTAACCCTGTCGGAATAAAGTTTATAATCCCCGGAACATTCATATTCAACCGATATGGCGAGATTCTTTTTTACGGCGAGGGATTTTAAAACGACGATAGCTTCTTCTATCGCTTCTTTGATCGAAAACACCGAATATTCGAGGGAAAACATCCCCGCTTCTATTTTTGATATGTCGAGTATATTATTTATAAGCTGAAGCAGGTGTTTGCCCGATACTAATATATTGCCGGTATATTTTTTATGCTTTTCGCTTAAATCCGGCGAATCTTTAAGCAGGTCGGAATAGCCTATAATCGCATTAAGCGGCGTCCTCAGTTCATGGGACATATTTGCGATAAATTTAGATTTTAATTCGTTTGCCCTTGACAGCTCCTTAATGCTTTCTTCAAGCTGTTTCGTTCTTTCGATGACCTTATTTTCAAGGCTCTCGTTTAGTTCTCTAAGCCTTTTTTCCTGAAGTTTTTTGTCCGTAATATCTTTTGAGATACCGATAGTTCCGATTATATCGCCGTTTTTATCCATGATGCGGGATATGGTAAGGGATATATCCACCGGACCGTCGTCTTTTTTTCTGAGTATAGTTTCGTAATTTGCGACGAATTTGTCTTTTTTAAGTTTTTCTAAAATATCGTCTCTTTCTTCGGGATTAATATAAAACTCGGAAGCGCGCCTTCCTATGACTTCTTTCTGGGAATAACCGAGCATATTCTCGCCGCCCTTATTAAATTCCGTGATTAATCCGCGGCGGTCGGTAACCATAATCATATCGAAAGAATCGTCTAAAATATTTTTGAAATATGCTTTCTGCTCCCTCAACTGTTTAATGATGCTTTCTTTGTCGATATGGTTTTTATGCCTGTCGTAAAGAAGGTCGTAAACCAGTTTAGAACTGACTGAATTTATAATTTCTATGCCGCTTTCGTGAAGTTCCGCAAGTTCCGGCAATTCGGCTTCGGGCTGGCCCGTCAGATTAAAAATTATATTGAAATCTATGCCGCGGTCTTTAACTTCTTTAATAGTTTTAAAAGATTTTATATTTAACTCTTTGGCTAAAAGAGCTCCTTCTTTGGCTAAATTTCTGGCAACCAAAGCGGCTATCCCGACGTTTTTGTCGCCCTGAAACATATCTATGAGAGTTTTTGCGGCGTTTCCGCCGCCGTATATCAAGATTTTTGCCATGATACCGTTCATAAAATTATTCTGTTTCTTCAAGCTAAATTTATTTCCCCTTTATTTTGAAATCCGTTTCCGGTTAATCATTTTTGGCTGTAATATTATCATGCGGCGAACCTAGTTTATATGCCGCCATGGTGTTTTATTTATAAGTCGCGGCTTCCGAGCAAAACGCCTATCTTGTTCCTTAGCATTTCGTTTCTTATCGGCTTTGCCGCGTAATCCGTAGCTCCTTCGGCATAACTTTTGTCTATTATTTCCTTATCGTTCAGCGCGCTGAGCATTAAAATCGGAACTTTATCGTAAACTTTCCTTATAGTTTTAAGAACGTCGAGTCCGTTTATCTTTGGAAGCATTATATCTATTATAAAAAGGTCGAAAATGCAGCCTTCCGTAATTTTATCAAGTGCATCCCTGC
>JAKAKF010000155.1:0-907 GCA_021813595.1 bacterium
CGGAATTTAAAAAAGAAATTGACAAATTCGATAAGGATATTGTTAACAGGGTCCAGCTTTTTATTAAATATGAGGGTTATATCTGCAGGCAGAAAGACGAGATAGACAGGTTAAAAAAATACGAGGACTTTAGATTAAAAGACGATATCGATTTCAACTCAATCCCGGGCTTATCGCTTGAAGTAGTCGAAAAACTCAATAAAATCAGGCCGCGGACTATTGCGGAAGCGGGACGAATTTCTGGCATCACTCCAGCCGCCGTTGCAATTTTATTAATGAGATGCCGCAATTAGCCGAATTTAAATATGTTTCCCGTGAAACATTTTTCTTGACATATTTTTTTTAAAATAGCATACTTTTATTAATATATTTTAATTATAATTTAACAGGAGATTATTTATGCGAAGTGAACCGGACAGTAGCAACTTTTATTTAAAAAAAACCGAAAACAGCTTTAACTCGTTATTAAAGAGTTTAATATTAAATAACGCAAATAAATTCTTTCCCAGTAATCCCCCATCCATTTAGCATTTTTAATATTCTTCTCTTTCGGATAAATAGTTAAAGCTATTTTTAAGAAGGAGACAGAAAATGCAAGATTATAAAGATAAGCTTGAAAATCTTCCAGTAGATATAAAACTGAGAGCCGCGGACAGGCTTAAAATCCATCTTATGAGGCAGAAGTACGGATATTTTTCGCGCCTGTGCCTTTTAATGGCGCTGATAGGCCCGGGAATACTCGTTATGATTGCCGATAACGATGCCGGCGGCGTTATGACGTATGCCCAAACCGGCTCGATATTCGGAATCGGTTTTTTTATACCTTTTATGATAATAATGCTTCCGGTCGCCTATATCGTCCAGGAGATGACCGTAAGGCTCGGCGCCGTGACGCACAGAGGGCATG
>JAKAKF010000155.1:917-3062 GCA_021813595.1 bacterium
GATACGGAAAGTTCTGGGGCGCATTTTCCTTGATAGACCTTGTCGTTGCAAACGTGCTTACCTTAATAACCGAATTTATCGGAATAACCCTGGGAATGGAGGTTTTTGGAATATCCCCGATAGTGTCATCCGTAACCGCTATTGCCGTCATAGCTTCGATTCAGCTTTTTTTGCGTTATTTTACATGGGAGTGGATCAGCCTAAGCATTGCAGCATTTAATTTAATATTCGTTCCTTTAGTATTCTTTATTCCGCATCTTCACTGGGGAGCGGTAGCGAGAAGTTTTGTATCGTGGCATATACCGGGAGGGGTAACTTCCCTTTTTATATATGTCGTTCTGGCAAATCTTGGAACAACGATAGCGCCGTGGATGCTTTTTTTCCAGCAGTCTTCGGTTGTCGATAAAGGACTTACCGTAAAAGATATAAGGGACGGGCAGATAGATACATTTATAGGTTCGTTTTTTATGGTTGTCGTAGCCATAGCGATCATTCTGATAGCGGCGGGAACGGTTTTCGGTTTTACGCATGCTCCAAATTTAGACATTCAGACTATACTTTCCGCCATATCGGCAAAAATGGGACAACTGGCGATGAAGCTTTTCGCTCTCGGTCTTGTAGAAGGAGGGCTTATTGCGGCCATTGCAATATCTGCAAGCACCTCATGGGCAATGGGCGAAGCGTTCGGATGGCCTAAGAGCATTAATATGCCTCCTTTGCAGGGCTGGAAGTTTTATATGCCAGGAATTATCAGCCTGTTGATTGCGGGAGGAATAGTTTTGATTCCAAATGCTCCCCTCGGATTTTTAAATTTAACCGTTCAGGTCATTGCTACCATTTTTATGCCCGCGGCGATGATGTTTTTACTTCTGCTTTTGAACGATAAAGAGATAATGGGAGACCATATAAACAAGCCGTGGCAGAATATCTCGGCGTTTACAATAGTCGGATTTTTGATAATTATGAATGGAATATACGGATTGACGGTGGTTTTTCCGCATATATTCGGATAATGTAATTCTTAAATTATGCGAGGGAAAAAATGAAAATAGAAGATAAGATTTCAAAAAAGATAAATCTCGACGAGGACTGGGAAGATTTTATCAAAGAAGAAGGGCTGGTGGATTATAACAAAATTCCAGTAGAAAGAGCCAGCGTTAAAGGGTGGGTTCAGATAGCTTTCTGGTTCTTAAGAATTTATATAGTCGTTATGATTATAATGGTAATCATAGGATTTTCAAGAATTCATTAAAAACGTGATAAATTATGAAAATAAAATACTCAGTCTGTCCTCACGACTGCCCTGATACATGCGCTTTAAAAGTGGAAATTCAGGACGGTAAAATCGTAAAAGTAGCCGGAGATGTTTATCATCCGGTAACGCGCGGGGTTATTTGCGAAAAAGTCAGGGCTTATCCGGAAAGGATTTACGGAAACCGCATACTTTATCCGATGCGCAGGAAGGGAAAAAAGGGCGGCGGCGAATTTGAGAGGATAAGCTGGAACGATGCCATAAATGAAATTGCCGGGCGTTGGGTAGAGCTTATTTCTAAATGCGGCCCGGAAAGCATTATGCCATATTCTTACGGCGGAACTGAAGGAATAATTAACAAATCGAGTATGGACAGGCGTCTTTTTAATAAAATCGGCGCTACGGCTATCGACCGCACTATCTGTTCAGTAGCCGGAAGCTTAGGCTATCAGCTGTCTTACGGCATATCTAAAGGCGTAAATCCGTTAGACTCGGCCAATTCTAAATTAATAATATTCTGGGGAATAAACGCTTTAGAAACAAATATCCATCAGGCCATTTTTGCCGACTCCGCCCGCAAAAATGGGGCTAAAATCATAGCTATAGACGTTCACAGGAACAAAACCGCAAAATGGGCTGACGATTTCTATATGCTCCTGCCCGGTTCGGACGGCGCGCTTGCTCTGGGCATTGCCCACATTATATTAAGGGATAATTTAGAGGATAAAGCATTTTTAGAAGAATATTCTTTTGGATTAGACGAATTTCGCAAAAAGGCGATGGAATATCCACCCGATAGAGTCGCAGTACTTACGGGTCTTTCAAAAGAGCGCATAGAGTATTTAGCAAAACTTTACGCAGAAACTAAACCCTCTTTCTTAAGAATAGGAAAC
>JAKAKF010000027.1 GCA_021813595.1 bacterium
GCTATTTACAGGCTTTTTCTTCCTTTGGCAATTATATTTGCGGTTGTAATGCTGTGGCAGGGCGTCCCGCAGACTTTTGTCATGCAGAAAAAAGTTACAAATATGACCGGAGTCAAGCAGACGCTCTCGATGGGACCCGTAGCCTCTATGGTATCTATCGAAAATCTCGGCACCAACGGAGGAGGTTTTTACGGCGCAAATGCCGCCCAGCCTTATGAAAATCCTAATCCTTTTACTAACGCTTTGACGGTATTTATGATGGGGACGATTCCTATAGCGCTTTTTTTAATGTACGGAATAATGATAGGGAATAAAAAACATGCATGGACTTTATTTGCAGTAGCTATGACGCTCTTCGCAATCTGTCTTGCGACGGTTTATTCGCAGGAGGCTCACGGTAATCAGTTCCTTGCAAAATTAGGGGCAAATATCAGCGTTTCTAAAAATAATCCTGGCGGCAATATGGAGGGAAAACTGGAACATATAGGCATTGCCCAAACGTCTTTATTTGCAGCTTCTACGACTGCGTTTACCACGGGCAACGTCGATTCCGCGCACGATAGTTTTATGCCTCTTTCGGGAATGGTTCTAATGGCCGAAATGATGTTAAACCTCATATTCGGCGGTAAAGGCGTAGGGCTTTTAAATATGCTTACGATGGTAATAATAGCCGTGTTCATTGCCGGACTTATGGTTGGACGAACGCCGGAATTTCTCGGAAAAAAAATAGAGGCAAAGGAGGTCAAACTCGCTACACTTGCAATGTTTGCCCATGCGTTTATTATTCTTATCCCTTTTGCGATAGCATTGGCTATACCGGCGGGGCTGGCCGGCATATTGAATCCGGGTCCGCACGGCTTAAGCGAGATTTTATACGCTTATACTTCGGCGGTCGCAAACAACGGGTCGGCTTTTGCCGGCCTTAACGGCAATACGCTTTTTTATAACATCTCGCTCGGGCTTGCTATATTTTTCGGCAGGTATATTCCTATAATATGCCAGGTCGCAATAGCCGGTTCGTTAATCAAAAAGAAAAGCATACCGGAATCGGCGGGAACTTTTCCGGCGCACGGCTTTTTATTTTATACGGTAGTTATGGGAACTATACTGCTTGTCGGAGCGCTGACTTTCTTTCCGGCGCTGGCGCTTGGACCCGTTGCGGAACATTTTGCAATGGTAAAAGGGCATCTGTTTTATTTTAATTTAAAATAATTTAAAGAGGATGTTTATTGTGGGAAAAGAATTGGTAAGAACGATAAAACTTGCGATTTTATTATATATTATATGCTCGTTCGGTTATACTTTTCTTATCTGGGGCATAGGAAAAATAGCCTTTCCGTTTCAAGCCGGCGGAAGCATCGTTTATAAAAATTCAAAGCCGATAGGCTCAATGTTTATAGGCGAAAAATTTACTTCCCCGTATATATTTAACGGAAGGCCGTCTTATGCCGGAAACGGGTATGACGGCACGGAGTCCGGCGGTTCGAATTACGCGTCTACAAACGGCAAATATATCGCCGTTGAGAAGAAATTAATAGATAAATTTTTAATAGAAAATCCGGCCGTTAAGAAAGGCGGCGTGCCCGTGGATATAGTAACGGGTTCCGGTTCGGGTTTAGGGCCGTATATTTCCATAGCGGCGGCGTTAGACCAGATACCGAGGATATCGCCGCTTACCGGGATATCCGAAACTATGCTTTATGGGCTTGTCAGGCGCAATATATCTTACAGGCAATTCGGCATATTCGGAACTCCCGGCGTAAATACGGTAAAATTAAACTTAAAGCTTTCCTTGCTGCTCAAAAAGTACAATTACAAACTGTATAAGCGTATTTTCAAGGGGCTTGTTTAAACATACCGGTTAATAATTAATATTTGTTTAATTTTAAATAGAGGATAAAGAAAAATAATGTCCAGAAAATCGTATTACGTTTCCGCGTTCAGTAAAGATATAATGCTATCCGCAATAAAAGATTCGTTTAAAAAACTTAATCCGAAAATAATGATTAAAAATCCGGTTATGTTTGTCGTCGAGACAGGTTCCATTATTACCGCGGCAATATTTGTCAAAGACCTTTTTCTGTATGATTTTAAATTTATTGCTTTCGTTTTCCAAATAACGTTATGGTTGTGGTTTACCGTTCTTTTCGCCAATTTTGCCGAAAGCATTTCCGAAGGAAGAGGTAAAGCGCAGGCGGACAGCCTGAGAAGAACAAAGACCGAGGTAACGGCAAGACTGCTTAAAGAAGACGGGAAGGAGGAAAAAATAAAAGCATCCCTGTTGAGAAAAGGGGACATAGTTATTGCGGAATCGGGCGACGCCATACCTTCCGACGGGGAAATAATAGAAGGGATAGCTTCCGTGGACGAATCCGCCATTACGGGAGAATCAGCCCCCGTAATAAGGGAAAGCGGCGGAGATAGAAGCGCCGTTACAGGCGGAACAAAAGTCTTATCGGATAAAATTGTAATCAAGATAACTTCTAATCCGGGAGAGAATTTTATAGATAAGATGATTGCCCTCGTCGAAGGCGCATCGAGGCAAAAAACGCCGAACGAAATCGCGCTTAATATTTTGCTTGTAATGCTGACCGCTCTTTTTTTAGCTGTAGTTATTACTTTAGAGCCTATGGCGGGTTATTTTCACGGGTACATTTCTCCGGTGATATTAGTTGCCCTTCTTGTATGCCTCATACCTACGACTATTGGAGCCCTGCTCTCGGCAATAGGCATTTCCGGCATGGACAGGCTTGTCAAGCATAACGTTATCGCGATGTCGGGAAAAGCAGTCGAAGCCGCGGGCGACGTTAACACTCTTCTTTTAGATAAAACAGGAACGATAACTTTCGGCAACAGGATGGCAGTTTCTTTTATTCCTTCGGAAGGTTCGGACGTTAACGAATTGGCAGATTATGCGCAGCTCTCGTCTTTAAGCGACGAGACGCCGGAAGGAAGGTCTATAGTAACTCTGGCAAAGCAGTACGGCTTCAGGGGAAGGCACATCGACGAAAAAAATATAGAGTTTATCCCTTTTTCGGCATTTACCAGAA
>JAKAKF010000010.1 GCA_021813595.1 bacterium
TTAGAATAGACCCGGATTTTTCTTTTCCGAGTAGGAATAGTTCCTTTGTAAAATCTTTAATCCCGCCGGTATTTTCATCGTTTATAAATAAACTTAAAAATCACCTGGGAAATAAAAATCTTACAAATCAAAAGTAAATATTTGCAGATTTAATAATCCGTCTGTTCGGATGGTAGAGTTTTTAATCTTTTCTAAAAGATTGGCAAGTTTGAATCTCTTACGAAGATAATAGGTTCCATTTAATGCGCCGCCAATTAAAGCGCAGGACCTAAAGATGAATTGACTAATAATTTTATTATATCATATTTTTCAAAAAAATCAAATTTAAAACAATTTAAAAAATAGTAATCACTTTTTCAAAATATTATATTTTCCGCTTTTCCAGCCCCCTCCTTCAGTTTGTATTATCGCTACGCTCAATTCAAACTGAAGGAGGCTTAAATAGGAGTTTGTTTCTTGCTCCGTTTGATTTTGCTTTCCAAACCGACAAGCGGTTTGAAAAGCGAGACTTCGGCAAAATCAAACTCCGGCGAAACAAATAATCTAAGGACATTGTATCGGGCTCTGCCCGAACCCGCAAGCGTCTGCACGCTTGACCGCAGTTGGGTTTTTGTTTATGGGCTGTAATTTTTTTAAGGACGGCGCGTTTAAACGCGCCGTCATATATATATCTATAAGATATATATAGGGTAAAAAAGTAGGTATAAGTTATTGATACTATTAATTAATTTTAAAGGCTTGGTGCGAAATACTCGTTACTTGGTGCGTTTGACTCGTGTAAATAGCGCGAAATACTCGTTAATTTTCGAGTAAGAGCTTGTCCGAAAAGATAATATTTTTGCTGTCTTTATCTAAATAGACTGTTTGTTTTCTGTCTTGGGACACAACACCTAACAAAGGATTTAAGCAACGCCGGATAAAATCAACTTTTCTTTGCGCTGTTTTAATAATATGCATAAGATTGTCGATATTTAATTTTTCATATTTCCACGTCGCAAGTATCGTATAGGCGTTTTTTTGGTCGTTGCTTTTGCATTTTGCACGGCTCCGGCGGTTTAAAAGGCGGATAGGATTTTTTTTATCGGCGAGGCTTTGATAGTATTTTTCGCTTAGAGTTATAGTAATATAGCCGGTCCGCATTTCCCTGTTTTCGTATTCATAATCTTCAATAATATGTCCTTTAAATCCCTTACCGATTTTTTTACCTTTAATCATAACGGAAAAATAAGTGTCTATTACCGCCGTATTTAAAGCGTCTAAAGAATTTTTAGCGCGGGTAAAATTATCACCGCAATTAACGAAAAACGAACCTATAACAATACCAAGCAGGTTTGTAGTAAATGTCCTGCTTTTATTTTTAACTGCGAGTTCGTTTAAGAATAATAAAACAGTTTCGTCATTGGCGGTTAGGGTAGTTCCCGCCAAAGTTACAACGTAATTAAATTGGTTATTTTTAAATTCAATAGCGATTTGACTCTTTACGCCGAGCGCAATATTTTTCTTCGATGTAAATAAACCGGTATACGGCAATACGGTCAGCATTCGCGATATATCGTTAGGCTCTGCCGCCGCATCGCACTTTTTTTTCAAAGAGTTGTGAAGGTTGGCGGCTTGAGTCTCTGCCTGTTTTTGGAAGTTGTCGTTTATTAATTCAAATAAAATATTGTTCATAATAAAATATATTTAAGCCGAGTTTTTATAAAAATAAGGATTGATGTTTTCAATCTGGTCTGTTTTGAATTCAGGCAAATCGAGCATTAACGGTATATTACCCACCCTGCCGTAATTGTTCTTTATACAGGCGCTTACGGCGGTATTGCTGTCTTCGTCCCCTGATTTTTCGACATACAGGCAATATCTTACCGCATTATAAAAGGCGCTAGCGCCTCTTACCTTATCTATTCTATCGGCTATCTCGCCGTAGTCTAATTTTTTAGCGAGGATAGAATCTCGCTTTATTTGTTCAACCTTTACTTTGTTGACATGGTGTAAAAAAATAATACTGCGGCCGGAATTTACGATAAAGGACCGCATTATCTTGCAAAAATCTGCGGCGGCGTTATTATCGTTTTCATCACCGGGAAGCAGATTTGCGAGCGGGTCTAGAATATTAATATCGTGGCCTTGGATTAATTCTTCGATGCCGCTTTGAGGTTTATAATAAAGCTCTTTCGTAAAACGGTCTATTTTGATTATTTCTTCATCGCTGTCGCAAATATAATGTACATTGTCCTTATATTCGCTGTCCAAAAACGGATATTCTTCGATTAACCTTTTAGTCCTCTTAACCACGGTGTATTCATCGTCTTCGCAAAGTAAAAGAAATGCAGCTTTTCCCGGATTAGTTTTTACAAATAATAAAGCGATATAAAGCGCGATATAAGTTTTACCGACCGAGCCGTTGCCTACGATTAAACTTAATTTTCCCGCCGGAAACATCATATTAAACTTTGTTCTTGGTATATTATGTATATTTTTTAATCCCGCCCCCATAGTTTTAAACTCTCGTTTTACAGGAATATTAGTTTTTTTTAAGTATTTTAAAACTAGTTCGCCAAGCCCCGCATCTGTAATCATCTTAATAAAACTGCCTGCATGCCTGATATTTTGCCTATTCTGCGCTTGTTTTAGCAGTATATTGGTTCTTTTTGCATCATATTCTCGCCCGTAAAAAATTTTAAACAAATCCGGTATTTGGGCAGTTAATTTTTTATCTACGCAATATCCTATAAGATTTAACTCAAACTCGAAGCCGTTTAGTTTTTCTTTGTTTTGTGCAAGTTCGGTAATCATATCCGTAATATTGTCGTTTTTATCTGCATTAACCGATTCTTTATAAATTACAAGTTCTTGTGCTTCTTGAGATTGTCGCAGCTTAATTAAATTAATAATTTTATGGTCAGGGTCATCGATAAAATTAAAAGAGTCGTTTATTAACTTATATTCGCGGTCGTGATTGCTCAATGTAACTTTCGACGGCGGCAGGACGCAATTCTTACCGTCTGCGAGGAGTTCAATCTCGATAGCGAGTTCATCGTTTTTGTA
>JAKAKF010000215.1 GCA_021813595.1 bacterium
AGAAAAAAGCATTTCCTCTATATATTCTTTTTGACCCCAAAACATTTAACCTTTTACGCAGTCTCTCAAGTTCATGGGTAAAGAAACCATCTTTATCGATTAAAATTTGTGCATCTAAAGTCATATCAAGAAATAAAGGGCTTCCTGCCGTAGCTTCTTCAGGCGTTTTAATGACGGGGGAAATATATGTGTTAATACCGGAGTTTTTAAGCGATGCGATTAAAGATTCCAACCTATTTTCGACCAATCCAAACTCTTTGATTCTTTTTATCCTGCCTGTCGGCAATTTTTCCGCAATTATTAAAATATCGATATCGGAATTATAATTCGGCGTACGTCTTCCAACCGACCCAAATACGACGGCAGATATCAGTCTTTCTCCGTAAAACGATTTTAGTTCGTTCTTTAAGACCTCAAGAATCATATCGTATTTTTCTACTATAGATTTCATAAATATATTATATACGATAAAATATAACTAAACAATTTTTAAATACAACCCAAAATTGCCGAAATGTCCCATGAAATCAGGAACCCTCTCGGAGGAATCAAGGCTTCCGCGGCTTATTTAAAAAGAAAATTCAACGAGCCGGATTTGAATAATTTTCTTGAAATAATAATAAAAGAATCGTCAAGAATCAACAACCTCATAGAAGAACTTCTGGCATTGTCTAAAAAGCATAAAATAAAAACTTCCGCCGTGAATATCAATAAAATAATTAACGAAATAATAATTATGGAACAGGCGGAATTTTCGGCAAAAAATATCGAGGTTATAAAGGAATTCGACCCGAGCCTTCCTAAAATATACGCCTCCGAGAATGCGCTTATTCAGGTATTCTTAAATCTCCTCAAAAATTCGGTTTATGCGTTAAATACGGCGGCAAAACCGGCGGGCGGAACGATAAAAATTACCACGAAATTGGACTATACCAGAAATAATCCCAAATTTATAAAAATAGAATTTATAGACAACGGCTGCGGAATAAGCAAAAACGATATGAATAATATATTCGTTCCGTTTTTCACTACAAAAGAAAAAGGAAGCGGACTGCGAAAAAGGTATCCGATTTATTTATTCTCATATTCAATTATAGCTTAATTGTAGCGTCAACTATGGCGTCTTATTTTATTTAGGTCAATTATCAATTATGTGTTTATACGGCATTTGCTCAGGTTATTTCTTTTTGAGTTAAAAACTCTATATAATTTTCAGGATTAATAACCGATAAAGCTGAACGGTAAGCTTCCTGAAATGAAGATGGCGTTGTTCTTTTTGCTTTTGTATTCCATTTGAATTCATAAGCGTTTATTTTTCCGTTTTCTTCTTCTATGTAATCGATTTCTTGCTTCTGCAATGTACGCCAGAAATGGCTTTTAACCCATCTGTTCTTATTAAAATTCGACTTTATTCTTTCGCTGACAAGAAAGTTTTCCCATAATTTTCCTTTATCCTGCCTTAAATTTAAAGCCGAAAAATCGTTTATAACTGCATTTCTAATGCCGTTATCCCAGAAATATATTTTCGTGCTTTTTTTAAGTTCGTTTCTTAAATTCCGGCTAAAAGACCGTAATCTGAATATTACAAAAGACTTTTCCAATAAGTCTATATATCTTTGAACGGTTATTTTATCGGCTTCTACCTGTCTTGATAACTCGTTATAAGAAACTTCCGAACATACCTGAAGCGCCAGCGACTCGAGAAGTTTAAATACGGTTTCCGGCCGCCTTATTTCGTTAAACGTAAATATATCTTTATATAAATAGCTGTCGCTTAAATTTCTTAAATTTTCTTTTTCAAGTCCCTGTCCTTCCGTGTTTATTATATCAGGATACATGCCGTATATAAGCCTGTGTTCAAGAAGCCTTTTTTCTTTCAATATTCCGAATTCGCTTATAAGCTCTTCCGTGGAAAATGGCAGTAATCGGAATTCATATTTTCTGCCTGTTAAAGGTTCGTTTATTTCGTTTGACAATTCAAATGCGGAAGAACCTGAGGCAATAATCTGAATATTTTTAATGTTGTCAACCATCAATTTTATCGTTAAACCTATATTTTTAACCCTCTGGGCTTCGTCGATTATTACGATAACGCTTTTGCCGATGATTGCTTTAAGTTTATCGGATGTTGCGTTAAAAAGAAGGTCTCTCGTATCCGGTTCGTCACAGTTAAGAAATATGTAAGGTTTATTAAAAGCTTTGGCAATCTCAAATAAAAGGGTCGTCTTTCCAGCCTGTCTTGGTCCAAGTATTATAATGGCTTTTTCTTTAAAGGAATGTTTAAGTACAAGTTCGAATAACTGCCTTTTTATTATTTTTTTTGTTCCCATTATTAATGCTTATAAAGTTAATTAGATATATATTTTAGATATTATAATCACTAAATATTATCATTTTTGGTGATTATAGTCAATACCGGAAATTTGCCATTTGCCATAAAAATCCCCCCCCCCAAGTCATCTAATGAAAAAGGTATCTGAATTATTCCATTTCGGCGGGCATAAAAACGTTGTTTTTATAAGCACCCGCCTTCATATGGCAGACTTAAAAGTTTCGCTTTTAAAAACGTCTGCCTTCGTATTCTTACTTCCGCCTGCATTTTTCGCTTGATGATATATGACATACCTTAATCCCGATTTAGAAACTGTTTTAAGTATTCTATTTATAATTAATACTGGATTCCTGCTTTCGCAGGAATGACACCCAACGGGTGAACTGATAAATTCTCTCAAAGTCATTCCTGCGAAAGCAGGAATCCATAAAATAAATTTCTAAATCGGGATTTGGGACATAGAATAACTTTGCCCAAACGGCAAAATTAATGCTATAATGGAACCTAAATACAGGATTGCAGGAATAAACCATTTATCTGTTGAAACGATGGATATAAACAGCTTAATACTGAACAATTTAAACTATTCCGTTATTCTATTCGACGAAAACCTCGTTTTAAAGTTTTTAAACCTTCCGGCGCAGGAACTTACCGGATATTCCGACAGATTCTTAAACGTCTTAACGCTTA
>JAKAKF010000018.1 GCA_021813595.1 bacterium
CCGATAAAATAAAAAAGAAACATATTTTACGGGTTTATCTTGCCGGGATGGCGTTTTTTTCTTTCACTGCGGCGGCATCGGCAAATTTTTACGTTTTTTCCCTGTCCATAATTCTTATGGGGCTTATAGGAAGCATTTATCATCCGGTAGGCTTAAGCATGATGTCGTTTATCGGAAGCGATAAATTAAGAGCTTTTGCGATTCACGGCATAGCCGGCACTCTCGGCGTTGCTTTAAGCGCCGGTTTTGCCGGAATCTTAGGCTATTTTTTAGGATATACTTTCCCTTATTTAATACTCGGCATAATATTTACGTCCCTGTTTATCTTATCGTATATATTTAAATCGCAAATCGACGCGGGAGAAACGGCCGCCGCCGCCGCAAAGAATCAGGCAATAGAAAAGCATGCTCCGGCAAGCGCCGCTAAAGGTTTTATAAAAGAATTTTTTCACTTAAATCTCGTTTTGATTTTTATTGCCGAGTTTTTGAACGGGTTTGTTTTTCAGGGCGTATTTTCCTTTTTGCCGGCTTACGTAGGCACGGAACTGAAAAATTATATATTCTTTCATAATCAAGCCGCCGCGGCAGGCGGGTTTTTTGTAACCTTAGCCCTTATAGTAGGCGTATTTTTTCAGTATAACAGCACAAGAATTACGAAAAATTATAAATCGAACAGGGCTTTTGCTTTTTTGGTGCTTGCCAGCGGAATATTTCTTTTAATATCGGGTTTCACGCATAATATTTTACTTTTTATTTCCGTTCTTGCTTTTTCAGCTTTTAATTTTTCCATAAATCCGATTTCAAATCTTATGATAAGCCAGAATGCCCATGAAAGATACAGGGCTACCGCTTACGGCGTTTTTTTCTTTTCGGGTTTCGGCATAGGTTCTGTGGCCGCACCAATAGGGGGTATAATCGCCCAAAAGTTCGCGCTTCATTGGATATTCGCGATGTTCGGCCTAGTATTGCTTGCGTCTTTTGCAATATCTTCCGCGATTAAAGAAGGCAAATATAGATGAAATTGACAGCCTATGCGGATTTTAATATTATATAATATAAATAAGTTAAGCAATAATTAAGGAGGCATTATGGCGTCAAAGAAAACCGCAGTCGGATTTATAGGCGCAGGCAATATGGCTTACGGACTGATTAAAGGCATGGCCGGCGCAAACCGAACCGATATTAAAATTTTTATTTACGATACCGACCCGTCGAGAGCTGATTTCGTAAGAGATACTTTAGGGGTAAGTTCGCTTAACAGCATAGGAGAGGTCGTCGAAAACTCCGGAATAGTATTTATCGCGGTTAAGCCTTATTCCGTGGAAAGCGTGCTTGAAGTTGCAGCCGGAGCATTAAACAATTTTAAAAACTATAAGAACATTCCGCTGTTTATTTCTATTGCGGGCGGCGTTAAAGTCGGTTTTATGGAAGAAGTTTTAAAAAAAACGCTTAAAGATAATCTTCCGTTAAAAATATTTAGAGTTATGCCCAATATAAATTCTTTAGCGGGCAAAGGTATGAGCGCAATTTGTTATAACGGCAATGTTTCCCCAAAAGATATAGAAACGGCTTTGGAAATATTAGAAATGTCCTCGTTCGTTTTAAATATGGACGAAAAGTATTTTGATGCAGTAACCGCTTTAAGCGGGAGCGGTCCGGCATATATTTTCTTAATTGCGGAAGGTCTCATTGAAGCGGGAGTAAAGCTGGGCCTTCCGCGGGATATTGCAAAAACGTTAACCGTACAGACGATACTGGGCTCCGCCGAACTTTTAAACAGCCCCGAGTTTTCTAAAACATCCACGAAAGATTTAAAAGATATGGTGACTTCGCCCGGCGGCACTACGGCATACGGGCTTGCAAAACTGGAAGAAGGAAGAATTAAGCATATTCTCGATTCTGCGGTAAATGCCGCATATTTAAGGGCAAAAGGATTAGTTTAAAACATTTATGAGATTATATTTTTTCAACAGCGGCAAAAGTTTTTGAACCGGCAATCCTAATACATTTTCGAACGAGCCTTCATATGATTCTACGATGCCGTGCTCATCCTGAATTCCGTAACTCCCGGCTTTATCGAGCGGAGGATACTCGGACAGGTAACGTTCTATTTCCTTATCGTTCAATGGCTTTATTTTAACGCGGGTTTTATTGCAATCGGTTATATAAATATTTTTGGATTTATTGATTAAGCATATTCCCGTATAAACTTCGTGGGTTTTTCCGGAAAATTCTTTTATCATATTAAAGGCGCTTTTCATATCTTCCGGTTTTCCGTAAACAGCGCCTTCCTTGAATATTAAGGTATCCGAGCCTATTATCCAGTTTTCGGGATATTCGTCCTGCAGGCTTTCGGCCTTCATTAAAGCTAAATTCCTGACAAAATTTCCGAGCGCAAGCGGTATATTTTTGCCGTATTCCTCAAACAGCGGTTCTTTTTCAAGATTATGGTTAACCGCGATAAAATTTATGCCGGTTTTTTTCAATAAAGATATTCTTCTTTCGGATGACGATGCCAGTATAATAAGCGGTGTCATTTATTGAATTTGGGAGGCCTGTTTCCGAATATTGCGGTTCCAAGCCGTATTATAGTAGCGCCTTCTTCTACGGCGGTTTCAAAATCGTCCGACGTCCCCATAGAAAGAACCGCAAGTTCTTTTTTATAAACGCCTTTAGTATTTATATCGTTAAGGAGTTCTTTTAAGAGCTTAAAATATTTTCTGCCGTCTTCCGTCTGCGGCGGCATCGCCATAAGGCCGTTAAGGCGCAATCCATCCAGTTTATTCAATTCGATAATCAAATTATGCAGATAATCGACGGCAATACCGTTTTTAGTTTTTTCCCCCGCAAGATTTACCTCGACTAATATATCCGTCGCGGTATTTTTGGCGAGGGAATATTTATCGATAACTTTCGCAAGTTCTATGCCGTCTATGGAATGGATTAGAGCTACGTTTCCTATTACATGCTTAGCCTTATTTTTTTGAAGATGCCCTATTATATGCCAGCAGAT
>JAKAKF010000185.1 GCA_021813595.1 bacterium
AATCCTTGAATTAACGAATATTAAATTATATAATAAATCAAAAGAGAAACAGGGCGCGTAACTCAGGGGTAGAGTGCCACCTTCACACGGTGGAAGCCGCAGGTTCGAGACCTGCCGCGCCCACCATGCAAAAACAAAGAAATAAAGCCTTTTAGAGCAATTCACTCCATTTGACAAAAATGTAAAAAATAGGTAAAATTATGCAAAATTATGAAAATTTTACCTACAAAAACCCCTGCACTTTTTTATGAGAATTTATAAGCGCGGAAATATCTATTGGACTGAATTTATAGTCGATAACAAGCGTTATCAACTCTCCTGTAGGACTAAAGACAAGAAACTTGCCGAAGAAATAGCGGCAGCTCTTCAGGCGGACGTGGTCCGGAATAAATTTAATATCCCTGCGAAATATGGTAAAGAATATGAATTTAAAAATACGTATCTTGCATACATTAAAAGCGTATCTAATGTCCCTAAAACAATCATGAATAAAAATATTGCGCTTAAACACTTCCTGCCTGTATTTGAAAATAGAAATATAACGGATATCGTTATAAACGATATTAAGACATACCAGCTCCAGCGCAAGCTTGAAATTATGAACTCCTCGAAAAATATCGGCAAAAGAGAATCTGAAATTAATTTCGACTGGCTAAACAAAGAAATATTGATATTATCGAACTTTTTTAATTTCTGCATAGAAAAAGGTTACCTCGACAAAAACCCCGCCCAAAAAATTAAGAAATTAAATACCCTATCCCGCCTTAAAACCTTATCCGATTCCGATATCGAGAAGCTCATCGCCGGCGCCACTAATAAATTAACCCAGGACTTAATAACTTTTCTAATTTATACCGGCTGCCGCAAAGGCGAAGCCTTAAACCTTAAATGGGACGACGTGGACATGCAGAACGACGTCATAGCTATTAAAGGGACTAAGACGAAGTACGACAGGTATATTCCGATAAGCAAGCCCCTGAAAGAGCTTTTGAGCCGAATTGAAAAAGTCCAAGACGTTTTATACGTATTTAATCGAAACGGGGCAAAATTGACCGATTTTAAGCGTTCTTTTCATACCGCCTGTAGAAATGCGGGATTAAAAGATATGCACATTCACGATTTAAGGCACGTCTTCGCAAGCAAAATGGTAATGAACGGAACGTCTTTATTTATTACGGGGGAGCTCCTCGGACATAGGACGACGCAGATGACGAAAAGATATTCGCATTTAGTCCCAAGCACTTTACGCAAGGCCGTTGACGATGTATGGAATAAGGACGATAAAAAAGGTTAATGGTTTTATACTTAAACTAAAAATCAGAGGCCTTAAAACGCAAATTTGAGCGTTTTTATTTTCGCAAGATTTAGAAAAAAGCCAATTCCGCCGCTCTGGGCGACCAACGGGAGCAAGGCGGGCACGATGTAGATTAATCGAATCCGGAAAACAAGAAAGCCTTTTTCTTTTTTTCTTTGGCCAAGCCTTTCTTTTTTTCTTTTTCTGCGGTGTGAAAAAGATAAAAAGCAAAGGCGCTTTACGAATTATCCGGGCTGTCCGTATATCTCGTTTAAGTCGAGATTTATTTATCCAAAAAATATATCCCTTCGTAAATTCTCCGCTGCGCTCCGAATCTTACTGCGGGTTTTTGGATAAATAAATCTCTCCGACGCGAAATTATATTTTCTCTCTTTGTTTTATTATTTTTTAAAAGAATTTTGAATTTAACTACTTTCTGAAAAAGCGAAAGGCGGGAGAAAAAAACGAGAGAGAGATTTTTAATCCATTTCAAAGACGGCTATTATCTGATATGGTTCACTTTACACTTGTATATTTAGTATTAAAATAGCTATTGACTTGTTGCCTTGTGATTCCTAATGTTCTTGCAATTCCAGTAATGCTATATCCTGCGTTTTTAAGATTGGTAGCTTGTTTTTTTCTTGCGTCCGATATTAATGTTCTACTCTCCCCGCTCCTTATGCCTCGCTGGCTTTGTATGTTCGAAAATGCCTCATGCGTAAAATGTTGCCACGTCCACTTACTTATTGATTTAGCTGTAGATATAACTTCGTTAATCGGCAACTGAGCACGGAATAGGCTATTTAAGCCTTGCAGGTGCGATAATACTGCCTTTAAAAAATCTTGATAGGTTTTATCTTTTCTAAAGTTTCTTACTGCTCCGTATGCCCAATACCGTCCTGAATCGAATAGATATACGTTTCGGCCGAATCCGATTTCTACTTCCGGTTTTGTGCAAGTTCTTACTTTTTCAAGTTCGACGTAGTCGGCAAGCTCTGCGAGGTCATATAAATTATCGTGGATATGCCACATCGTCCAAAAGGGATTTAAAGGATTTTTCGTAATTAATCCAGCATAGCCAAAGTCCGCTTGCAGTTTAAGGGTATAAGCTGTTTCGATAGCGGCAAGATAACGTAAAGCTTTAATCGACGAATTTTCAAACTTTGATACTCCGGTTTGAAGAAAATATATTAGGTGTGCGTGCTGATTTTCTTTATTTATGACGATAAGGTTAGGAGCTACGACGTTTGCGTCTTCCCACGACAAAGCGGCTTTTGGTCTGTCTATATCGAAAATTAAATAATTAACGATGAGATGATTAAGTTGAATATAACGATATCTTAGTGCAGTCTTAAGCGGTCGGATTTTTAAGCCAGTTTTTAAATCGTCGGCACAGTAAGGTTTTCGGGGGATTCTATCAAGATACTGACAATTTGTCATATTACTGTAAATCATATTTTCACCTTTTTTTTAAAGGCTAATTACGATTTACAGTAGGCGGCGGGGCGTTAAACCCCGCCGGTTAGTTATTTTCCGTTAAATTTCTTGCTTTTTAGTGTAGAATCGACAAGCTTTACAATGCTTTGACAGGCTTTTTTTATGTCGTTAAATTCTTTTTTTACAAGTTCCCTTTTAATTTCTTTCGGAATTGCAAGGTTATTTATATACCACGCTTGCGCGTAAGAATGATATATCTCAGCAATATCATCTTTGTCGAT
>JAKAKF010000204.1 GCA_021813595.1 bacterium
AATTTACTTCCTATATATTATATCGGCATATTTTTAATATTTATAATAGTTTTTAATATTTTTAATATTTTATAACTATCTAATATTTTAATATTTTATCGGTTTTTTATCGGTTATATCGTTTTTCGGTTAAAGGTGTCAGATTAATTTTCCGCTCAACTATTTCAATTATTTTTACCATCGTTCAGGCGGAAAATAAAATCTGACACCTTTAACCTTTACCGCCATAATAGTTGTAAAGGAAAAACCTTGACGCCTTTAATCTACATTAATAATCGCGCCTCTACCCGACATTCGTTACGCTGGATAATGGAACGGTCGAGCCGTTGCTTAGTTCGAGTTGGACCGCGCCGTTAGACGAAGTCGAAAGTCCCGTTACCGTCGCCTGCGTAAAGGTTGACGGCGTAATTGCGGTTCCGCCCGAACCTGTTGCGCCGACCGAGAAAGTATAATTGCCGGAAGGAGCCGTCTGTCCGCTGTTTTCGGCTCCGTCCCAGGTAAAAGACTGAGAGCCTGCGCTCTGCGCTCCGAGATTGGTATTATAAACGAGATTTCCAGCCGAATTATATATATCCATACTGACCGAACTTGCATTGCTTGGTAAAGAATAGCTTAAATTTGAAGTGCTTCCGCTTGAATATCCGAATGCGTTGCCGGTTGCCTGAACCGATTTGCCTACCATATTTACCGCACTTCCAAGAGTCGCCTGATTTTGGTCTGCCACGAGCGTTTGAAGATTAGAATTGACGGTGTTTAACTGGTTGAGCGAATCGAACTGGGCAAGCTGCGCTAGCGAAGCCGAACTCGACTGAGGATTCAACGGATCCTGATTTTGAAGCTGTTGAACCATTAACTGCATAAAAGTCGTTGCGCTTACGAGACCGCTGTTGTTTGAATTGGACGAACTTGCCGTATTAGCGGCTGCGCTTGCGGCAGTCGAGGCAACCGTATTGGCGTTTGTAGCGGTCGTTGGCGCGAATAATGAATTTACCGACATTTTTATTCCCTCCGTAGCTTAATTTATGCTTAATAAAACTTTAATAGGAAAACTTTTCCTATTTTTAAGGCTTTTATGCCTTTACGTGTTATTAATGCAAACTTCGTGCCACGATATATTAATGAAAGAAAAAGATGAGGAAAAAGGTGTCAGATTTTATTTTATGCATACGAAAAGAAACAATTAACGATACAAGAAGTTGCGTAAAATTAATCTGATATCTTTTTACGTTGCCAATTCTGCGTTTCGAAATATTTTCCGTGGACACTTTTTTTCCGTGACGCATACTAAATGCGAAAAAACCGTCGGAAAAAAGCGAATTAATTGATACCGAGTTCTTTCAGTTTATTTCTGAGTGTCCTGGAGGTAATTCCAAGTTTTTCGGCGGCTTTGGTTTTATTTCCGCCTGTTTCTTTAAGTGCGGTAAGAATCAGCTTTTCTTCCATTTCTTTAATATTGAGACTGCGCCCTGCATAGCCGCTTAAGATGTCGCCGGCCGTTCTATTTTCGACAACTTCATGAGATGAAACTGAACCGTTAAACGAATCTGACTCATTATTATCCGTTACGTTCGTTATAGCATCTCCCGTGCCGCTAATATCTGTATTATCCGCAATATTTTTATCTTCATCGCTCTTGCCGCCTGCGTTTCTGCCGTTTGAATTAAAACCGTCATAAAACGCCGGTTCAAAATTGCCGAAATGCCGGACGTCTAAAAATTTGTCTTTTTGTGCAAGTATAACCGCCCTTTCTATTATATTTTCCAGTTCTCTTATATTTCCCTGAAAATCCAATGAAAGCAGATATTTCCGCGCATCTTCCGAAATGCCGGAAACGTCCCTGAAATATTTTTTTGAATAAACAGAGGTAAAATATTCAGCAAGCGCGATTATATCTTCTTTTCTGTCTCTAAGCGGCGGCATATGCAGGCGGATTACGTTTAGCCTGTAAAAAAGGTCGTCCCTGAAATTACCCTCCGACACGGCTTTTTCTATGTCTTTATTTGTAGCGGCTACTACCCTTGCGTTTACGGAAACCGGTTCGTCCCCTCCTACCCTGTCTATAGTTTTTTCCTGAAGCGCCCTAAGTATTTTTGCCTGAAGGTTTTTATCCATTTCGGCGATTTCGTCGAGAAAAATAGTACCGCCGTCCGCCTGCTCGAACTTTCCTTTCTTTAAAGAAACGGCACCGGTAAATGCCCCTTTTTCGTGGCCGAACAGTTCGCTTTCTAGAAGCGTCGGCACTATCGCGGAACAGTTGACGGCGACGAATCTTCCTTTTCTTCCGCTTAGTTCGTGTATTCTTTTTGCCGCGACTTCTTTTCCCGTACCGGACTCTCCGGTTATAAGCACCGTAGCATCGGCGGCGGCTACTGCTTTTATATATTCGTCTATCCGTTTCATAGCCGCAGACCTGTATATAAAATTAGACGAATTTATATCTTTAAAGTTAACGGCATCCGCATTATCTTTTACCGTCCTTTTAAAAATGTCGGAGTAGGAAATTTTTTCCGCATTTTTGACTATTCTTTCAAAATCTGAAATATCGAACGGTTTGAGCATATAATCGGAAGCGCCGGATTTCATGGCGGAAACAGCGCTTTCAATAGTTCCATACGCAGTAATTATCACAAAAGGAATGGATTGAAAAACAGGATATTTTTTAATTTCCCTTAAAAAAGAGATACCGTCCATACCGGGCATGTTTAAATCGGACAAAATTAAAAAATAAGGACTTGGGTAAATTTCGCTTTCTAAAGCCTTTTCGCCTAAGGTTATATTTTTACTTAAATAATTTAAAGCGTCTTCTGCGGAAGCAAAAATATCGCCTTCTTTTCCCGTCTTTTTAAGACTCAGGCTTAACGCAGACCTCATATGCGGGTCGTCGTCCACTATTAAAATTTTATTTCCGGTTTGAACGGGCATTTCATTTTTTTTATCGATTTTTTCCATGACGAAGTATATTATAATATAAAACGAAGTAAAAAATAAAAATATTAAATCTTTTTT
>JAKAKF010000139.1 GCA_021813595.1 bacterium
TTTCGAACTACGACCCGCGGGTGGATAAATATATATATTCCGATTTCAGCTGGCTTGAAAGAATTGAAAGAAAAAATATCGATTTTCACCCTGCCCCTTTCAGGGAGCTTGCGTCTAAACAGGATTGGGATATAGACGATTTTAAGACATTTATGAAAGAAAAAAAAGGGACGTCGCAGTTTTTTAAAATGCTGATATACAGATTAGTAAAAGATTTAATAAACGAAACGTCGAACGCGGCAAAAAAAATAAAAGCTTTTTTAAAATTACGGCAAAGTTAATGAAAATTTTAGAATTCATAACCCCTTCAAACATAGGCGGCGCAGAAAATTACGTCGTTAATTTATCCAAAAAATTTGCGGAAAAGGGACATGAAGTTTTTATTTTATCGTCGGCAGGCGAAAGCGGCAAAAATCCGGAATTATCGGTTTTAAAATTTTTACAAAGCAGCGGCGTGCCTTTTAAGATTACTGCCTGCGGTTTTAAATATAATCCTGTAGCAATATTAAGAATTGCGTATTTTATAAAAAAGCACAAATTCGATATAATCCATACGCATCTGTCGAAAGCAAATTTTATCGGAGCATTGGCCGCCAAAATTGCCGGAATAAAATCCATATCGACCGCGCACGGGCTTAACAAAAAAAACCAGTATAAATACAGCGATTATGTAATATGCGTTTCCAATGCAGTAAGGGAAAACCTGATTTTGCAGGGGATGGACGGCGGAAAGCTCGACGTTATTTATAACGGAATAGATACCGAAAAATTTAATCCCGAAGCGGAAGGACTCCCTCAAAAAAAATACGCCTCCTCCACCGCCGTTTCGGAAGCAGGCGGAGGTAGACCTTTTAACGTTGGAATGCTCGCGAGACTTTCCCGCGAAAAAGGAGCAGGACTATTTTTAGACGCCGCTAAACTTGTTCTGCTTAAAATACCGGAAGCTAAGTTTTTTATTGCTGGAACGGGAATTATGAAAGACGAGCTTATTAAAAAAGCTAAAGATTTAGATATTTATAATTCGGTATATTTTTTGGGGTTTGTCGGCAGTAATTTAGTTTCTTTTTTATATGAACTGGATGTCGTAGTTGTTCCATCCCTGAAAGAAGCACTTTCGTTTGTTCTCTTAGAGTCGATGTCTATGGAAAAAATAGTAATTGTTTCCGATACCGGAGGCATGCCGGAAGTCGTAGAGGACGGCAGGAACGGTTTTATAGTAAAGAGCGGCGATATAAATGCTATTTATCAAAAGCTGGTTTTCGTGTATAATAACATAGATACGGCAAGGGAAACGGCTAAGGAAGCCAGAAAAACGATTATAGAAAAATTTAATATACGGGATTGCGCCGATAAAACGCTCGATTTGTTTTCAAGATATGTCTAAAGAACTGCTTAATATAATAAAAAAATTCGACAGGGCGAGAATACTTGTAGTCGGGGATATTATGGTTGACCATTTTGTTTACGGAACGGTAAGCAGGATATCTCCCGAAGCCCCGGTTCCCGTCGTTAACGTAAAATCCGAAAAGCTGATGCCCGGAGGAGCGGCAAACGTAGTAAACAATGCGGTTAAACTCGGCGCTAAAGTTTACGTAGCGGGAGTCGTAGGAGACGATTATAACGGAGATATCTTAAAGCGCTTAGTGGGCAAAACCGGCGGGAAAAATAAACCCGAAGCAAAAATAGATTCCTCATACATTCTGACTTTAAAAAACTTTCAAACCATTATTAAAACCAGGGTTATTGCGCATAATCAGCAAATCGTTAGGTTCGACAGGGAAAATAACGGCAAATTTACGGCTCAGGTTTACAAACGTCTTATGGAAGGAATAAAAAAAATAGCGGACGATATAGACGCCGTTATAATTTCCGATTACGGCAAAGGACTAATAGAAAGAAAATTTTTTTCTTCACTCGTGAACTTTTTAAGGGAAAAGAACAAATTTATCGCTCTCGACCCTAAGGTCGAAAATTTTAAATTTTATAAAAACGTTTCTATTTTAACACCTAATATTAATGAAACATCTGGAGGTTCCGGAGTTAAAATTAACGACGAGAAGACCCTTGAAAAAGCGGGCAGGACGATTATTAAAAAAATAAAGCCGGATTATCTGCTTATAACCCGAGGCGAAGACGGCATGTCTCTCTTTAGCGGCGGGTCAAATAACGGAGGCAAGCCTTTGCATCTGCGCGCGCGGGCAAAAGAAGTATATGACGTTACGGGAGCCGGAGATACCGTTATTTCTACTCTTGCGGTTGCAAAAAGCGTCGGCGCAAGCATTTCCGACGCCTGTTATATCGCGAATGCCGCAGCAAGCATTGCCGTATCCCAGTTAGGCACATACGCAGTAGGAGCAGACGAACTTGCGGCGCTGTTAAGTTCGGATTAAACAGCCGGACCGGTTTTAAGGTGAAAATATAATAAATTATTAAATTCCGTTAAATATTACTAAATGCAGAAACTTATTAACGTAGGATTCGGAAACGTAGTCTTGCAAAGCAGGGTGGTGGCAGTAGTTTCCCCAGGCTCTTCTCCTATGAAAAGACTAAGGGATAGCGCTAAAGACGGCAACAATTTAGTAGATGCTACGGAAGGAAGAAAGACTAGGTCGGTGATAATTACCGATTCGGGGCACATTATACTTTCCGCTCTTAATACTTCAACCATTATAGCAAGATTGGAAGACAAAGATTAAGGAATATAATCATACATGGCGGACGAAAAAATCATAGAGTTTGAAGATAGAAGACTGCATACCGACGGGAGACCCAAGGGCTTAATCTTTGCGGTTTCGGCGCCTTCGGGTACCGGCAAGACTACTTTATGCAATATGCTTTTGAAGGAATTTAAAGACATAAAACCTAGCGTTTCCTTTACGACCAGAGCAAAAAGAAACGGTGAAGAAAACGGAATAAGCTATCATTTTATTAATGATGCGGAATTTGATAGAATGATAGAAGAAGGTGAATTTATAGAATGGGCTAACGTTTTCGGCAAAAG
>JAKAKF010000043.1 GCA_021813595.1 bacterium
CGTGTATGGACACATGTCCTAACGGAACTAAAGTCAGAGATTATATTCAGTTTATAGCGCAGAGCGAATCTTACGACAGGCCTATAGACGAATCTCTCAAAACGGCGTTTTATATGCTTACGGAGTCTAATCCTCTGCCTTCTACGACGGGAAGAGTGTGTCCTCATCCGTGCGAAGATGCCTGCAACAGGAGCGAAAAAGATAAACCTGTAGCCATAAACGCTATAGAAATGTTTGTGGGAGATTACGGAATAAAAAATAATCTTCAATTTAAGAAGCTGACGGAAGTTCCGAGAAAAGAGAAAATAGCCGTTATAGGAAGCGGACCGGCAGGGCTTTCTGCCGCATACCACCTTGCAATCAGGGGATATAACGTTACTATTTTTGAAAAATATGCGGAAACAGGCGGATATTTAAGATACGGCATTCCGCGTTTCAGACTTCCTTTAGATATTATAGATGCAGAGGTCGGACGCATTAAAAATCTCGGCGTAGAAATTAAAACCGGAGTTAATATCGGCGCCGATATAACCATGGACAAGCTTAAATCTGAATTTGACGCTGTTTTTGTAGCTATAGGAACGCACCAGCCTATAAAAATGAATATGAAAGGAGCGGATTCGCCGAATGTTTATACCGGCATAGAGTTTCTTCAAAAAGCCGCTTCCGGCGAACTTAAAGACGCAGGTAAAGAAGTCGTCGTTATCGGAAGCGACAGCGCTATGGATGCGGGGATGGTAGCTAAAAGACTCGGCGCCAATGTAACGTTTATTTATAATAAAGGCACGTTAAACGATGTTTCGGAAATAGAAGAAAAAGGTTCCGCCGAAGTTAAAGAAGGAAATGCCGAGGGAATTAGATTTGAATTTTTATTCGCCTTAGATGAAATTATTACGGAAAACGGCAAAGCAACCGCGGTTAAGCTCAAAAAAATGAAGCTTTCGGAAAAAGACGCTTCTGGCAGGGTGCATCCGATAATTATAGAAGGCGGACAAGAACTTACGTTAAAACTAGATACTCTTATTTATTCATTCGGACAGAAACCAGATTATAAAGGACTAGAGAATCTAACTAAAAATCCGAATAACGAATTTTTAAAAATTGACGATAATTACCTTGTAGCGGGCGAAGACAAAGTTTTCGCAGGCGGAGATATATTAAAATTCGGATTGGTTACGGACGCTATCGGCATGGGAAGGTATGCGGCTTACGCCATACATAAAAAATTGACCGGAGAGCAGGTTATCAAAGATGAAAGAAGAATTATAAAATACGGAGATGCGGTTAACAGAGAGGGCAAAAATATGTATATCGCATATTTTCAAACCTCCGAAAGACAGAGAAGAACGTCGCGCGACCCTCAGGCAAGAGTTAAGGATTTTGACGCGATATTAAACGACCTTAGTCTTGACGAACTCGTACTGGAATCTAAGAGGTGCATGAGCTGTGGCATGTGTTTCGACTGCGGCAGCTGTTTCGAATACTGCTCTCAAAGCGCCGTAAAAAAACTACCCAAGGGACAACATTTCGAATTTCATTTGGAAACATGCAACGGATGCAAAAAGTGCGCGGAAAGCTGTCCGTGCGGATATATCGACATGGTTTAGATCTGATAAACACACATAATATTAATTAAAATTTATAGGAGGTTTTATTTATGGCTGAACTAGATTATAACGGAAAAAAGATTCAAACGGACGACGAAGGCTATCTTCAAAATTTAGGCGACTGGGATAAAGGTCTAGCCGAAGTCCTGGCAAAAACAGAGAATGTCGAATTGACTGAAAAACACTGGAAGCTTATCGAATGGATAAGAAATTATTTCCAGCAGTTCCAGGTTGCCCCTGCTATTAAATCGCTTACAAAAGAAGTTATGTCGCTTGAGAATTTACCGGACAAAAAAGAAGCGAATAAGTTTATCTATGAATTATTTCCCGAAGGGCCTGCCAAACAATTGGCTAAAATAGCGGGACTTCCTAAACCTACGGGATGCGTTTAAAGAATTCAATACGCGCAGTAAATCTTGTCGGCTCGTTAAGCGATAGGTACACAAATAACGGGAGAAGAAATTTTATTCTTCTCCCGAAATTAATATAATTTATTTATTCAGGGGGGAGTAAATATGGCGCCTCTTAATCTAACAACCGCTATATATTTATTATTTACATACACGGTCGGACTGATATTCGTCATAGCTGTGGTTTTAAGAATATATCAATATGCTGTAACCCCGCAACCCATTAAAATTATGCTTACTCCCGCTCCATTAACAAAGAGCGGAGCATTTGCCAGAGTTCTGGGGGAAGTTTTTTTCTTCAAAAGCCTTTTTAAATCTAATAAGGCTACCTGGGTTTTCGGATACCTTTTCCATATTTCGTTTTTCCTGTTAATATTCATGCACTTTTTAAGGCATTTTATTTATTCCAATCCTTTGCCGTGGTGGTATAATATATTTGTCGGCATAGGAATAGTCTGCGGTATCGTTATGGTGCTGTCCCTTTTTCTTCTTTTGATGAGAAGAGTAGTCATAGAAAGGGTTAAATTTATATCGCTGTTTCAGGATTATTTAATACTTGTTCTTTTAATGCTTATAGGTTTAGCCGGACTGTCATTGAATTATGTTTTGACGCCCAATGCTCTAACCGTCGTGGATAATCAACTCGACCCATATATGAACGGGCTTTTAACGTTTCAGTTTACCAATATTCCGTCAAACCCTTTATTTTTAATACATTACACGCTGGTTATGCTGCTTATATTATATATTCCGTTTAGCAAGGTAATGCATTTCGTCGGCATATTCTTTTCGCCGACCAGAAATATGGCGGATAATCCAATTGAAGAAAGATATTACAGGCCTAGTGCTAAAGATTTATCCATTTAAATATAAAAAATATAAAATAAATTTATATATTACATAATATAAACCTGCAATTTTGATTCATTCTATGAAGAATTAAACGGAGGTATAAACGGTATGGCTAAGCCA
>JAKAKF010000075.1 GCA_021813595.1 bacterium
GATTAAGTTGTTATTATTATTGTTAAATTTTTTCAGGCTCGATATATCCCGGAGCATCCATTTTAATTTCTTCGGGTTCTGGTCTTTTTCTTAAAGGATAATCCTTAAGGAGAGGATATCCGTCCCAGTCGTCGGGGTTCAATATTCTTTTTAAATCCGGGTGATTTTTAAATTTTAGTCCGAACATATCGTACACTTCTCTTTCAAACCAGTTTGCGGAATTATAAAACGAAGTCAAACTAGGGTATTCCGTTTCGTCCGCTTTACTGCTAACTTTAATAAAAACCCTGAAATTATTTTTTATCGAGTAGAAATTATAAATTACTTCTATTCTTTCGGGCCTTTTCGGATAATCTGCGGCAAATAAATCCGACAGCATATCGAACTCTAATCTTGAATCCGTTTTTAAAAATAGGGCGAATTCGAGCAGGTCTTCTTTTTTAATCTGTATATGCACGTCGCCTTTAATATTATCGGCAGAAACAATCGCTTTGGGCTTAGATTCTTTTATAACCGTTAACGCAAACATTACATCCATATCGTCGAAATTAATTTAGTTTAAATACGTATTGTTATATATATTTACTTATACTTACTTTATGACTTTAGGAGGTTCTTCGTGTTTAAGCGTCCCTTTCTCTATCTTTTCCTGAAGTTTCGTTATTCCGTAAATCAGGGCTTCAGGTCTCGGAGGACAACCGGGGACATAAACATCTACCGGAATTATTCTATCTACTCCCTGGACTATGCTGTAAACGTTAAATAATCCTCCCGACGATGCGCAGTCGCCCATAGCTATTACCCACTTCGGATTGGGCATCTGGTCGTAAATCCTTTTAACCATAGGCGCCATTTTATACGAGACCCTGCCCGATACTATAATTAAATCGGCCTGCCTTGGACTGGACCTGAATATTAATCCTAATCTGTCGAAATCGTATCTTGAAGAGGCGACGGTCATCATTTCGATAGCACAGCATGCCAAGCCGAAAGTTGCCGGCCAAATAGACCACTTCCTGCCCCAGGAAACTATTTTATCCAATGAAGCCGTAATGATATTATCGCCTAAATGTTCTTCTATTCCCATTTCAGCGCCCCCTTAAGCCAGACATACATTAAACCTAAAACTAATATTATAATAAAAAAGAACATTTCGATAAAACCTAAAAAACCTAATTTAGAAAAAATTACCGCCCATGGAAACAAAAAAAGAGATTCTATGTCGAAGAGCAGAAAAAAAATGGCTATAAGATAAAATTTAATGTCGAACCTTACATGTGGCTCTCCGGTAGGCTCTACTCCGCATTCGTAAGCCTTTAATTTACCGGATTCAAAAGTTTTTTTCCCTATGAAATTAGAGGCTACAATAGTAAATACGGCAAATAAAATTGCTACCGCAAGCATTATAAGAATAGGCAGAAACGAATTCAAAGAAACTCCTTCAATTTTTATAATTGTATCATATGGTATATTTTATAGTATAAAATATACCATATGATACAGGTTTAATCAAAAAAAATATAGCTGTTAAATCTTATGCTGAATTAAGTAGTAGAGCAAAGTTCTGGTTCCGACCCCTGTGCCTCCCTTAGGGTTATAAGTAAAACCCGTCTTAGTAAAAGCAGGACCCGCTATGTCTATATGGCACCATTTAATTTTATCGGGTACGAATTCTTCGAGAAACATTCCGGCCGTTATCGCCCCGCCGTATCTGTTCCCCACGTTTTTTAAATCCGCTATAGGGCTTGAAAGCTTTTCTTTCATATTGTCGTCGAAAGGCAATTCCCACATCCTTTCGCCCGAAACACGGCTTACCGATAAAATATTATTTATCAAATCTTTATCGTTGCCCATAACGCCGGAGGTATATTCTCCGAGCGCAATCACGCATGCTCCGGTTAGAGTCGCAAGGTCTATTATTTCATCTACCCCAAGATTGGAAGCAAAGGTTAAAGCGTCCGCGAGGGTCAGTCTGCCTTCGGCGTCGGTATTTTCTATCTCTATCGTTTTTCCGTTAAGCGCTTTAACCACGTCGTCCGGTCTCTGCGCTCCGCCGTCCGGCATGTTTTCGCATGCGGCTATAATGCCGTGAACCTCTAAATTTATATCGAAATCTTTAATGTATTTCATTATTCCTAGAACTGCGCAAGCTCCGGATTTATCCGATTTCATTGTCGTCATAAAATCCGCCGGCTTTAAAGAAAGTCCTCCGCTGTCGAAAGTTATACCCTTGCCGACAATCGCAATCTTTTTATTTTTTTTATTTTTTGATTTATCCTTCGGTTTATAAACCAAATGAATAAACCTCGGCGCGTTTTTTGACCCCTGGCCTACTCCGTAAAAAGCGTTCATTCCTCTTTTCACTATTTCTTTTTCGTTAAATATTTCGCATTCTATATTTTTTCCCGCGGATATTTCTTTCGCGACGCCGGCTAAGTATTCGGGAGTAACGACGTTCCCCGGCTCATTGACTAAATCGCGCGCAAAATTAGCCGCAAGGGAAGTTTTTTTACCGAAATCAAAACCCTCTTCCGCGGAGTTTTTTAGAACTTTGGTTATAGTCGAGGAGTTACAGTTAAAATAGATGCTTATAATTTCCGGATAAATAATTTTACCGGCATGTTTTTCTTTTTCCTTAGCAAGGTATTTTTTAAATTCGTACAGGCCTAATTCCGCTCCTTCGGCAATAGAGGCTGATAAATAGAATATGCCGTTTTTCGTATAATATTCTTTAGGCAGTCCGGGAATTATAAAAATCGCGTCTTTGATTTTATTTGTCCTGGCTATCCTGGAAGAACCCGATATAAAATTTCTGAGGGAATCGTAATCGAATTTATCTTTATTGCCTAATCCGTAAATCAATGAATAAAAGGGGGATTCGATAATTATATTTTTCCCTTTTTTTGCCTTAAAATCCAGTTGTTTTATTCTTTTATAAATAAAATCGAATTCTTTAAGATTTTCGTTTTGGAGAAAACTATTTT
>JAKAKF010000015.1 GCA_021813595.1 bacterium
TTACCCAGCCTTTGAATGTAAACTCTTTACCGGTATCGGATTCGCTAACCCCTTCGCATAATGTTCGCATTTTTATAATGTTTCCCAAAATTTTTAAAATGGTTGGATTTTTTGTTCAATTTTAAAGTTTATAATTTTAGCACTGCTTATGTCAATAAAAATTTATCTATCTCTTTCTCCATACGATAATTTTCATATAAAAAATCGATATGATTCCTAGCCGGAATATCGCTAATGACAGAGCTGGTTAATTTTTTATGCAATTCTATAATGCATTTATCTTTTATAATTAAATCATATTTAGAATATATAATATTGAAAGGAATTTTTCCGCGGTTAATAATATTTAAATCGTCCCCGCAATGCCCGCTGTAATATTTAGAATACTTGAAATCATTTATTACGACCTGCCGGGGGGTTCTTTTTATATCCGTTAAAGCGCCGTTTAAAACATTTTTTTCTTTTGACGCAAGTGCGTCTCTTAAAAAAAGCATAATCGTTCTGTCAAAAGACTTCTCCAGACTTTTTATAAAACTATCGCTTATATGAGTATTATGGCATCCGGCGATAAGCATAGCTTTTTCAACATTATAAAGGAATAGGGACGCATATTTAATGCAGACCTGCGCCCCCATAGAATGTCCTATTAAAATATAATTTTTGCCTTCTCCAAAAAACTTAGACGAAAGAGCGTTTATAGTTTCCGCATAATAAGTTATGCCGTCCTCATCTTTCACTGAGAAACCGTAATTTAATGTGTCTTCGCCGGCATACGCGGCAGACCTGAAATGAAAAGGAAGATCGAAAACCAGTATATTGAAAATTCCGCCGTATTTTTTCTTTATATAATCAAAAACCCAGAGCATCGAAAGATGGTTTCCTCCGGCGCCGTGAATTATGATGATCGTTTTAGCTTTCTCAGGTGTCGAAGACCTGTGAAGTATGTAAAAGATTTCGATGTCGTTTAGTTCAATATAAGGCATAGATACGGATAATTATTATAGTTTTCAACAGCGCGGGTTCAAAAAATTAGCGAAATATGATATATTAAAAAATAAAAAAATCTTTAAATCTAAGTAATAAAAATTATTATTATTTTGATTATAACACAGTAAATAATGACATTCTTAAAAAAAGCAATATATTATTATTACAGGAACAGACTTAAAAAGGAAGTATTAAGAAATAAAATTCCCGGCCATATAGGTATAATACTCGACGGAAACAGAAGATACGCAAAAAAATGCGGGTTCGAAGATACATTTAAGGGGCACAAAAAAGGAGCGGATAAGTTATATAAAGTTTTATCCTGGTGCATAGAATTAAACGTCAGGGTAGTTACGGTCTGGGCATTCTCCACCGACAATTTTAAAAGAAACAAGTCGGAAGTAGAAGGTTTATTCGAAATTATAAAATCTCAGCTTGAATTTTATATAAATTCGAAATTTATTAATGAAAACAAAATAAGGGTTTCCGTTATAGGCAAAAGAGAACTTCTGCCCGAAAGTTTATTAAACGTTATAGACAGGCTTGAAGATAAAACGAAAGATTATTCTAATTTAAGGCTTTATATCGCCTTAGGATACGGCGGCAGACAGGAAATATGCGATGCAATAATAAATTTTATTTCCGATAATATTTACATAAAAAGCAAATTAAATCCTGCCTATGAAAATGGCGGGGACAATCAGCCTCAGTGTCCTTCAGGCTTTACGGACGGTTACGATTATCTGTCCAATATTATTACCGTAGAAAACATATCCAAATATCTTTACGCGAAAAGCTCTCCGGATCCGGACCTGATTATCAGGACTAGCGGCGAAGTAAGGCTGTCAGGATTTCTTTTGTGGCAGAGCGCTTACTCCGAGTTTTATTTTTGCGATGCATATTGGCCGGAGTTCAGGGAAATAGATTTTTTGAGAGCTATAAGAAGCTATCAGTCGCGTCAAATCAGGTCTGGGAAATAATAATAATTTCGTAATTTTTTGGATTAGGGAGGCTATGTTTTGGCTTTTAACAAAAAGCAGAAAAAAACTATTGCGGCGATGAGTTCCGTCGTGGGACTAAGGATGCTTGCCGTGTTTCTTGTTCTGCCGGTTTTTGTCCTTTTTGCCGAAAAGTTTTCGTCAAATTTTATTTTAATCGGAATTGCATTCGGCATTTACGGGCTGTCGAGAGCGGTTTTTCAGATTCCTTTCGGCTATATTTCTGATAAAATAGGGAGAAAAAACGTTCTGTTTTTCGGCATGCTGTTATTCGGGACGCTAACTTTTATGATAGGTTTTTCTTCCAATATTTACGAACTTATTTCTTTAAGGTTTCTTCAGGGGGTCGCCGCCGAAAGCTCCGTGGCATTCGCATTGGTTTCCGATACCGTTTCCGAGAGCGACAGGACAAAAGCTATGGCATTTCTCGGTATTCCTATAGGCCTAAGTTTCGTCGTCGGTATCGTTGCCGGACCTTTTCTGTCTTATTATTTTGGCTACCCGTTTTTATTTTACGTTTCGGGCATTCTCGGGATAATTTCGGCCGTCTTAATCCTTGTCTGGGTGGAAGAGCCTAAGAGTAAAGAAATGCTGAAAGAAATAGAAGTTTCCTTTAAAGACGCCGTTTCGGTTCTAAAAAATAAAACTCTGGCAAATCTTTCCATCCAGGGTTTCCTGCTGTCTTTTTTTATGACGGTTTTCTTTTTCGGCATGCCGCTGATAGTCAAAAGCGAACTGGGAACTGGATACTATTACAAGGTTTTAATACCTATGGTGGTTTTTTCGCTTTTTGCTATGATGAAGGCTTCAAAAAAAGCCGACATGGGGTATGAAGCACATCTTTTAAAACTGAGTTTTGTATTAATGGGTATTTCAAGCATCTTTATGTTTTCCCATGCAGGAGATTATGCCCTGCCCGTTATCGTCTTGGGAGGAATACTTTTTTTTACCGGTTTTTCTATTACGGAGCCTATAATGCCTTCTTTAGTAGCTT
>JAKAKF010000100.1 GCA_021813595.1 bacterium
CCTATAGGCAGTATCGTCATTACTAATTCAATAAGGGTAAACCCGCCGTCTTTTTTTGCGGTTTCGTCTTCTTTAATCATTTTAAGCTTTAACGCTTCTATTAAAATTAGATAACATACCCGAATGCTTTAATGTAGTTAATTCTAACAAACTCATAAGTCCTGAAACAGAATAAAAAACGGAATAATAAATTCTGTTAACCGCACCCGTAAAATAATTGTTGCTATATAATAACTTAGCTTCTGCAAAGGTATTTCTTGATTTTTCTAATTGAAAGTTTGCGTAATCTTTTATTTCCTGCTTCATAAACTAATTCCTTCTCTGTTTATGCTGTTTCTGACAAAATAATTAAGATTATTATTAAACCATTCGTTTTTATTTTCAATCAAAGTTTCAAAAACAACATCGTCATATGTTGAATAAATATCTGATATATTGCTTATTATTTTTTTTTCTACTTTAGAATTTACCTCTGCTCCAAGAAGTATGAGTATATCGATATCCGAATCTTTATTGTAGTTTCCTCTTGCTTTAGAGCCGAACAATATTATTTCGGCATCCGGATATAAACTCAACACTCTTTTCCTGAGTTCGTTTATAGCTTGAATTTCATTATTTTTAAGTTTTAAGTCTTTTTTTATAGATTTCATATTTTTTCATTTTAAATTTATATTAATAATCCGCATAAACCGTCGAAAGAGTAACGTAAGGGCAACTCCCTGCAGTTCCGGGACATCCGGCAGGAGCCGCAGGACAAGTTCCGCCGCCGTTAGCGGAAAACCAGCCTGTTTGGACTATTGCCTGAATGAAATTAGTCGAACTTCCACCGATAAATCCTGTTCCTTTGACGTCCTTAAAATCAACGTCATTCGCAGCAACTGCAGTATTAAAACATTCATTGTTTATAGGAACTGAGGATTCTTGAGGAGGCGCGAAATTAGACAGATTAGTAGGACTTGAAGTAGCGGTTATCCACGGCGGCGCCGTATTTGCCTGCCACGCTCTGCACACTCCACTCGTCGGCGCTCCCCCGCTCCTGCAGTAATTCAGCGCCGCCATTTCCTGTTTAGCTAAGTTTAGGGCGGTTTCTTCGTTTACGATATTTATGCTCTTTGCGGAACCGACGATAAAACTTTCGGTTACGGCTCCCATGGCAAGACCTATTATGATTATCGTGAAAACTATTTCTATAAGGCTGAATCCGTTTTTACCGATATAACCCGTCTTAGCCATTTTATTCCGCTTGCATACATTCTGCCTTGCGTTACGCCCGATTTTATCCATTTTTATAATTGTAATTATTATAATAATAATTTATTGAATTATTTATAAATTATATCGTAATTTTAAGTAAATGTAAAAAATGTAAAATATCGTTAATTTCGTTATTATTTTTCGTTCATTTTTCGATATTATTTTCTTCCATTTTTTTTAAAATGTAATATAATAAGGTGTTTATATAATTTCAAATATAAAAATAAATAAACTCAATAAATTTTATTTAATATATTTCAATATCTTACATTATGAATAAACTAAGTACGGGCAATGCTAAAAAAGCTTTAACCGAAAATAAACCCCTTAAAGCTCTCGGCATAGTTTTCGGCGACATAGGGACTAGCCCTATATACACTATAGCCGTTATTTTTACCTACCTTAAAGTAACAGGCACAAACGTTTTAGGCGTAGTGTCGCTTATAATTTGGACGCTTACCCTGCTGGTTACCGTCCAGTACGTATGGTTTGCAATGGGTATTAGCGAAAGAAACGAAGGCGGCACTATAATACTTAAAAATATTATTCAAAAATATATTAAATCCGCCCGCGAAGTTGCTTTCATAACCGTAATATCGTATATTGCGCTGTCGCTGCTCATAGGAGATTCGGTTATTACTCCGGCTATAAGTATATTAAGCGCCGTAGAGGGTATAAGCCTTATTCCTTTTTTTAAAAATATAACGACGGATACCGTAATTTTAATCTCGGTCGTAATAACTATCGGGTTATTCTGGTATCAACATAAAGGGACGGAAAAGGTAGCAAATATTTTCAGTCCGGTAATGCTTTTATGGTTTATAGTTATCGGCGCTTCCGGCATTTTATCGCTTTTGCATATGCCGCAAATATTTTTAAAGGTTATAGACCCTTACTACGCTTTGAGATTTTTATTTAACGGCAGTATTTCGGCAAATCGTTTAATAGCCCACGGAATCATTTCTTTATTCGTTCTTTCCGACGTCATTCTTTCTGCAACCGGCGGCGAAGCCCTTTACGCCGATATGGGGCATATAGGAAGAAAACCAATTACGAAAGCATGGATTTTTGTATTTATAGCGCTAATATTTAACTATATGGGACAGGGCGCTTTCCTGCTTACGCATAAGACGCAGACGGATGCTTTTTTTATGATGCTTTATTCGCAGTCGCATATATTTTACACGCCCATTCTTATTTTAAGTATTGCGGCTACGATAATAGCATCTCAGGCGGTTATAAGCGGAATATTTTCAATAGTCTATCAGCTTATCAACAACAGAATTATTCCGTTATTAAAAATAAACTACAATTCCAGCGAAATTCAGTCTCAGATATATATAAGTTTTGCCAACTGGTTTTTATTTGTAAGCGTTATAGCGGCAATATTGATATTCAGGACGTCTAACAACCTTGCCATGGCATACGGACTTGCAGTCAGCGGAACGATGACTTTTACCGGAATTTTAATAAATATACATTTTTTTCATAAGCGCAGATATTTTATGCTGTTAATTTCTACTATAACAACATTTGCGGATATTATGTTTTTAACTTCAAACCTGCTTTATAAAACTTTGCAGGGTGGTTATTTCGCGCTTATAATAGCAACGATACCTTTTATTGTAATTATGATTTATACGAACGGACAGAAAAAATTGCACTCTATATACAAAATGACGGACTTTAACGTATTTTTAAAAGAATATGAATACCGTTATAAAAATTTTTCCAAACTTGCCGGAACGTCGCTTTTTTTTGCAAGTCTTTCCGATAAAGTATCGCCTTATATTGTTAAAACTATGTTTAGCAATAACATAATATATGAAAGAAATATCTTTGTTTCGATAGAAAGAACGGAAAAGCCATACGGGATAGATAGCACACTTAAAAGCGAAGTATCTCCCGGGCTCAGCCAGTTTCTTATAAGAGCAGGCTATTCGGAAGTAGTGGACGTCGAAATTATGCTGAAAAAATATAATATCGATGAAACCGTCATATTTTACGGGTTCGAGGAAATAGTAAGCAATAACATATTCTGGAAGATATTCGCGCTGATTAAAAAATTGTCCCCTTCATTCGTCAGGTTTTATAAACTTCCGGCCGAAAAAGTCAACGGAGTAATGGTAAGGGTGAAGATGTAGGTCAAAGATATGCCCGCAATGGCCGCTAATCAGTAAGACGGACAGAGGATACCGCTTTATATTTTTGCGGCATCTTTTATATCTTTATATTTATAATGTCTGTAAATTATGACGGCTATTGAAATTATTACTGCAAACATGCTAAGCACTTGAGATACCCTTATGCTGTTTCCGAGCCATAAGCTGTCTATTCTCGTACCTTCGGTAAAAAATCTCGTAGTCCCGTACCATATTAAATAGCCTATTAATATTGTACCGGCTACTTTCGGTTTTTTTCTTGAAAGCCACATTAAAAAAATAAAACCTAAAAAATCAGGAATGGATTCAAAGAAAAAAGACGGTTCAAAATGAGAATACATAGTCAGGTTTTTCGGATATGCGGTTTGGAAAGGATAACCCCATAATCCTAATATTAAATGCTTAGGCGTATAGGCATTAACCGGACGTAAAGCTTTTGCTATAGGCAGTCCCCATTTAACGGGATAGCCGAAAGCCTGCTGGTCTATAAAATTTCCCCATCTGCCAATTGCCTGACCTAAAAGAAGACTCGGCGCAAGCATGTCTATATAGCGCCATATATTAAGTTTTTTAATGCGGGTGTATAAATAAAGCGTTAAAAGTCCGCCTATTTCTCCGCCGTAAATTGCCAGACCTCCCTGCCAAATGTAAAATATACTAATAGGATTATTTGCATAGTAACCCCAGGCAAAAACAACATAATAAAGGCGTGCAAAAATTATCGACACCGGTATGGCAAAAACCATAATATTTATTATATTTTCAGGATCTTCCCCCCACGACTTAGCCCTAAAATAAGCAATGGCTATACCGACTATAAAGCCTATTCCAATTAATATTCCGTACCAGTGAACGGGAAGCGACCCTATATAGACTATCGGATTAGGCGCATACCAGTTGTTAAAATTAAGCATTGTATGTTTATTATCCTCTTAATTTTTCCTTTTAATTTTTTAAATTATCGGGAGTTTATTTTTTAATCGATTATTTAATAGATTTTGCGAAAGCATAAGTTCTTTCAAAATACTCGTTGTTTAAACTGTTAATAGTTACCATTCCGGCTCCTGAATTTTCCTGAATAAACTTACCGTGGCCTATATATATTCCTACATGGGAAATATAGGATGCATAAGTTCTGAAGAATAAAAGATCGCCGGGCTTTAATTTATTTTTTGGAACATACTTGCCTAATCTTGCCTGTTCCGCCGCCGTTCTCGGCAAATCTATGCCTATTTTGCCGAAAACATGCTGGGCAAATCCCGAACAGTCCATGCCTGAGCGTGTAGTGCCGCCCCATACATAAGGTACGCCTTGATATTTATAAGCAGTATCTACAATTTTTTCTCCAATATTTAAATTATCTATTCCGTCCGTTTTTTTACCAGCGGCTCCATTGCCGTTCAAAGAACATCTGTTTGGATTAACTACTTTAAAAGTTGCTACTTGATAACCTGTTTTTTTTGAAACGTTTTTATTTCCGAAATAATCGTATTTATGATTTTTTACGTCGTTATTTTCAGCAGTCCTATAAGGATAAATTTTCTTATAACTTTCAGGAACTGCCAGTACCGCTCCAGTCCTTATTACGTTTGAATAAAGATGATTAAGCTTCCTGAGTTCGGCAATGGAAGTGCCGTATTTCTGGGCTATCAATGAAAGAGTGTCGCCGAATTGGACGGTGTAATGACCGTACTGCGGTGCAGGTTGATAAGAACCGTTTGCGGGAACTTTTAATTTTTCGCCCGGATATATGACGTAGTTATGAAGTCCGTTTAAAGACATTATAGAACTTACGCTGGTATTGTAGTTGTCCGCTATCTGACCGAGCGTTGCTCCGGGACTGACTGTAATATATGCAACCGCCTGTGAAGTCGTTCCGTTTCCAGCATTATTTCCTATGGGCACGGTCAGTACCGCTCCAGTCCTTATTACGTTTGAATAAAGATGATTAAGCTTCCTGAGTTCGGCAATGGAAGTGCCGTATTTCTGGGCTATCAATGAAAGAGTGTCGCCGAATTGGACGGTGTAATGACCGTACTGCGGTGCAGGTTGATAAGAACCGTTTGCGGGAACTTTTAATTTTTCGCCCGGATATATGACGTAGTTATGAAGTCCGTTTAAAGACATTATAGAACTTACGCTGGTATTGTAGTTGTCCGCTATCTGACCGAGCGTTGCTCCGGGACTGACGGTAATTACGTTAATATAAGAATAGGCATTTAAGTTTAAAATAAAAAGTATTGTTAAAAAAACAAACAAAGCCAATACCTTTTTCATGACGACTTCTCCTGCTTTTAAACAGTTAAATGTTAAACTTTTTATTCCCTTGCATAACGTTTTTGGGCAATTGATTATCTTTAGTAGAGTATATTACTACAAAATATTAATTTGTGTCAAGAGTTATAGTTATTTTTTTTAGTTTTTTTATAAAATTTTTGTATTGCACGATTTGTAACCGCACATAAATACTAAAGGTTTTTTTACTCTTCCGTATTCAGCTACGGCATTTCTTATTTCTTCCAGAATAAGCGCATCGCCTTTTTGATAACCTGCAAAGCCTGAATAAATATCTATAATTTCTTTATTACCTGCATCTATAAAAATATTAAAAGAATTTAATCCCGTTTTTAATTTATCGAAAGTATTCAGTTTCTCGTAGATAGAATAAAAATCTATTACGGCTTTATCGTTATATCTGCCTACTATAACATTAACCTTGGCTTTGTCGGCATAATATATCAAACCGGCAAGATACCCCGAAGCGCTATGTTTAAGCATACTCGCTTCGTTTATAAAATATTCGAAAGATTTTAAAATGACGTTTTTAAACTGAATCTCTCCGGTAAGAATATAAAGTTTTGACATAGCAAGCAAAACAGAGGCATTTTGCGAACAGCCGCCGTAGTCGGCTATATTTTTTTCTTTATGGACGAGGTAGCCTATCTTAGAGCTTTTCGTCGTATGCTGTATATCAAAAAAACCGCCTCTTTCCCAATCATAAAAATTTTTTATCGTATATTCGGCAATTTTTTTTGCGTAAATAAAATATACGGGATTCGACGTCGTTTCGAATAAACCGATTAACGACAGCACTATATAAGCATTATCTTCCAAAACGGAACCGCCTGCTTCGCCTATAAATCTGCCGACGTCGCCGTTTTTATCAAAAATATCCATAAAAAGCTTTATGGATTTTTCTCCTATCTTATTTAATTTTTGTCTGTTTAAATCAAAAGGATTAAAAATTTTGCTCAATTCGGTAATAGAATATATTATATTGCCGTTTAAAGAAGAATATTTTACTCTGTCTATGAAAGGTTTTTTTCTCCTGTCCCTAAAATTTTTTAGTTTCAAAATCGCCGATTCGTAAATTTTACCGCCTAAATATTCAAAATTATCGCCTAAATATAATACGTTAGGAATTTCGCCGGGTTCATAAGCGATGTTAGACTGCGAATCGGAATATTCGCCGGCGTTATCGCAATCCTTTTTGCCGTTACGCATAATTCCTTCTTTATTTATATTAAATATTTCCGCCGCCGCTTTAAATTCTTCTCTTTCGGAAAAAATTTCCCTGAACTCGTTATACGACCAGGTATAAAATTTTCCGTCGTCTTCGTCTCCGGTATCGGCATCGATGCTTCCATAAAAACCGCCGTTTATGCGGTCGTAAAGCTCTCCCGTTATAAAATCTAAAGTTTTATTTATAACGTTAAGAAGCGCTTTATCGTTAGTCAACCTGTAATATAAGAAATATGTTCTTAAAGCCTGAGCGTTAACTTCCGCCAGTTTTTCAAAGTGGGGAACTATCCATTTCTTGTCCGTAGAGTATCTGTGAAAACCGCCCCCTACATGGTCGAATACTCCGCCGGAGGCAATTTTATTTAAAGTATAAATTCCTTTATTTAAAGAATCCCTGTCTCTGTTCGCTATATAATCGAGAGCAAGAAGTTCTAATGCAGAAAAATAAAAAAATTTAGGGGATTCGTCTATTCCGCCGTTTGTATCGTCGAAATGAAGTTTATATTCATACGAGGCTTCGTTTATAAACTTTTTTACGTATTCTATATTTAACGAATTATCTTTTTTAATAGAATCGTTAATTCTTTTAATATTTATATTAAATATAGAAAATTTATTCGCATCGCTTGAAATTCTTTTAAAAAAATCTAAACTCTGATTAAAAACCGCCTCTTTATTATCGCGATAATATTTTGCGATTTCAATTAAAACAGATTTATATGACGGCAAACCGTAAGCCGGCTCTTTAGGAAAATATGTTCCGCCGTAAAAAAAATTACCGTCGCAGGTTAAAAAAGCAGTAAGAGGCCACCCTCCGGTACCGGAAAACACGCTTACGGCTTTTTGATAGCGTGAATCTACATCCGGTCTTTCGTCCTTGTCAACCTTAACGGCGATATAATGTTCATTGATTATAGCCGCAGTTTCCTCGTCTTCATAAGATTCGGAATCCATTACGTGGCACCAGTGACACCAGACTGCGCCTATATCTAATAAAACCGGCAAATCTTTTTCTTTAGCTTTTTCAAAAGCCTCCATACACCATGGATACCAGTTAACAGGCTGATGAACCGCCGACCTTAAATAAGAACTTTTTTCGCTGTTTAAATTATTCACAAAAGTATAATTTCCTTAATAACGCCTGCGACAAGAATTAAATGAAGTCATGCAGATTATGTAAATAAATATGCTTCATCATTCCATTATTTATCAATATTTTATCTGCTATATATCATATATTTTACCGTAAGCGTCTTCGGGCGATATGCCGCCGTGAACTACTTCTTTTACCGCTTTAATCATATTTGCGGGTTTTTCTGACTGAAATATATTTCTTCCCATATCGACGCCGGCAGCTCCATGTTTAACGGCGTTATATGCAAGTTTAAGCGCTTCAAGTTCGCCGGTCTTTTTCCCTCCGGCGACTACGACGGGAACGGGACATGTTTCTATTACCCTGTTAAAATCCTCGCAGTAATAAGTTTTTACTATACTTGCTCCGGTTTCTGCGGCTATCCTTACGGCAAGAGACAGATAACGGACATCCCTCGTCATTTCTCTGCCGACGGCGGTAACCGCAAGTACAGGTATGCCGTACTTATTGCCTTTATCGACTAATTTCGAAAGATTGATTATACCCTGCTTTTCATTTTTAGAACCTATAAAAATAGATAAGGCTACGGCGCAGACGTTCAATCTTACGGCATCTTCCATAGAAACTGTTATATCTTCGTCGGAAAGGTCGTCTTTAAGTATGCTGGTACCGCCGCTTACGCGCAAAACGACGGGAATATCTATTTCGGGATTAATCTGGGTTCTTAAAATACCGCGCGTCAGCATGAGAGAATCTGCATTTTCTAAAAGAGGAGAAATAGATTTTTTTATATTTTCAAGTCCACCTGTAGGCCCCATGAAATAGCCGTGATCTACGGCAAGCATAACGGTTTTTCCGTCTTTCGGCTTAATAATGCGGGAAAGTCTGTTTTGCATTCCATAATCCATAAATATTTTATCCCTCCTTTTTTATATTTTTTAATTGGTTGATTTTTATTAAATTAAACGCATATAGTTTTATCGTATTCAAAAATTTTATCTAAAACCGAGTCGTAACCGTTACTATCTATTTCCCAAAGATTAATTATTAAAACCTCGATACCCTCGGATTTTTGAGCGGCTACGACGCTGTTAAAAGATTTAGCTAAATCCCCGTCAATTTTTTCTTTTATTAAATATAAAATTTTCATATTAATAAAAAAACACGATATCGTATTTTAACATTTTTTTTCCTATATCTAAATCTGAAATAAAGCTGAAGCCTTCTTTTTTAAAATTTGAATACAATCCTATGCCGACCGCCTTAATCATTTCAAGATGATTCTTTATAACCGGCAGATCGTTTACATTAAAATCTTCGTTTAAAAGAAAAATATCTACTTTATCGCCGAGAAGGCTTAATCCGGCAGAAATCCTTAAACCTTCGGAATGTCTTTCCTTGGACTTAATTAAAACTGCTATATTTTTCATAAATATTAAACTTTCTTCGCGTAATTTTGCTCTTTAACTTTATAATTTATTTATAATTTAATCTGAAGTATAATATTTGCTATAAATTATATCCCGTTTCTTCGTGCTGGGTAATATCCAAGCCCATAGTTTCCGAGTCTTTATCTACCCTTAGACCCATAATTAAATCAAGTACTTTGAATATGATAAAACTTAACGCGAAAGAATAGGTAGCGACTATTATTATAGTAATTACCTGAACCAATAACTGTCTTGGATTTCCGTAAAACAATCCTCTTCCTACTTTATTTATTAAAGGGTCTGCAAATAATCCTGTAGCAAAAACTCCCCAAACGCTTCCTACTCCGTGAACGCTGAAAACGTCTAAAGCATCGTCGTAACCTAATTTAGGCTTAATAAAAATTACCATAGAAAAACATATAATGCCTGCGATAAGACCTATAATCATAGCAGCCCAAGGCGTTACATAGCCGGCCGCCGGCGTAATAGTCGCAAGACCGGCAATAGCCCCCGAAACAATGCCTAAACTTGTAGGCTTGCCGTTTCTTACCCATTCCGCTATCATCCAGCTTATCGCCGCAGACGCTGCAGCGGTATTTGTCGCCAAAATTGCCGAAGCGGCAATAGAATTTGCGGCGAGTGCGCTGCCGCCGTTAAAACCGAACCAGCCGAACCATAAAAGCCCGGCACCCAATATAGTATAACCGAGTTGATTCGGCTGTATTATGTTTTCTGTAAGGTATTTATTCCTTTTTCCAAGCGCTAACGCTCCGGCAAGCCCTGCAAAACCGGCGCTTATATGAACGACGGTTCCGCCGGCGAAGTCCAATGCTCCCATTTTTGCAAGAAATCCTCCTTTACCCCATACCCATTGCGCTATAGGCGCATAAACTACCGTCAGCCATATTACCGTAAAAACGACCCATGTCGAAAATTTAACCCTTTCCACTAAGGAGCCGCTTATTAACGCAACGGTTATTATAGCAAACATTAGTTGAAATACTACGAAAACATATGAAGGTAAGGTGTTCGCATACCTTGAATGCTGATTAATTTTCATATTAAACAGTCCTATGTATTTCAAGTTTCCTATAAAGCCGCCGTAAGCGTCGGGTCCAAAAGACAAAGAATATCCCCATAAAATCCATACAAAACTTACGGTAGCAATAGTAACGAAACTAAGAGAAATAGTGTTAAGCACGTTTTTCTTTCTTACCATCCCTCCGTAAAAAAAGCCTAGAGCAGGCGTCATCATTAACACAAGCGCGGCAGAAGTTAAAACCCATGCAATGTTTCCGGCGCTAAAAGAATCGGCATTTATTATCATATAATATTATTCCCCCTTTGGAATTGTTTTATATGCTTATCGTATTTATATTAAACTTTTTAATAATATCATTTTTTATTTTAATTTTAAATATTTTTGTTCCTTATCCAATAACAAACTCAAATAAAATTTTAAAAAATAAAAAGGCTATTAGCAATAATAATATTGCTAATAGCCTTTGATATAATATCTTACGCGCTAACGCGCGCTTGTCTTTATCTTCTGCATGCTGCGCTCATTCGCTCACGGGCATGCATAGAAAAATAAGGGTATATTATAATTTTTTGAATTCTTTTTTGGCAATCTCACCCGTAATAAATATATCCTCTGCATGTTCGTTTATATCGCTGGTTAAATTTTTAGATAAAAGCATCATAAATTTAAGACCCTGCATTATTTCAGGATTTTTTGCCATAGATAATAACGACAAAATACCTCCTTTTGCATATTTCTCTTCTTTGGCATTATTTATTGTTTTAATAGTTGAACGGTTGATAGATTTTATAGCTTCTTTAACATCCACCTGCGTCATGATGGCTTCAACCATTGCCTGCGCCGTATTTACGACCCTGTCGACTAATCCGTCCGTAAGCATTTTCCTTGCGGCAGCCGTCGCATTAGCCAATTCTATAAGATCATCCAATGTTCCGCTGTTAATAAGCGATTCGCCGGCATCTAACAACGGTTTAACATTATAATTTAACGTTAGATCGGTAAGTTCCGTTAATTTCTCGGCGGTGCCAGCCATGCGTTCTACCATAGAATCCGTCATTCCCTTGCTGAAACCGGCTACGAAATCGCCCATTTCTTTAAGCGACTGAAGCGTTCCGGATTTCTCTAGTTCCGCAATTTTATCTAACGAATTTTCAAGCGAATCGGATAAATGCTGGGCTTTTTTGATTAAACCTACCATATTTTCGTCGGTCAGAGAATCGGTAAGCTCAGCCAATTTTTCTGCGGTACCGGCCATACGCTCTATCATTGCGTCGGTAGTGCCTTTGCTGAAACCGGCTACGAAATCGCCCATTTCTTTAAGCGACTGAAGCGTTCCGGATTTCTCTAGTTCCGCAATCGTTTCAATGCTCTTTTTAAGGCTTTCTGCTTTATTGCCGGCAGTTTTAATCATAGACAATTGTTCTTCCCCAGAAAAACTGTCCATAATAGAAAGACCTGTAGTAATATTATCGGCGACTCTCTGGACCATCATATCGGTAGCTCCGTCTTTCTGAGCTTGTAACATTGCGCTAAACTCGTCAAGAGTATCTAATCTATCGATAATATTCAATAAATGTTCTAAAGCTTGCGGCTTTTCCTTGAGTTTATTAGTCAGGGCGGCACCGACGTCTATTGTTTCATTTTCAGCCATAATTTGCCTCCATTTATAACATTAAATTAAAGAATTCCCATCGGGGTCAGCCAGTAAACTTTATTGTATGTTAATTTAAACCAGTGTATAAGTGCCGAAGGAGTAACGGGATTAGGCGGATTATTATAATCGAACATAATATAAGTGGCTTTAGATAGGCCGGTTTCTATAAAGCAGAAAACCTTTCCGTCATACCTGAACGGCGTCAAGCCATTTCTTAATTCGGATGCTATATTTTCGACTATAATGTCCGATTCAAAGTGGGCGGTCGAACCGGCTTTACTTATTGGAAGATTTGTAGTATCGCCGACTACGTAAATATTTGTCGAGCCTTCCATTTTAAGGGTAAATTTATCGGTAGGCACGAAACCGTTCTGTCCTAACCCGGAATCTTCTATGACCTGAGCTCCTTTATGCGGCGGAATAGTAATAAGAAGATCATATTTTAAAGTTACTCCTTCAAGGCTGGTAACCGTTTTTTTGTTAGGATCGACTTCTTTCATATTATATAATGTTTCTGTATTTATTCCGTGTTTCGGGAACGTTTTAGCGGCAAAATGCGCTACCGATTCAAGTCCGTGAAGTCTGCCGATAGGATATGTGTAAGTATAATCTACCTTATCCCTTAATCCTCTCTGCCTGAACCATTCGTCCATCATATAGGAAACTTCGAGCGGAGCGACAGGACATTTGTGAGGAAGACCTATAGTTAAAACAATTTTCCCGCCTTTAAACGTCATTAATTCATGGCGAAGTTTTCTGCAGGCTTCGACTTCGTAAAACCAATTTCCGCCTTCTTTTAAGCCCGGTATCATTTCCGGAGCCGGCCTGGAGCCTGTCGCAAGAACCAATATGTCGTATTTAATTATAACGCCGTTTTTAAGATGAACTTCGTTTTTATCTTTATCTATTTTAATTGCAGGGTGAAGATGCAGCGCTACCATCGGGTCAAGCAAATCAATTTCGTTTCTTACAAGCTCTTCATAGTGTTTCATACCGAATAGCATATATAAAAGACCAGGCTGATAAAAATGCTCCGCTTTATCGGAAATAACGTCAATTACTAGCTCGCCTTTTTTAAGTTCGGGGCGCATTTTCTTTGCAAGTAAATTTGCGATAATAGTTCCACCGACTCCTCCTCCGACTATAACTACTCTTTTTGACATAACTGCCTCCTTAAAAATTAAAATTTAAAAATTAATTTAATTAATTTAAATTTAACGCAAACAAAATATTTTTAATTTTTACATATCTTTAACTTTTTTAGAAAAAATGCGCCAATAACCATCACCGGGAATAACTCCAAGAAATTCCTGTTTTACTTTATTTAGCCATTCGGGAACGTCTTTTGCGCTTCCGGCATCTCCGGAAATCAGTTCTATTACCGAACCTACCGGCTGCTGCCTAACTTCTTTTATCAACTCCATAAGAGGACCGGGGCAATATGTTCCCCTTGCATCTACCGTAACCGTAGGTTTAATCTGTTTCAATTCTTCTTCTGTCATTACTAAATACCTCCTTAAATATTTTTAAATTATTTTATGAATCAAATTTAGAATCATTTAAATTGAATATTTAAAAACTTTTGTCGTTTATCTTTAAAAAGTTATCGTTTCGGCGCCTTCCATAATCCCTAAAAATGCCGCAAGGCCTAAATGATCGTCTACTATGTCTAATAAATCTTCTTTTTCGATTTTAAGAATATCCATTACCATTGAGCAGACATAAATTTTAAGACCGCCCAACATTTTTGCCTGATCAAACAGTTCGTAAAACATGGATGCTTTTTTTTCTTTTATCTGTTCGTAAAGTTTTCCGCCGGTAAAATTTTTCTTTTCCACCGTTTCTTTTAAAAAATTGTAAACCGCATTCATAGTTACGAAAATAGAAACCTCGACCCCGGAAACCGCTGCAACAGACGCGATCATTGAAGCCACGTGTGATTTTTCATACTCTTCGGATGCGATAATAATCGCTAATTTGTCAGACATAATTCACTCTCCTTATTGTTATGTTTTAATATATTTTTATATTGAATAATTTTATATTGCATAACTTAGTATATTTATATATTTTTGGTATACTTTTATTAAAAATATTGCAATAAATGTGCCATTTTGAAAGTTAAGATTAAGATAATGAATTAATTAAATTTTTAAAATTATCCTTTTAAAAGTTTAAATTAATTTTATGCCAATTTGGCATAAATATTTATGCCAATTTGGCATAATTTTTGATAAAACTGGCGAAGTAGAATTAAAGGGCTAATATATCGTCTTTTATTATTTGTTTATTTATCGAATGTTTCTTCTAAATCTTCAATGGTCTCTTCTTTTACTTCCGCTTTTTTTTCTTTAAGTATTACAAATATAATGCCGCCTAATATTAAAATAGCCGAAATAAAAAAATTTAACGATATTTTTTCATTTAAAAATATTATGCCTAAAACTGCCGCTATCGCAGGCGTTAATAATTGAACGGACGATGATAAAACACGGGATAATTTTGTTACTACCTTATACCATAACATATAAAAAAGCGCTGAAAATATTGCTCCGGATAAGACGCCTAAAATTATCGGTTTTAAATAAATATAAGGCGCATTAATATATTGCCCATCAACAAATTCATTTTTAAAGAACGCAAATATTATTATTAAAGGAATAAAATAAATTAAAGAATAGATGAAATTTGATGCGGTTCTTAACAAATATTGTTTTTCAAATTTACCTTTTAATGTATAAATTCCCCAGCCTATTCCAGAAATAATCATCATAACGGCACCAAAATACCCAATAAAATTTTTGGGAACAGACAAGCCTTTATATACAAGCAGAACAAAGCCACCCATTGAAAGCAAGACGCCTAACCATTGAAACAAAAAAAGCTTTTCTTTGTGAATTAATATTGCATCCCCTATTATGGTGAATTGAACTGCGGAAAATACCAAAAGCGCTCCCACAGCAACACTTACTTCAATGTAGCCGATTGAAAAACAAAATGCGTATATAAATAATGCAAATGCGGATAAATAATTTGGTTTTGGAAGTTTAATTTTTTTATAAGAAATTATTAGAAAAAGTATTAACGCTCCGCTTCCAAGACGCAGCAAGCTATAACATAATGGACTTATTATATTATTCTGGAGAGCAACTCTTGCAAGTAAAGAGTTTACCGCAAATCCAAAAATTGTGAAAAAGGTCAGTAAAGCAATCCATATATATTTTAATTTATTTGATTTATTCATAAAAATTTTAGTTAGCTATAAGCATACTTT
>JAKAKF010000179.1 GCA_021813595.1 bacterium
TCGAAAAAAGTCCGAAATCTCCTGCAAATCTTAAAACAAACTCTTTAGACGGCGCAAATCCGCCGGTATCGGATTTTTCGTCCGGAACTAAAACGGAATAATGACGCTCGTGGAAAGACTCTCCCTGTCCTTTAATTTCCGGTTTATTCCAGTTATAAATCAACGGCGTTTCTATTTCCATGCACTTCAAATGATTTAAGGCAATATCCTCCGCCCAATCCGACAGAAGCTTATATAACAGAGTCCCTTTTGGATAAAATCTCAGATGGCCGGAATCGGAATTTTCTTCGTGGTCTGCAATTTCAAGCCGCCTCATAGCTGAAACTGAGGGAGGGGTTTCGCCTTCTTTTATTTTAAATTCCTCATACGCAATCACTTTTCTGAGCGAGGGAAAATCTTTAAGCAATTTATCGTCAAGTACGCTTTCATTTTTTAAATCGATTTTTGTTTCGATACCATCATGATTCAATATAAAAAATTCGCTTTCTACATCTTTTACGACGTCTTCTCTAGTTTTTTTTGTAGAAACGGCTGTTGCGCCTATTGCGGCAGATTCGGTTATATGTCTGGATGATTCGCTTAACGGATGCCCTTTACATGAAATTTTAAAGCTTTTATACCATCCGAAAGGCGCTCTGTAAACGGTATAAAAAGACTCAAGTTCAGCCTTTAAAGAGTTAAGTGCAGAAATAGCGAGAGAGGGGTCAGCAAGGCTATTGGAAAGATGTGCATAAGGATATAAAACGATTATCCCCGGCTTTAACTTATCGGCAATTCCTTTAATTTCCTCAAAAGCTCTTTTTACGATATTTGCGGTATTCTTCGCATCCCCTTTTTCAACTGTGCAGAAAATCACCAACGGTTCTTCAAAAAAATTTCCGCTTTCATTAATAAGGCTTGCGTCAATTTCCTCGGCAACGGGAGTTTTTCCAGTTAAAGAATAGTTAAAATCATCGGCGTGAATTATTAATAGCTGCATAATATAATATAATATATTTTAAAAGTCGTTTGGAAGACTTTCAAGCTCCTTTGCGGTAAACACGGGACCGTCTTTACATACGTAAACACTTCCTACGTTGCATCTTCCGCATTTACCCAGCCCGCATTTCATCCTGTTTTCAAGCGTAGTAATAATATCGCTCTTGTCAAACCCCATTTTTTCCTCCAACGATTTTAACGCAAATTTTATCATAATTGGAGGTCCGCACACTATTGCAACGCTGTTTTCACCTTTTATAGGCAACTGCTCAAGAATGGTAGGAACGAAACCTACTTTCCCCGTCCAGTCCGGTGTTTCTCCGCCAGGGTCAACGGTAATAATTACGTCGGTGTTTTTATATTTTTTCCATTCGTCGAATATGCCTTTATACAAGAGGTCTCCTACTGACCTTGCTCCGTATAGTATGGTTATTTTGCCGTAATCGTCCCGCTCGTCGAGGCAGTATTCCATAATAGATTTTACCGGAGCCATACCTATTCCGCCGCCCACGAAAACAAGGTCTTTTCCTTTCATTTTTGACGTATCGAAATAATTTCCGTAAGGACCCCTGAAAGCTATTTTATCTCCCTGATTCAGGCTGTTTATGCCGGTAGTAGCTCTTCCCGAAGACCTAAAGCTGAATTCAAAATATTCTTTTCTTAGAGGAGACGACGATAATCCGAACGTCGATTCTCCTTCTCCTATGAAAGAAAACTCTCCGAACTGGCCGGGCAGAAAATCTATGCTGCCCCCGTCGATAGTAAGACGTATAGTTTTGGTATCCGCGGTTTCCTGAATAATTTCTTTTATTTCAGCCAGTTTCGGCAAATAAATATTTTCCATTAACTATCTGCTCCCCGCTATATGTTAAAAATTTTAAATTAAATTATATTTAAGCCATATCGGCTAAGTCTTTTGCAACTTCTTTAATATCTATGTCTTCGGGGCAGTTCCTGGAACATCTTCCGCATCCTACGCATAGATATTTATCGAACTTTTCGCTGTATATTTTAAATTTGTGCATTAGCCTCTGCCTGTATCTGTCCCCCTGCGTAACTCTTGGATTATGACCGGAAGTATGAAGGGTAAATATGCCGAACTGGCAGGAATCCCAGTTTCTAATCCTCCTGCCTTCTTTTAAATTTCCTTCATCCTGAATATCAAAACAGTGGCAAGTCGGGCAGGTGTATGTGCATACGCCGCATCCTATACAGGATAAAAATCTGTCCTGAAAATAATTATGTTCGAAGTTTTTGTCCAAAAAACTTTTAGTTCTTTCTATTTCAAATAGTTTTTTCCAATCCTTGTCCGCAGGAACTTGAGCTTTCGCAGTTTCTTTAAAGAGATTTATATAGGGATTGATAAGATTTAAGCCTTTTTCGCTCGTCACAACGGCAAAATATTTGTCTCCCGCTTTTTTAAGAAGTATGTCGGAACCGTAAGAACTTTCCGGAGAAAGCTGCATTTCCGTACAGAAACAATAGTTGTCCGGCTTTTCGCAGGCTATAGAAACGATAGTCAAATTCTTAAATCTTTCGTTAAAAAATTCGTCTTTATAATCCCAGTTGAATACCTTTTCCATTATAGGTCCGGCACCTGCATCACAAGGTCTTCCGCCGAAAATAACTCTTTTTTCGTTTGCTCCGGCAACCGCTTCGAGTCCGTCTTTAATTTCGGTATCTACGCCGGAAAAAGAATATTCTAAAAGCGTTTCGGTTTTAGGAAGAAGATATTCCTTATAAGACATTTTTGGCAGAAGAATATCTAAGTTCGCTTCTTCAAATCTGCTTATTTTTCCGTAAAAAGTGTCGCCGTCTTTATCTGTGGGGGCGATAACCTCAAAGTTATCGGCTATAATGCTCTCAACAAATTTTTTAAGATTTTCCGCCGAAATTTCAAAATATTTTTCTTCCATTATGAACCGTCTCCAATATCTTATTTCTTATTTAATAAAGTCGTTGAAATCGCTTTCGCTGAAAACTCCGAAAACCG
>JAKAKF010000030.1 GCA_021813595.1 bacterium
GAAGCGGAAGCGGGCCTGTATTTTACGCCTTTTAACGCAAGCGGAATAAGTATTATTATAATAACGGCGTTAAATATCACGGCCGAAAGTATAGACGATTCGGGAGAAGACAGCCTCATAATATTTAACGGCGCGAGCCATGGAAAAATAGGGGTGAACATCGCCGGTATTATGGCAAAATATTTTGCGACGTCGTTTGCGATAGAAAACGTGGTAAGGGAACCGCGGGTTATAAGAAGCTGTTTGCCTATTTCGACTATTTCTATAAGTTTCGTCGGGTTTGAGTCGAGGTCTATCATATTTCCGGCTTCTTTAGCCGCCATAGTGCCGGTGTTCATAGCAACGCCGACATCAGCCTGAGCTAAAGCAGGTGCGTCGTTCGTTCCGTCTCCGGTCATTGCTACGAGCTTGCCGAGCGATTGTTCATTTTTTATAATCGCCATTTTGGTTTCCGGAGTAGCTTCCGCTACAAAATCGTCAACTCCGGCTTCATCGGCAATAGCTTTTGCCGTCAAAGGATTGTCGCCCGTTATCATGACGGTTTTAATGCCTATCTTTCTTAAACTGTTAATCCGCTCCTTAATTCCGCCTTTTACGACGTCTTTTAAATGTATAATGCCGAGCATACGGTCGTTTACCGCAACGGCAAGGGGCGTCCCGCCTTTTTTAGAAATCTCCTCCGCTATTTTTACGGTATCATCTGCAACTGCGCCGTTATTCTGTTCGACGAATTTTATAACCGCTTCCACCGCCCCCTTTCTTATCTGTTCTTTTTTATCAAGAATGTTAACCCCGCTCATTCTCGTAAAAGCCGAAAAAGGGATAAACTCGACGTTCTTTTCGTCGATATGCCGTCCCCTGAAGCCGTACTGTTTTGCCAGCGCAACGATAGACCTCCCTTCCGGCGTTTCGTCGCTTAAAGACGAAAGCTGGGCATAGTCGGCTAATTCATTAACGGTCGAGCCGCCGGAAGGAATGAAAGCAACAGCCATCCTGTTGCCGAAAGTTATGGTTCCGGTTTTGTCTAACAGAAGGGTATTAACGTCGCCCGCGGCCTCTACCGCCTTACCGGACATTGCAATTACGTTATGTTTTACAAGCCTGTCCATACCGGAAATACCTATAGCGGAAAGCAGGGCGCCTATGGTAGTCGGTATAAGACAAACAAGAAGCGCTACGAGAATTACCGGAGATATATACCCGTGGAAATAACCCGCCATCGGTTCTATAGTAACAACAACGACTAAAAAAAGGGCGGTCAGCATAACGAGCAAAATATTAAGGGCAATTTCATTAGGCGTCTTCTGCCTCGATGCCCCCTCGACAAGCGATATCATCTTATCTATAAAATTCTCTCCCGGGTTCGACGTTACCTTGATTATAATTTTATCCGATAAGACTTTCGTGCCGCCGGTAACCGCGCTCCTATCGCCGCCGCTTTCCCTTATTACCGGAGCGGATTCGCCGGTAATGGCGGATTCATCTACGGAAGCAATTCCTTCTATTATGTCGCCGTCGGCTGGTATGGTATCGCCCGATTCGGCAATAACTACATCCCCTTTTCTCAAAAGTGATGCTTTTATTTTTTCCTCGTTTCCTTCTTCTTTAAACAGTCTTGCTATCACCTCGGTCTTTGTTCTTCTAAGGCTGTCTGCCTGCGCCTTGCCTCTTCCTTCGGAAATGCTCTCGGCAAAGTTGGCAAATAGAACGGTAAACCAGAGCCATAACGTTATTTGTAGAACAAAAGTGATAAATTTAAAATCATGCATAAACAAGTCTTTAATAAATATTGCCGTAGTAATAACGGAACCTATCTCGACGACAAACATGACCGGATTTTTAACTAAAACCTTGGGGCTGAGTTTTTTAAAAGAATCCTTTACGGCGGATAACATTATATCCTTGTTAAACGCGGAAACGTAATAAGATTTTTTGGACATGATTTTTCTTATCCCTCTAATTATTAAAATTAAAAAATATTTTTCTTTAAACTAACCCTTTGAAAATAAGTTTATATAACTTGTAATTGCTTTTTTTAAGCAGTATAGAAAGTTTTAAATTTAATTTCACGGTATTTACGCCGGGAGTTCCGAATATGCCGAATCGCCTGTAAGACACGTTGCTTTTAACAAGGCGGTAAAGTATGCTTTCCGGTATTCCGGTAAGCGAGGATATTCTCGGCGCCTGGTCAAGCGCAGCCGTTATGGAAATATATGGTCCTAAACCCGAACCGGAACCCGTTATTATATCAGCCGGAACACCGCCTTTTTTAACGGTTGGATTTTCCTTTAAAAATTTATTTATCAATTTTTTTTCATGGCTTATATACTTTCCGTTTGTAGGGGCATAATTCGACCCGCCCGATTCCGTTCCGTCATAACCGTTTCCGGCATACGACGGTCTGCCGTTAAATATATACGGAGAAGTAAATTTTTCGCCTATCAACAGGCTGCCTACCGGTTTTGAATTTTTATTGAATATTATGCTTCCGTCCGCCTGAAACGGAAAGGCTATTTTCCCTATGCCCCAGATAAGAAACGTATATGCAAGCGAGCATACGACATACAGTAAAATCGTTAATTTTAACATTTTTATAAGTTCTTTCCCCACGATAAACATCCTCTTTAAATTATTTTAAATTAATAAAACAGATGCCCTTTTATCATTGCAAAATGTTCCGCAATAGGTCCAAGCGCCAGCGCCGGAAAGAACGTTAGCGCCCCGACAAGAAGTATGGTTCCCGTTATAACCGTATAAAATAAAACACCGTGGGCAGGAAAAGTACCGGCCGATTCAGGTATGCTTTTCTTTTTGATTAATGAACCTGCTATTGCGACCTGACATATTATAGGAATATATCTGCCGAAAAATATAGTAAGTCCGAGCGAAATATTATAAAAAAGCGTATCGCCGTTAAGACCGGCAAATGCAGACCCGTTGTTTGCCGTCGTCGAGGTATAAGCGTATAAAATCTCGCTTAATCCGTGCGGACCCGGATTTAATATGCCCGCCAGCCCCGCCGGTATTGCTATTGCTATTGCAAAAGGTATAAGAATAATAAACGCATGGGCAAACATTGCAAGCGTTGCAAGTTTCACTTCCTTAGCCTCTATTTTTTTTCCAAGAAATTCAGGCGTCCGCCCCACCATAAGCCCGGCGATAAACACGCCTATTATTACCATTGTGAGCATATTTAGAAGCCCCACGCCTTTACCTCCGAATATGAGGTTCAACATCATCTCGGCTATTAAAACCATGCCGGAAAGAGGCATAAAACTGTCGTGGGAGGCATCGACGTTGCCGGTGGTAAAGGCCGTAGTAGCTACTGCAAATAAAGAGGTCTGGGCAATTCCGATATGTTCCTGCTTTCCTTCCATATTGCCGCCCGGATTATTTTTAGAAACACGGATATTTGCTCCTAACTTTGCAAGAAACGGATTGCCGTGCGCCTCCTGAGAATAAACTATGGCAAGACAAACTATGAGAAACGTCATAGCAACCGCAAATAACGTCCATGCATGCTTTTTATCCCCTATCATTATCCCGTACATTAAAAACAACGCTATGGGAATCGTCCCCATCATAAATATAATTAAGGCGTTAGTAAAGGGATTAGGATTTTCGTAAGGCTGGGCGGCGTTTGCGTTGTAAAAACCTCCTCCGTTGGTACCAAGATTTTCGATGGATACCATAGAAGCTACCGGTCCTACGGAAAGCATCTGTTTAACTCCGGTCATATTAGTCACTTTTTTCTGCATGACAAACGTCTGCGGCGCGCCCTGCCACAGCATAATAACCGCAAATATAACGGCTAAAGGGAGAAAAAGCCTGTAAACAGCCTTTATAAAATCTACGTAAAAATTACCCACATATTTTGCTTCGCGCCTTATAAGCCCGCGGATAAAAGCTACGGCAAAAACAAGTCCCGTGGCGGCAGAAGTGAACTGCAGAAAAGCAAGCGCCATCTGGGAAAAATTGGACAAAACCTCCTCTCCGCCGTAGTTTTGCCAGTTCGTATTGGTTATAAAACTTATCGCCGTGTTAAAATCAAGCGCCCAAGGTATGCCGGGATAATGCATCTGATTAAGCGGAAGAAAATTTTGAAATCTTAAAATCAAAAATACAATCGTAAGCATAAAAAAATTGACGATAAGCCCCGTCTTTAAATATTTAACCCAGTCCACCTCTTCATTTCCGTTAACTTTCAGGAACTTTAAAGTCAAATTTTCTACCGGATATATAATTCCGTCTAAAAATGTAGGTTCGCATTTAAAAACATGCGCAAGATATTTACTTAACGGAATCGCGGCTATAACCATAACGGCAAGCGTTATTAAAATCTGCAAAACTCCCGTGTAAGTCATTATTCGACACCTCTTTTTAATGTTTAAATTTCAATTAAATCTTATCTATAAAATCCGTAAAAAACCATAATACGGCATACATTATAGCTATGCCGGCAAAAGCTGCTAAAAATGCTATCATTTATAGCCCCTCCCCATTTAATTTCAATAAAATTGCAATGCACGCTAAATTTATATGGGGTTCAAAATTTATCCGGATATATCAACACATAAAATAAATATGCCAGTACCAGCATAGAAACTATAAGAAGAATAATACTTTCTATCATAAACTACCCGCCTCCGTTTTTATTAAATAAATTAAATTTTTAACGGCTATACTCCTATAAGCCTTATATTTAAGACGCAAATGCTTATGTTACGCATTTTTGCAAAAAAATAGCCGGAGGTTTCAAAACCTCCGGCTATTAAAGAATAAATAAAAATATTATCGATATGCGGATATATATATTAATCCGTTATCTTTTATTAAATATTAAACTAATCCGTGCTATACTTTTGGCGCTCTTTAATAGCTTGCGAAGTTAGCTGACGGGCTAAGGATAAAGAGTTCTCCTTTATCTTCTTTTTCATTAATAAACAAATAGAAGATATTCGCCCCAAAATTTTGGTTCCTCCGCTTCCCTTATACACATAAAGGAATTAAGCTTTAATTTTCAAAGAACGATTTATTTGGATAATGCTATAAATTTATTACAATTATATATCTGCTAAAAATTAAGTCAAGAAAAATCGGAGCAGCAATATTATTTAATTTCGTCAAGTTCTTTATTTTTAGTTTCCGGCAGAAAAGAAGAAAGGAAAAATGCCGCAAACATTAAAACCGCAACCGAATAATAACCTAAATCTTTATTTTCCTTAACGAAATACGTCATTATTAAAACTCCGAATACGGCTCCTATTTTTCCCGCCATGGCCGAAAATCCGTAAGCCGACGACCTGAAAGACGTATGTGAAAGCTCGGCGGGAAAAATCCCTACCGTTAAGGATGCTAAAGAATTAAAAATTTCGGCTATAAAAATTACGGCGACAAGACCGGTTAATGTTCCGTATGCGAAAGGAAGAAAAAAAAGGGCGGCGCCCATCCCTGCAAAACCGATAAGCTGTATCTTTTTTCTTCCTATTTTATCTATTTCTAAAAGCCCGATTGAGGAGCTTGCTATACCGACTAAAAGAATTAAAGACGTTATAAGCGCATTGTCTTCGTTTGAAATCAGTCCGCTTTTTTTAAAGATTAACGGTATTAGCAGACCGATACCGTATGCTCCGACGTCGTATAAAAACCAGATAGAGGAATACAGAACCGTGTTTTTTATATGCGCTTTTGAAAACATTCCTTCGATGTATAACTTATTTTTTTTATATTCGTTTCTTAGACTTTTTGCATTTATCCATCTTTTAGATTCCGGCATAGAAATTCTTAAAAACATTACTATAAATGCGGGGATAACGCCGATACCAAGCATAAGCCGCCACATTTCAGGTCCGAAAGGAAAAAGGGCCGCCGCGGTTAAAGAAGAAAATATCGAACCTATGCCGAACGACAAACCGGCGAAGGAAAGATGTTTACCTCTGAGCGCCTCCGGCGCCGTTTCCGCAATATAAGAATTGGATACCGGATAATCGGCTCCGACCGCAACACCCAGAATCAACCTCGATATAAACAGCATTAAAAAATTAACCGAAAAAGCCGATACGATTCCGAAAACTACAAAAACCGCCATATTTAAAATATAAACCGATTTTCTCCCGAAAATATCGCTGAAATATCCAATCAACAATGCCCCTATTATACTGCCGAATACCACGGATGCTATTATTAAGCCCGATTCTAACGCATTCAGGCTGAAATACGGATTGATAAGTATTATCGCGAATGCAATTATAGTCAGGGAATAACCGTCCAAAAACATTCCGGTAGAAGAAAGCAGAAGAGGTCTGGTAAAAAAACCGTTTTTATCTATATCTTTATAGAAAGGCATAAAGAAAATTTACGGCATTATATAAAATTACCGGATTTTAAGTAATCTAAGGAAGAAATTAAATCTTCTTTAGACCTGTTTTCTATTATCAAAGACCCTGAAAATTGCCTATTCTCGACGAGAGAGTTAAAAAATTCGTCCGGTTTTAAAATGCCGGTTCCTAAAGGTCTATGTTCGTTTCTTACGGTCGTTCTTAAGTCGCTTCTTTTTTCCGTCATATCCTGAATATGCATCTCGCCTATGCGGTTAAGGTTAAATTTTTCGAGAAATTCTTCAGGCATAAAACCGTTTAACCCCCAGTGACCCATATCGAAACAGACCGATATGCCGAATTCTTCGACTATGGGGTATAAATAATCGAACGGAAAAACCTCGAGGTTTTCTAACGCGAAAACAGATGGCGGCAGTTTAGTTTCCTTTAGTATATCCGACATACTTTTCTTTGCCTGATTCACTGCAATATCTATCAACGTCCTTTTTGCTTTTTCTTCGATAGGAAAAAATAAGATAGAATCTTCAAATTCGGAAGTCAGATGAATAACGAATTTTCTAACGCCCAATCCGCGGCAGGCATCTATTACCCTTATAATCGCGTTAACGGATACCTGCCTGTATTCTTCCAAAGGACTTGCCGGATTAAGCTGAAGATACGGAAGATGGACCGAAACCGAAAACGGGCTTACTAAAGGAATAATTAATTTTTGCAAAGAACCCGGATTTAACTGTTCTATCTCGGTATTTATCTCGATATTTCCTATCTTATATGAATTTAAAAGACTAAAAAAATCGTTGAATGAGGTTTGTAAGCGGTCGAGATTGTTATCGCCCAAAAGTCCGAACCCGATGCCGAAAAACGAATCGGTATTGACCCCGAAATTAAGCCCGTTATCTTTATTAAAATTATCGTTAACCATAAATGTTTTTATTGTTTAAAAAGTTAAGCGATTATATCAAATTTTTCATTATCAAGCATAATCGATTAAGGCAAGGCATTTAATTTTATTTAAAAGGTCGAAAGCTTCGATTAAACTCTTTAAGGGAATTGCTATATCAATCAGTTTTACCCCTTTTTCATAAAAATTTTCTTCTTTATCGTGAATATTGATACAGCATACTTCTTTATTATTTTTATCGTTATTTTTAACTCGTGAAATTAAATAATCTGCAAGATATTTTTCGTCGTCGAAAATATCGTATTGGAGTTCGTAATTAACCGCCGCAAGAAGAATATTCAAGCAGTTAAGTCCCGAACCGACCATTCTATTGAATCCCTCTAATATATATTTATAAAACTTGTCCGACGTCTTTATAAACTCCAGATGACCGGTAAATATTTCTTTTATCGCCTTGTCTATAATCGGCTCGTTTTCCGTGAAAAAATAATCTATGCCGTCTTTTTCGAAAAGCATATCTTCGTCTTTGACGTTTAAATTTAAAACGGTGAATTTTCTGTTGGAGAGCCTGTTTAAAATAATCCTGATATTGCCTTCGGCAATAGAATGCGCGGCTGTTAGACCTAAATCTTCGAATTCTTTATAAATTTCTTTTTCTATAATTTCAGCCTTTTCGTAATCTTTTTTATTTATTTTCAGCATAAACGATACGCCGTCTTTTTCGAATTCTATGGGAATAGACGCTTTATTATAAAAAGTATATTTATCTGAGCCTTCGGAACAAAGGGAGCCTCTTACGTTTTTTGTATAAATTATCTGCCTTTCGTCGCCTGTTCGCCCCCCGAAAGATTCGTTGCTCAAAAGATGGATTTCGTCGCTGAACTCGATATTCCATACTACGGTAGGATGCTCCGTATTGCAGTCGTATCCGTAACGGGCATTTATAGGATGCATTGTAAAACTGACGCCGTTGCAGAGATATTCTACGATATTCCTGTTTTTAATGCCGCCGCCGCTTTTTTTATTCATCTATCGATTTATTTATTGTTTATTACGGTAAGGGTTCTTATATAGATTATATCAGATTTTGAAATAAAAATACCCGCTTTTTAGGGCGGGTATAGGGAGGTGCAGAGAGAAAAGCTTTGAGTTAAGTTTAGAATGCAATCCTTGCCTGAAGGAAATAGGCGTTGGTCTGTCCCATCCACTGGCCGTAATCCAAATATTCCAAATTACTTGCAGGTAAATTCCTATAGTCCTTCGCATAAAGGAACTGATAATTCTGCCAATCGGCAGTTAACGTTATGTGGCTGTTCAAATGATACGCCACGCCGACCACGCCCCTCTGGGAATCGTACGGGTTGCCGGAAGTAATATTCGTGCCTATTTTGTTAACCCAAAAAGCAGTTGAAGGGTCGGAATAGTAGAATCTCTGGATAAGGCCAAACACGCCGAATTTACTGTTCGGAATATTATAATATCCGAATGCGTCATAGCCGTGCTCGGTGTTATGCTGGTAAGTGTTTAACGATCCCAAATCTGCGGCAAATGCCGGATAAGCGGCGCCTGCAGCATTACATACATATGCGCCTGAAGGATTTAATCCGCAAAAGCTTCCAGTATCCTGGCTTATAGAACCTGCACCGCTTGCATAACCGCCTGCTAAGGCATTTAAGCCGTAGTCGAACTGCGCAGCAATTACTCCTTGCGGGGTCTTATAATCGAGTATTGCGGATGCCCTTGCGGTCGGATTGTCGTTATTAGCGTTAACGCCGTAATAGCCTTCAAAATTATTCGATTGCGACCATGCATAATATCCGCTTATACCTAATCCGTCTAAATTTGAATCTGCTCCCATGGGATAAAAAGATACCCTTGCCTGAGGCGATTTCTGGTCAATGTCTTCGCCTTGATGAAAGGTTGCATTATCAAAAAAACCTGCATTATAAGCTATGTAAATTTTTCCGTTAGACCTAAATTTTCCCGACACGCCAAGTCCTGCCTGGGTGGAAGTTACGCCTAAAACGCCCCACGGCGTTCTTTCGGCGACGTGATAACCTAACAAGCCGTCTTCCCAAGCAATCATAGGCGTCGGAAACTGACCTGCTTTAAGATTTACGGTTAAGCCGTTCGCGTCATAAACGTGGTTAAACTGTAAAAATGCATATTTAAGCCTAAAATATTCGTTGCCGAATGTGGTGCCGGATGAAGAAGCCCATGATACAGGAGTTGTTGTTCCGCCGGTATACCAATTACTGCCTGTTCCTGCCCCGTTATAATTATTCGACTTATTAATGTTCGGCGTGAGCTTTAAAAACCAGTTGTCCTGATGATATAAGAATATTAAATACGCCCTGTTCACGTTGAAAGCGTTATAGCCGTTATTTCCCGGACCCGCCGGATTTTCCTGAAGCTGTAACGCGGGAGCAAAACCTGTCTGGGTATAATACCCGTAACCCATATAAACCAAGGTACCTAGGGTGATATGTTTCGTCCAAGCAGGAAGGGTTTCGCCCTTAACTGTTTTTAGCGAAGCCTCCAGCTTCTTTTCCGTTGCTTTTAAATTGTTAATCTGCCGGGTCGTCTTTTTTGCGTTCGGCTTTAACAGCTGATTTACGACGCTCTGTCCTACTTTTACCCTTCCCGGCCCGGGCGTTAAAAATATCTCGCCCGTATTGGGGTTTTCGTAAAGGGCGGCTCCGGATGCATAAGCCGTTCCTGCCCCGCTAAACGCAAAGACTAATGCCAGCGCCGCGGCTAAGGCAAAAACAAAAGCCGACAGCGAACTCAGCTGCATCGTCCTTTTTGTCTTGCTAATTTTGTTCATAACTTCCTCCTCTCTTTTAGTTTAGTTTGAAAATGTTTATTTCACGATTTCGACATCTTTATTCTAACAAACTAATGTTACAAGATTATTACAATTATGTTAAATTTTCGTAACAATATTATTATAATCCCTCTGCTCGCAGGCTATAAAATCTTGCATAAGTTTAGCCGCAGGTACGTAAAACATTGAACCTGACTCCTGAATTACTTCATCGGCAAATAAGTTGACCCAGTTTACGACGAATTCGTTAAAAAACATAAATTCGTTTGCAACGACCTCCTGAAACGGAAGAGGTTCTTTGACCTGCCCCGAAAGGTACCTGCCTTCAAGGTTTATCAGCGCCGCCATAAATCCCAAGATATAGGAAATGTGGTCAGACCTTTTTATAGAAACTCCGTTCGGGTCTTTTAGTTCAAAATTTAAAGATTTATAAGTAATTTCTAATTTATCGACGAGAGCAATATCGCTTTCGTCCTCAGATTTGCCGCCCCCTTCTAAATCCGCTTTTTTAAGGCTTCCTCCAAGATAATAGCTGATATGCGGGGGTATAAATCTGCCGGGAGCTGGAATTACGAAAAGTTCGTCGAATTCGCTTTCGGTTTTATCGTATTCCATGCTTGAAAACACTATATTTCTAACAGCTCTGTTTAATTCATTGGAAGCAGGGTCGTTTTCGCATAAACCGCCAATTATATTTTCGATTTCTTTCTGCATAAGGCTTTCTAAAAATTTTAAATCGACCTTTCTTGCAAAAACTCTGGAAAAAAAATTATACATCATACTTCTGTAAAGAGACAGCTTTCCAAAGTCGTCAAAATCAACCTTTTCTTCCCTTGCCGCATTATCCATAAGAAATATACCCCTATAATTAATTTATATTAATTTATTTATACCTTTTCCACCCTAACCGGAGCATAGTAATAAACCATAGAGCCGCCGACCGGATCGGTTAAAACGGTCGTCCAGCCGTCTTTAGCCGCTATCGAATTATCGAGCAGGAACAGGGCGTTCGGATGGACGCCCTGATTTCTTGCAGGGTCACCCGTATATTTCTTCCCGTTTATATACCATGTACCCGAACCGTAAAGCCATCTTCCGAAAGCTGTAGCCGCCGTAATTACGCCGGGTCTTATGGATGGCAAAATCCTCACGCGGTGGGTAATCCCCTTTTCGTAGGTGGGCGATATTACCTTTATGGTATCACCGTCGGATAGCCCCAGCTTTTTAGCGTCCACTTCGTTTATCTCCCAGAAAGCGTCGGGTAAAAGCTCCTGAAGCCACGGGTCTGCCATCGTTCTGGACTTTGAATGAATGGGCTGTCTGTGGGTAGATGCCCTGAGCGGATATTCGTTCTTTGGATACAATTTATCTAAAAATTCGCCCTTCATATTTCTGTGAGGCAGTAATATCGTCGTTCCGTTAAATCTTTCGCCGGTTATAGCATTGTGCGTCGTAGCAACGTCTTCGTTATATATATTAACCGCCGCTTTAGGATTCCACAGGTGAGTTACCCACTTCGGCTTTCCCCACGGCAGATAACCGACGTTATAATCCTCGTATCTCCCGCCTCTTGCAAATACATAGGCGACTTTTTTCCACTCATAAGAACGGAGCGATTTCCCAAATTTCGAAACATAATTTTTTACGGTCTGCATCTCATCCGCATTTGCATCCGGCACCGGACCCAGATGGACGAAGCCGTTTCCTTTTTTTGCAAGATAAGATTTACCGTCGTATGCAACGTTTGCCGCCATTTTAAGATAATAATCCTCTCTTTCGTTAAGATTGCCGCCTTCAAGGAAGGCATTTTCGCCGAACCCGGGAAGTTTAATAGCTTTTGCGACGTCTATCAAGAAATTCTCCATGCAAATTGGTCTTCCGTCCGGCGTTTTTTCCGTCATTGGCTCTATTATAGGCTGTCTGACCGAAGTCCTTGCGGTCGGATACGTCGGAAGATTCCCCAGAAAACCCCAGCCTTCTAAATAAGTTGCGTCGGGAACGATATAATCCGCATATGCCGAGCTTTCGGCAATTATCGCATCGGAGGCGATAAACAGAGGGACTTTGTCAAAATCCTTTACCATTCTTATCCAAGGCTTCGACTCGTCGTCCACGCCCCCCATGCCCGGCATAGACCATGCGGGGTTCGCCATATGCTGGAAAAGTATCTTTACCGGATACGGATACTGGAAGTACGTTCCACCCCAGATTTCCTGCCACATACCGAAACTGAACGGAAACCAAGGTCTTTGCGCCGGATACGGCGACTCGCCCCTTGCAACCTTTTCTTTATATTCCATGGTCTTTTCGTAAAAAGACCCTTCTCTTGAAATCTTAACGCCTTTTGCGGGAACAAAACCCGGCCATTTTCCGAGATTATAAGGGAAGCCCTTGCCGCCCATTATGTTGGCTCCGCCTCCCCCGTTAATATAACCCCCCTGCCAGTTGACGTTTCCGACCATAACGTTTAAAAGCTGAATCGCCCTGCCGTGATAATACCCGTTCGTATGTTTTACCGGACCCCTGTAATAATCCGCAACTGCGGTTTTTCCATGGGAGGTAAATTCCTTTGCAAGCTCTAGTATTACTCTCGGCGCAAGACCGGCTTCCTTTGCATACTCTTCTACGGTATGTTTTCTAAGTTCGCTCCATAACATCTGCATACTCGTCATACAGTTAACGCCGTTCACGTTAACGGGAGTCAAAGATAAAAACCCGGTAGGCCATAAATCGCCTTTTGCCGCCGCAGACGTTAAAACCGGCTTTCCGGTCGCTTTGTCTATTGCGTAAAAAGATTTGCCGCTCTTTAAGAACTTGGCAAAACCTTTATTGCCTTCATCTGCAACGACAAGATACGACGCATTCGAAAAATTAGGCTCGCCGTTTGCGTTTGCCGAACTGTGATTTAAGTTAGTCAGGAAATTTTCGTCGTATCTTTTGTTTTCGACTATCCACCTAAGCATACCCATAGCCAAAGCGCCGTCGCCGCCGGGGGCTATCGGGATATATCTGTCGGCATGAGATACCTGATTTCCCGCCCTGACATCCACTACTGTTATTTTTAATTTTCCGGATGCCGTGGCTGCAGCCGACCTTCTTGCAAGCGTCTGCATAGGAAAATTAGCTTCGTAATAATTGGCTCCAAAAATCAGCAGATGGGTGCAATTAGGTAAGTCCGGCTTCAACATATTCGTTCCGGGAAACGTCCTGAAAGTAGAAACGTGATGCGAGAGTTCGCAGATAGAAACATGGGGCAGGGCGTTTACCGAACCGAGGGCATTTGCAAACCTTGTTATAAAATTTGCCTGCCCTGCCTCCCCTCTTCCCCAATAGCTGACATACTGATTAGTTTTGGGACCGAAATCCGGATATCTGGAATCCGCCGGAATAGACCTGTTTCTGCCTTCATTCCATAAATGCTTAAAACCTTCCACGAACCTTTTTTCTTCGCCGGGTATATCCTTAAATAAATACCCTCCGTTAACCACCTCGCTTATTAACTGCTCGTATGAGATAACTTTGAATTTTTTAGAACCCCTTTCTCCTACCCTTTTTAACGGCATATATATTCTGTACGGGTCATAAGTAGTCTGTCTTCCCGCTTGACCTCTCGGACACAAGGAATGCGCCCCGTCAACAAACGGTTTAGACGTGTCGAAATTTGTCCCGACATACGTAATTGCTTCTTTCATTGGCGTAGCGTATGGAATATTCGGCTCCGTCGTCTGTATATCATAAGGGTTGCCGTCTAATTTAACGACGGTTCCGTTAAATACCCTTGACATTGCGGCGCAATCGCTATGGCATTGCTTGCAGGTAGTGAACTTTACTTCAACCCCCTTCCAGTTTTCGGTTCTTCCCGGATAAACATATTCTCCTTCATAATGGAACATTCCGCCTGCCCACTGGGTCAAACCCGCTCCGGTAAAAACCGCCGCCGTGCCGAATGTCGCATATTTTAAAAAGTCTCTTCTATTCATTGACATTACATATCCTCCTTATTTTAATTATTGCCGGTTAATTCGGGTTTATCTTCCCATCCCAATAAATAGCCGAAAACGAATATTAAAAAGATGCCTAGCGCAAATAATCCGATTCCGGTTATGTATCCGTCGTAGCCCAACCACGGAATATCGAAAAGAACCGTTCCCTGCCCTATTTTTGCCTGAAGCTGGGCGCCTACAACCGTGTTAAACCTCATTGACCAAACGCCTATTAACACTAAAAAGCCTACTATTACCGTCCATACTTTTGAATTTCTTACTTTTTTTGATATAAGCAGTAGTCCGGGTATAATAAGTCCAAGGGTTATCTGCATAAAATGGTAATTAAAAGCTAAAACGCCGCCGCCGCCCGTGCTGAAAACCGAGTGCCATCCCTCGTATAAATCTTTCGGCGCATAAGAACGAACGGAATAAAGCCATTCTATTAAGTCGAAAAACAGGTCGAATCCTATCACCAATAACAAAATTTTATTAAGCGCATACACGGTTTCCGACTTCACCTTATTTTTATCGGAATAAAACGAAAAACCTATTACGTATAAAACCCCCATAAGCGCTATACCCGAAACGATAGCCGACGTTATAAACAAAACCGGTATAAGCGGGTTCGACCACAACGGTCTTGCTTTTATAGCGCCGAATAGAAATCCGACGTAGCCGTGAAATAAAAATGCCAAACCTATGCCTAAAGCCGCTATAATCATAAGGGCTTTATGGTCTTTTTTTGCCGCTTTTTCCGATAAATCTTTATTCCCGAGCGTAAAGAAATCTGCTAATTTCCCCCTGAAACCGCTGTCTTCTGCCGCTCTCTTTATATTTGAAACCCTGAACAGATAAAACATTTCGAAAAGCATAAGAATTATATAAAGCGTCCAGATTATAATAAACATACCGAGAGGCGAGTATGGAAAATGGTCCCTGAAATACAGTTCCCAAACCGCCCTTGACGGCTGAAGCGCATCTGCTAAAGGCGCCTGCGCCGCAAGTATAAGCATCGCAAAACTGACTATCGCCGCAAGTTTAGCTAACGGCCTGAATTTTTCCATTCCAAAAAGGTGCGATAGCGACGCAACGACAAACGACCCTGCGACAAGACCGGATAAAAAAGGATAAATTACTATCGGCAAACCCCATACCGGATTTTCTAAAAAACCGTTTAATAAAATCATAATATTTTGCTCCTTCTTTAAAATTTTAAAATTAAATCTCGATTTTAACGTTAACCTTTATAAGGGTCTTCTTTTTCTTCCACTAACGGCAGCAAGGCTTCTCCGCCTAATTTCTGGTATGCCGTCGTGTTAAAAGACATTGCGTAGGTATAAACCA
>JAKAKF010000031.1 GCA_021813595.1 bacterium
AGGCGGTCGATATCTATTCCTCGCGAAGCCACGTCGGTGGCGACAAGCGCCGTTACCGAACCGTCTTTAAACTGTGCCAGAGCCTTAATACGCGCAGGCTGGCTTTTATTTCCGTGTATAGCGGATGCCGAAATTCCGTCCGCGGCCAGTTTATCGGCAAGGCGGTTAGCGCCGTTTTTCGTGCGGGTAAAAATCAATACCTGTTTCCATTTATGATGCTTGATAAGATGCGACAAGAGATGGCTCTTCAAGCGCTGGGAAACTAAATGGACGCTCTGGTCCACTAATTCCGAAGCGGCATTGCGTTTTGCGCCTTCTACAAAAACCGGATTATGAAGTACGGAGGCTGAAAGGGTCTTGATTTTTTCGGAAAAAGTTGCCGAAAATAATAAGTTCTGCCGTTGTTTAGGCAGAAGCGCGATAATTTTTTTAATATCGACTATAAATCCCATATCCAGCATCCTGTCGGCTTCGTCCAGCACGAAGATTTCGACGCCTGATAAATCAACTGTTTTTTGTCCTACGTGGTCAAGCAGGCGGCCGGGAGTCGCCACTAATATATCAACATTACGGCGCAAGGCTTTTATCTGAGGCACTATGCTCATTCCTCCGAACACCGCCGTAGATTTTAACGGAAGATATTTTCCGTATGTTTTTACCGATTCTTCTACCTGTGCGGCAAGTTCGCGCGTCGGCGCCAGAACTAAACAGCGCGGTCTGCCGGAGCGGGAAACCGCAGCGGGTTTTTCTGCGAGCAGGTGGAGTATCGGAAGCGTAAAAGCCGCCGTTTTACCGGTTCCGGTCTGTGCGCCGGCCAGCAGGTCTGACCCCGACAATACCGCAGGAATAGCTTTGGCCTGAACGGGGGTCGGATTTTCGTATCCTGCATCGGCGATAGCCTGCATTACAGGTTTTGACAATTTTAAATCTTTAAAACCGATTTCCTTATTGATTTCCTTATTTACGTTATCGGATAGTTTAGGCGATTCCGCAGCATAATTTTTTTTGTTCTTGAACATTTTTAGACATTCCTCCATTGTGAGTTTAAATTATTATACAAATTAACACTGCATCTAGTTTTCGAGGAATATTTACAGGAATACCGGGGTTTAACTTTAACAATGTCGATAATGTATGTTTTATTATACGATTATTTTTTAAAATAATCAAATTTTTTATTTAATTTATTTATCTTTTAATTTTTAATTTAATTTTAAATGCCGAATCTTTTAATTTTTCTTTAACTTCTCTTTCTATAAACAAGCTGATCTTATAAATATAATAAATTATTTTATTCTTATATAAATAAAGCCTGTAATTTTCTCTTTTAACAGCGCCGAATCTTTGTTTATATTCTTCTCCGCCCTTGAGAAAATCGAATTCTTCGTATTTTTTGCCTATAGCCTCTTTTATAATATAATAAGTTAAAACTATGCCCGGATGAAAATTGGAATATTCCGGGTCGAATCCCGGCAGATATACCTGCCTTTTATTTCCGGAATCGAAACAAACCGCCGATGAAATAATCTTTTCTTTGCCGCCACAGCCGCCGCTTGCTTTTTCGTTAACCGCCAGAAAGGACAGCGCAATTTTATTTTTGCCATATAATACGGTAAATAAATCGGTAAAAAAAAATTTTATTTTTTTATTATAAAATACCCCTTTCCCCCCCTTATCGTTCCATCTTTTTTGGTGCAGTCCGAAAAAATAGTTTAAATATTCGTTAAATAAAGATTTATCTATATCCGAAGAGCCTATAAATCCGATATTATTCTTTTCCGCTTTTTCGACCCTGTTTAAAATATTATATCTTTGCTTAGAGTTAAACCGTTTCATGTAGCCGTCCATATTGTCCGGCAGATTAAAATAATAGCAGTCGCCGCTTTCTTTATAATTCAATTTTAACCCGTCATACTCGGAAACGTTTTTTTTAACGCCGTTAAGCAGTTCCTCTGAAACCTGTCTCATGTAAATTATATCCGCTATTTTATTATTTGTGATTTTCCCGAATATTTCGGAATAAATTCTTTCTTTATCGGCATCTTTTTTTACGATGATATCAAGATAATCGGAATAATCGCCGCTAATAAATATAAGCGATTTAAAAAACAAAAAAAATCTCTTCAGAAAAAAAGGGGCTAAAGCTTCTAATTCATGGGCATCGTTATAAACGGCTATTATAAAAAGACTGTCTTTGCCGCGCAAAAAATATTTTATCCAGAGAAAATTCCAGTCAAACGACAGAAAAACGTTTTCGTTCAGGCTTGATTTCAATAAATCGTTCCATTCGCTTTCGAGCTTTTGAAGTTCTTCTATACTGCGGATAATTTTTATCATTTCTGCGGTTAAGATTTAATTTTTTATTATACCATTTTTGCGGCATTTATAAAAAATTATTTTATAACAGTTTTAAGTATGAATCAGTTTAATCTTGATTGCCCGTTGAAAAAGTAGTATTATATTACATGATGAATTATCCGGTAATGTTCTAACTTACCCTTATAAGATTTCATTTGAATTAAAAAACGATTGTTTTTATGAGTATTATCAAAAAAACAAAGGGCAAGCCCTCCTCTATATCTAAATCGGATAAACTTCAGATATTGGCGATGCACGTTTTCTTTTTATTTCTGGTCTGCATCGTGCTTGCCGTTTTTATATACGAAACCGTAAGCCTCAAAAAAACAGTCGCAAGACGCCTTCAAGCCGGTTCAAAACTAACGGCTTCCGATGTATCTTCCGCAATTAAAACTCAAATAGACGCCCATTTCCACGACCTTAAATTTTTAAGAACGGATTTTTTAAATATAAACGACGGACATCTTGCTCCCAACGCGCAAGCATTGCATGTTTTTAAGGATTTCAAAAAATATCATCCGGGTATTGCGGCTATTAACATTCTTAATCCGTCGATGGATAAAATAGTCTGGTCGAGTTACGGAAAAGACTTAAGTTTAAATATAA
>JAKAKF010000017.1 GCA_021813595.1 bacterium
CCTTCCGAATTTAAGAACGACGCCGAAATAAAAATAAAAAAATACAATAAAAATTGTCCGGTATTTTATTCGTATTATAAGCCGGATAAACTTGTATCCGGAAATAACGCAATTCCCTGTGCGGATTTAAAAGGTAAAAAAGCCGTAGCCGTCTGCGCAATAGGCAATCCCGGCTATTTTTACGAAAATCTGGCGGGCTGCGGAGCCGAAATAGACTATAAAATGGAATTTCGGGACCATTACGAATACGCCGAAACCGACATTAAAAAATTAGAAAGCATAATGGCTCAAAACAAAGAATATATCGTAATTACCACCTTAAAAGATTACGTAAAATTAAAAAGATTCAATAAATCCCGTATATTTGATAGAATTTATTATTTGGACTTTGAAATTGTAATAGACAAAGCTTTTTTTGAATATATTTATAATATTTATAAAAAAAATCGAACGTGAAAAAAAACAGGGCGCCGGCATATTCGGAGTTTATTTTAGTATATTGTTTTTATATTTTTCTAAACGTTCTGCCGCAGAAATTATCTTTAAAAATAGGCAGACTGCTTGGAGTGTTGTTCTATAAAATCGACAAAAAACACAGAAAACATACTTTAAATAACCTAAAAATTGCCTTCCCCGATAAATCCGAAAAAGAGCTAAACGATATTTCGGTAGAATTTTATAAAAACCTCGGCATGGTTTTTGTCGAGATTTTCAGGCTTGATAAATATAACGAGGGCAATATCGACGGTTTTGTACAATCTAATTTCGACCCCGTAAAAAACATTTACGACAAGCAGGGAATTCTTTTGCTTACGGCGCATTTCGGAAACTGGGAGCTTCTCGCAAAAACTTTCGGGCTAAAAGGCTATAAGGGCAACGTATTAGCAAGACCGCTCGATAATCCTTACATAGAAAAAATTTTGTACAATTTAAGGACTGCTTCCGGAAACAAGGTTATCTACAACAGGGAAAATGCCGTAAAAAATATAATTTCGGCGTTAAACGCAAATGAAATAGTAGGGTTTCTGCCGGACGAAAATGCCTCTAAACGCATTGGCGTTTTCGTCGATTTCTTCGGCGTTAAAGCCTGCACCATGCCCGGAATGGCAAATATCGCCGCAAAAACTAAACTGCCTGTCGTTCCCGCTTTTATCGTAAGAATTAAAGGAAAAGACGGAAATTACTCGAAACACCGCCTGATAATCGAACCGCCCCTCGATATAAAATATACGGGTGACAGGAAGATCGACACCATGAATATTTTAAAAATGTTTAACGAAAAAATAGAAGATATAATAAAACAGTATCCCGAACAGTGGTTCTGGATACACAACAGGTGGAAAACAAGGCCGGATGATGAATAAAAGATTTTATTCTTATTTTGATAATTTTCTACGGCAATTTTAATTCCAAAAATATGATAAAATATACATAAATGTTTAACATAGAATTAATTATAAATAAAATGAATAAAAAATCAGGAAATATTAATATCATAAAGCGATTAGAAAATTTTTTTAAAAAAAATGCGCAAAAATTTAACGTTGAAACGGCATTTTTATTTGGTTCGCAGGCAAGCGGTTTCCCGACTAAAGATTCGGACATAGATATAGGAATAGTTTTCGATAATAATAAATTTTCAGATGAAGAAATTTTTTTTAAAACAACCGATATTTCAAATGAACTATCGAAAATAATTAGCGGCGAAGTTAATATAATACCGGTTTATAATGATTTCAGGAAGCCTTTTCTATATTATAACGTGATAGTTCTGGGCAAACCTTTATATATAGAAAATTACGATAAATATATCGTATTAAGAAACGAAGCTATGTTTCAAATGGAAGATTTTAGTATTTTCGAAGAAAAATGGATGTTCGAGACTGCAAAAAATAAACTAAGGGACATCATAAATGCCTGAATTTACCTATAGGAAAAGCTTTAATATCAAATTTAATAAACTAACCGAAAAACGAGCCGTTCTCCCGATAAATTATAATCAAGCAGTAAAATGAATAATAATATTAGTAAAAACAAGTGCGTGTTCTTAGACAGAGACGGCGTATTAATCAAAGACGTGGGATATTTAAAAAATCCCGACGATATAATTATAATGCCGAACTCCGTTGAAGCATTGAAAATTTTAAAAGCCGCAGGATTCCTGCTTATAATAGTAACTAATCAGGCGGGCATCGCAAAGGGTTTTTTTAATATGGACGAACTGAGGACGGTAAATAATAAACTTCTTAAAATATACGAAAATAACGGAATTACAATCGACGATTTATATTTCTGCCCCCATCACGAAAACGGAACGGTCGAGCCTTATAATATAAAATGCTCGTGCAGAAAACCCGAAACCGGAATGGTGCTTAAAGGCGCGGAAAAATTTAATATCGATACCGATAAATCATTTATGGTGGGCGACAAAGACAGCGACATTCTGCTTGCAAAAAACTCCGGCTTAAAATCTTTCTATATCAAAAACGATATGTACGAACACGACGAGAACATTGCCCCCGACTTTTACGTCAAAGACTTGAAGGAAGCGGCGGAAATTATTATGAAAACTGTGATATTATAAATATATGGAACCTGCAAGCCCGCCTCATAAAAACTACAAGTTTAAAATAAGCAAAATGGACTGCGCCGCCTGCGCCGCAACCATTACCGATACCGTTAGGAGAATAGACGGCGTTATAGACGCGAAACTCAACTTCATAAATGAAACCCTTTACGTCGAAACGCAAAAAGATAAACCTGCCCCCGAAGACATAATAAAAATGATTGAATTTGCGGGTTTCGGGGCGGATTTGACAGATTCCGGCGAAGTAAACCTCCTTAATTCCGATTCCGAAAACATAAAAAACATTAAATTCAAAATAGAAGGAATGCACTGCACCAACTGCGCAAAAGCCATCGAAA
>JAKAKF010000159.1 GCA_021813595.1 bacterium
GTCCTTCTATATTTTCGTTTTTGTTCCGAAATTCTTCGACGACGGGTATTATATAATCTTTTTCCTCCACGCCTATCCTGCCGTTTTCTCCGGCGTGCGGATTTAAACCTAATACGGCGATTCGGGGATTTTTTTTGCCGAAATCCTTTTTTATCCAGTTAAGCGATATATTTATTATATTTCTTAATAAATCTTTTGTTATTTTAGCGGGAACGGCCGATAACGGAATATGAATAGTCGCAAGAGCCGTAATTATTTTTTTTGAATAAAAAAGCATTGCAAAATCGTCGGAACCGGTTAAATACCCTAACAGCTCGGTGTGCCCTCCAAACCTCGCCATTCCCTTAAGCATCATGTCTTTATTAATTGGGGCTGTCGCAAAACCGCATATTTTGCCGTTTAGAGAAAAATCTACCGCCGTTTCTATATACCGTTCGACGTCTTTTGCGTATTCGGGATTAACCGTTCCTAATTTAACGGAATCGTAAGACTTTGAAGATAAATCTATTACGTTAATTTTTTCGTTATTATATGATTTTTTAAGAGACGATTCAGGACTGATTAAGTTCAGCGGCGTGTTTGTTTTTATTATCTTTTTTGATACATTGGCTATATGCTCGAAAGAACCGAAAATAACAGGTTTGATACATTCATTTTTCCCGGCAAAATACTTCGACGACTTTATTGCAATCTCCGGCCCTATTCCGCCGGGGTCTCCCATTGTAATGCCTATAAAACAGTTTTCCTTAACCAATTTAAATTTTTATTTATTACGCCGCAATCAATATCTTGACGTAAGAATTTTTTCTTGCCTTTTTTAAAATCTTTTCAAGGTATTTATTTGTTTTATATTTTTCTAAAATAGAAAATATTTCAGGTCTTGCCTGTTTAAAGGTTTTAAAAGACCCCATCTTTTTCCCGATGGATTTTAATACGGCGTAACCGAACTTGGTTCTTATAACGCCGCTTACTTCTCCTACATGCAGTTTAAAAGCCGCGTCAGAAAAATTGGGAGAAAGTTTATTTTTATAAATATAACCTATTCTTCCGCCGTTTTTTTCCGAAGGGTCTTCGGAATACTCCCTTGCAAGCGCAGAAAAACTTTTGTTTCCGGATATAGCGGTCTGCCTTATTCTGGAAATTCTTTTGTATATTTCTTCTTTTAATTTCTTATCGGCATTTTTAGGTACGGCTAAAAATATAAGCTTCAAATCCACTTTGGGCTCGCCTCTGAATTGTTCTATATTTTTTTTATAATAATTTACCAGCTGGCCCTTAGTTATAACCATCTTATTGCCATAAACTTTTCTTAAAAGCTCGACTTCCATAAAGTGGCTTTTAACTTGTTTTATATAGGCTTCTTTGGTAATGCCCCTTTTAGCGAGAAAGTTAAAAAATTGGCTTACGGTAAAATTATTCGCAAGGGCTACGGCTTTAATATATGCGTTTAATTGTTTCGGAGATATATATATAGCCGCTTTCTCCTCTTCCTGCTTAATTAAGATATTGCCAACCAAAAGATTCAGCACATCTTTAGTTTTGGACATTGTAGCCGAATCCGACTGCGTAAAAATTCCCTGCGATGCTTCATTCTGCATCTGCTCGTAATCTTCGAACGCCTGCCTGTTAAATTTAGCGAATTCATATAAAGTTATAGGTGTTTTATTGACCACGGCGATTATCTGGTCCACTATTACGGCATCGGCGTCTTTCAATAATGCCGAAAACGAAATAAACGCAAAAATACCGACGATTATAAATATCAAAATTCCGTTTTTTTTTATTGCATTCATCATAATAAAATCTTGTTTTTCCGCTTAATCGGTTATATTAACTGCAATACAAATTTAATTTTCTGGATTACCGCTTCGCTCTCGACCTCCGGTCTCGTGAAGTTTTTTTGAAACTTTCCCGCGAAAGCGGTAATCCAGAGTTGCTCAATTAATATATTTAATATATTTTTCAATATTAAGCTATCTTTAGTTCAGCATTACGCCGGTTATATTACCCCTGCTTTTTACCTGCCGCCGGAGCGGTAACCGTCTTCTTTTCCGGAATATTCTGATTTATGCCGGAATTTGCAACCGGTAAATTGTTATAAAAATATTTCACCTTTGATTTTTTTCTTAAATTTTTCACAAAAGCCTTTAAAATTTTTGAAGCGTCTTTTTGCTTCATCATCATAACTATTTCCCCTTTGACAGCGGAAAAAGGCTTAGGCTTGCCTGTTACTACGTTATTTAATTTTATTATATCGAAATGGCTGCCTACTTTAACTATTTTTGAAATTCCGCCTACTTTTGGGATACTGAAAGCGGCGTTATTAAATGCAGGGGTCGTTTCCTGAAATTTTATCCAGCCGAGGACTCCGCCGTTTTTACCGTTAGTAGCGGTGGAATATTTTTGGGCCGCTGCTGCGAAAGGCTTGCCGCCGCTGAGCATTTTGTAAACAACCTGCGCCTGTTTCTGGGAATTCAGCTGTATATAGCTTACGTTGATTTTAGACGGCAGATTAAACGACAGGTAGTGTTTTTTATAATACGCTTTTGCGTCCGCATCCGTAATATTGACTTTGTTTGCCACTTCTTTATGCAATAAAAGCTGGACAAGCAGTCCCTTTCTAAAATCTGAAATCTGCGACCTATAAGATTTAGATTTATTTATTCCTTCCTTTAAGGCTTCGTTGACTAAAATTTGCCTGTCGACAAGGCTTTTGAGAAGCCTTTTCTCTCCTGCGGGCGTTTCGAGGTACGACCTCAACGCCGGCGGAAATTTAGACATTTCCTGTTTAAACTTAGCCGCCGTAATATTTTTTCCGTTAACCGTCGCGATGACTTTGGTAGATGCGGACTGTTTTTTAGCGCATCCGTATAAACCCATCGATATAACGATGGAGAATAAGGCGATTAATAAAATC
>JAKAKF010000059.1 GCA_021813595.1 bacterium
CTAAAGGCTATTTTTCGTTTTACGGTTCTCCGCTTTACGATATTATAATAAAAATAGAAAAGCCCGTCCTCGTTATGAGACGGGTTTTGTTTCATTCGTCCAGCGATTTTAAAAACGACAGGAAAACGAGCTGTAGAAACATTTTCGACGACGTCGTTTTCGCGACCGATTTTTCGGAGTTTTCACTTAAAGCCCTGCCCTTAATATCGAAAATTCCAGACGACGTAATCAAGATATTTACTATTTTGCATATTATCGACGAAAAATTAATTAAAGGGCTGAAAGATTCAAGGGACGATGAAATAGAAAATTACGAGAAAGGCCTGGCTGAAAAATTCGAGTCGGTAATGCGCGGCCTTAACTACAGGTTCGCAAAAGAAAAATCAAACTTGGAAATAGAGGTCAGAAAAGGCGCGCCTTGCAAAGAAATAGTAGATTTTATGGAAGAAACCGGAAAAAAACTGTTAATTCTGGGTTTCAAAGGAAGGGACAGGGAAGGCTTAAAGGAAATTATTTTCGGAAGCACCGCCGAAAGGATAATAAGCGCGCTTCCGTGCTCGATAATGATAGTTAAATAGACTGGATTCCCGCCTGCGCGGGAATGACTAAAATAAATTTTAATCCGCGACGACTGCAGTATTGCTATAGGATTTTGCGAAAAAGCCGAATAAAAGGGCTGCCAGAATTATTATAAACGCAACTAAACTATATGCGGAAATATAATTGTAATATTCAAACACCGCTCCTACCGCAAACGGCCCCAAAACAAAACCTAAATCGCTCAGCGTTCTGTATATGCCTATAGCCTCGTCGTACCGGCTCTTGTCCACGCTGTCCATCAAGTAAAGATTTCTTGCGGGACCCGAAAACCCCCCTCCCGCGCTTAATAATATAATGGATAAATCGAAAGCCGTTATGTTTTGAAATATGATGAAGCTTAAAATACCCGCCGCCGTTATAACAAAAGAAGTAATTATGGATTTTTTGACCCCCATGGCGTTTATTACCCTGTCGGAATAATATGTGAGAATTACGCCGATTACCGCCGATATGGAAACGAGCAGTCCTATATCCGCTTTATTAAGATTCATTACGCTGTAGCCGACAAGCGGCACAAGCTCCCTCCTCGAGCCTATTCTCGAGAAGAAAAACGAAAACGTTAAAAAACATAACGCAATAAAATTAAAATTATACAAAAGGGAAAAATATTTCTTCATATGACCCGGCAGTGAATCTGCGGGCGGTTTCAGCCTGCCGCCGCCGATATTTGCGTTCGGAATATTGGTATCTTCGTCGTTTATATTTTTTAAATTTTTAATATTATCGCCATTGTTACGGCCGTTATCTTTTGCGCCGTTTCCGGTAACGGTAACGTTATTGACGCCGTTCAGGAACTTCTTATTATAAAAAGCTATAATCAGACCTACGGTCATTATTGCCGCATAAAGCAAAAAAGCCGCTTTATCGGAAAATTCGTATGCGGCTATAGCGCCGAGAAACGGAGCGGAACCCATAGAAAGTCTTCTCGCTATCATATACCTGCTTAAAACTTTAGCCCTTTTTTCGTCTTTATAAAGCCGTTTCGTCAGAATTATCATCGACGACGTGTTAATTATGCCGGAGCCGAACCCTTCCATAAATCTGAAAATAAAAAGCTGGTAGTATGCCGTGGAAAGCAGGTATCCTACGGCGCCTAAAAAAATAAACAGTATGCCGATATGGATATATTGAGAATTAAACCTTTTGCTTATTATGCTTATCGGAATATTGATAAATATGCGGGCTAAACCGAAAGAAGCAATGATTAAGCCTATGGTAATTATGCTTGCGCCGAGGCTTTTCGCGTAAAGCGGAAGAACGACGGTATTTAATCCCAGGCCGAAATCCGCAAGGGCGATAGTCGAAAGAATTGCGATTAAAAGCCTTTTAGTGGAAGGGGGCGCAGGCGCAGTCACGGTTTCCGCAATTCCGTCCGTTTCCGTTTTGCCGCCGCGGTCGCCGTTATTTTCGTTATCTTTGCCGTTATTACCGTTGTTATTTAACGCCATAAGGGTTTATTTTACATGATAATGACTTTTTAGTCAATTGCCGCCCCTTCTTAACCGCCCCGTCAGGCTGATGCCTGCCACCAATATTTTTCTGCAGAAAAAGACATGCTTTTACTAAACACGCAGAAAAATATATCTCATTAAGGAGGGTAGCTGGGTGCTTGTTTAATATGATAAATTGATATATAATTTAATTATTATGACGGATTTATATTTAAAAAACGATGAAAACGAAAGCGGTTCGGGGAATTTAAAAAATACCAAAACCGTTCAAGATACTATAGCCTGGCTCCAAAAATATCTTGCGGCCGAAGTGGCTGGAAGGGATTTATATATCGAGCAGACAAAAACCCTTAATGACCCCATTTTGGTTCAGGCGTTAAAATCTTTTGCCTCTACCGAAAGCGGGCATATTATAAACATCAGGGAAAAAATAACGGAACTTGGAGGAACGCCTAAGCACCTTCAAGAGATAAGGGAAGCGCAGAAAGGGGTCAGCGAGGCTTCCCATCAGGTTTCCGCCCCTCTCGATATGCTCAGAATAGATTTAAAAATAGAAGAAAACGCAATTAACGATTATACCGCCGGATTAGAGGTAATCGAAGACCCCGGCGTAAGAGCGCTTTTAGAAAATAATCTTGCCGAAGAAATACATCATTCTTTATATTTGTCAAAAAGGATAAACGAAATTTTAGAATCCACAAAAGCCCGTATCGGAGCCATTAGAGGCATAGAAAAACCCGGAGGCAAAGAAGCTTCCGAAATTTTTAAGGCTTCAGTCGAGGTAGGACAGGCAAGACTTCAGAGAAGCTGGCTCGAAATGTCTATGTCCGGGCTTATAGCAGGCATGAACGTTACATTCGGCATA
>JAKAKF010000235.1 GCA_021813595.1 bacterium
ACCAATATCAGCTCGGCATACGCCCATATTAATAAAAATATCAATATCGTAATAATAATGCCGCCTAACAAAGAGAAGAAAAACGACGAAAGCGCGGACAGGAAATTAAATTTACCCGCCCCGAACATCTCCGCCATTTTTCCAGCTTCGTCCGCCCATACGAACGACATAATCAAAGTGCCGATTAAGCCCACGACGAGATATACTAAAGCTATAATTTTCAAAATAAATGCGATAAGGGAAAGCGCCGGATATTTTGAATCATTGTTCAGCGTACCTTTAAATTTAAAATAAGATACGTAATTCATAAATTTTTTTCCTCCTGAAATATTTAAAGGTTAGTTTTAATATTATTCGTAATATTTCATAAAACTATCAGCCTTTATTCTTTCCGTTTTTATATTGTTGATAGGACTTTCTTTTTTATAATATCCTATCGTAATGCCTAAAAGGAATTTTTCGCTGTTTCCGAGTTTAAAGGCTTCCCTTAAAATATCAGGATATCTGACTAAATATGCCTGCGGACAGGCGCCCAGCCCGAGGTCATGGGCGGCCAAAAGAATATTTTGGACAAACATTCCGCAATCCAGAGTGGACCAGTGTCCTAATTTCTCGTTCATATATACGAAAATTGCGGTTTCCGAACCAAAAAAAAGATAATTATTCAGCGCTATTTCCCTTCTTTTTTCTTCGTCGTCTCTAGAAATTCCAAGAGATTCATATCTTTGTTTTCCCGTTTCGAAAATATTTTTAGACTGTTCGTCCGGCCAGAACTCCGGAAAAGGAAAATCTGGATTACCTTGATTGCCGTCACGCGCCAGCTTATATATTTTTTCTTTGATGAATTCCGACGTTTTTCCCGTCGAAATGGCAACCTTCCAAGGCTGTGAGTTAGCCCACGACGGTGCATGGGAAGAAGTTTCCATTAGCTTAATAATCAAATCTTTAGGTACGGGTATGTTCTTAAAATCCCTTTTGGAAGAACGGCTTATAATGCATTCTTTTAATTCCATTTATCCTCTCCTATTTATTTATATATGTTTTCTTCGGCCGGAAACGCGCCGTTTTTAACTTCTTCTCTATATGTTTTTAATCCGTCGATTAGCAAAGAACGCGAATCCGTAAACTTCTTGACGAATTTAGGCGGCTTTTGAGGCAACATTCCTACTGCATCGTAAAATACCAGAACCTGCCCGTCGGTAAATCTACCTGCACCTATGCCGATTGTCGGGATATTAATATTATTCTGGACGCTCAACGCTGCTTCTTCGGGCATCGCTTCCAATACTATCATAAATGCGCCTGCATTTTCCAGCGCTTTAGCGTCATCGACAAGCTTTTCTATCTGCGGCTCTATTTTACCCTGAACCTTATATCCGCCGAGAACGTTAATAAATTGAGGCATAAGGCCTATATGACCGATTACGGGAATACCGCTCGCGGTAAGCCTTTTAACGGTATCCGCCAAGGCTTTTCCGCCCTCTATTTTAACAGCGTTAACTCCGCTTTCCTTAAGTATTCTGCCGGCATTGATTAATGCCTGTTCCGAACTGACCTGATAAGACATAAAGGGCATATCGCATGCCGTAAACACGTCTTTTAAGGCATGTTTAACCATTTTTGCATGGTAAATCATTTCTTCCAAGGTAACGCTTATAGTGTTGCCTTTTCCCTGAACGGTAGTCGCGAGAGAATCCCCTACCAGTACTATATCGATGCCGGCTTCTCCCGCTATGCCCGCCTGAACAAAATCGTAAGCGGTGAGCATCGCGATTTTTTCGCCGTTTAGTTTCATTTTAATAAAATCTTCTATTCCTTTAGGCATAAGCAGATAATTTAGCCGTATTGAACAGGCTAAGTTTAAGTTTTTTTATAATCCGGCTTTGTAGTCCAAAAATTTAGGATAATTTTCCGAGACGATAGAAGCAAATGCCGCCGAATACAGCCTAGTTTCGGCGTTATCCGCCCTTGAAGTAAGAACTATCGGGACCTTAAGCCCTACCGCAACGCCTGCCGCCTTTGCCCCGGCAAGGTATTCCAAATCTTTAAAAAGGATATTGCCGGATTCTATATTCGGCACTACTATTATATCGGCGTCTCCCGATACCTCGCTTCGTATACCCTTTTCGACGGCCGCTTTTTTAGAAATTACGTTATCGAAGGCAAGCGGACCATCCACTATTCCTCCCGTAATTTGTCCTCTTTCCGCCATCTTAGAAATAATTGCGGCATCTAAAGTCGAACTTATTTTAGGATTTACCGTTTCCACGGCCGATAGCATAGCGGCTTTTGGGCGCTTAATGCCGAGCATTAGGCATACGTCTATCGCATTTTGAAGTATTTGGGCTTTTTGCGTTATATCCGGATTAATGTTTATTGCGGCATCGGTTATCGATATTAGTTTTTTATAGGTTTTAATTTCCATTAAAAATATATGGGAAACAAACCTGTTCGTTTTTAAGCCGTTTTCCGTATGGAAAAGCTGATGCATTAATATATCGGTATGGATATGCCCTTTTATTATTATATCGACTTTTTTTTCCAAAGCGAGTTTAGCGGCGATATAAGCGGCATCGGCGTCGTTATCGGCGCCTATTATTTCAATATCCTTAAAGTCTAAATCTTTTAAGCGGTTTTTCTTTAAAAGAGAAAGTATTTTGTTTTTATTTCCTATTAATTTAGGAATTATTAGACGGCTTTTATAGGATTTCAATATACTTTCGATGACGAGGTCTTCCTCCGCAACGGCTACCGCCGCCGTTTTAGGAGAAAAAAGTCCCGCCCTTTCAATCAAATCGTTTAATTTTTTCAGCATTTAAATATCTAACGCAAAAACTAAACTATTTTGCTTAATAAATTGCCGCTTTGATTTGTGCCTATAGTAACGGGTTGTCCGTGGTT
>JAKAKF010000270.1 GCA_021813595.1 bacterium
ACGCTATAGATGAAATTGCCGGGCGCTGGAGAGAGCTTATTTCGAAATACGGTCCCGAAAGCATTATGCCTTATTCTTACGGCGGAACGGAAGGGATAATTAACAAATCTAGTATGGACAGACGCCTTTTTAATAAAATAGGCGCTACCGCTCTTGACCGCACTATCTGTTCGGCGGCGGGAAGTTTAGGCTATCAGCTGGCTTACGGCATGTCTAAAGGCGTAAATCCGTTAGATACGGCTAATTCTAAATTAATTATATTCTGGGGGATAAACGCTTTAGAAACAAATATGCATCAGGCTGTTTTGGCCGATGCGGCTCGCAAAAACGGAGCTAAAATCATAGCCATAGATGTTCACCGGAATAAAACGGCAAAGTGGGCGGACGATTTTTACATGATTCTACCCGGTTCGGACGGCGCGCTGGCTTTGGGCATAGCTTATATTATATTAAGGGATAATTTAGCAGATAAAGCATTTTTAGAGAAATATTCATACGGGTTTGACGAATTTCATAAAAAAGCAATGGAGTATCCACCCGAAAGAGTTGCGGGTCTCACGGGCATCTCAAAAGAACGCATCGAAAGTCTGGCAAGGCTTTACGCCGAAACAAAGCCTAGTTTTGTAAGAATAGGAAACGGTCTTCAGCACCATAAAAACGGCGGCGTAAATACATGGTCGATTTCTTTATTGCCGGCATTAACAGGGGCATGGTTGGACAAAGGCGGAGGAGCGTTAAAATCTAATTCGGGGTATTTCCCTTTAAACGAGGATGTTTTAAAAAGACCGGATTTGATTAAAAATCCGGTTAGAACGGTAAATATGGTTCAGCTTGGAAAAGCTCTGTGCGAACTTAAACCTCCTTTAATGTCGCTTTATGTTTACAACAGCAACCCTGCCGTAGTAGCCCCTAATCAAAACCTGGTCCTTAAAGGGCTTGCAAGGGAAGACCTTTTTACCGTAGTTCATGAACAGTCTATGACCGATACCGCAAAATGGTCGGATATTATACTTCCCGCTACCGTGAGTTTTGAACATGCAGATCTTTACGTAAGCTACTGGCATACCTCGCTTCAATGGGCAGACCCCGTAATTCCGAGAGCAGGCGAAGCCAAACCGAATATAGACGTATTTAAGCTCATTGCCCGTTCTTTAGGTTACGCCGACGAATGTTTTTTAGATACGGAAGAAGATATTGCGCGTCAGGCATTAGACATTCCTTACTGGAAAGAAAAAGGGATAACGTTAGATAGGCTCAAAAAAGAAAGATTTATTATGATAGATACGGGGGATTGCCCGTTTGAATGGGGTAAACTCTCAACGTCCTCCGGTCAAATCGAGTTTAAAAGCGAAAAAGCCTTATTATGCGGACTTTTAAATATACCGGATTACAAGCCTATAAAAGAGCATATATTAAGTCATGGCGATTTTCCGTTAATCCTCGTTACGCCGCCAAATCACTATTTTTTAAATTCTTCTTTTGCAGGGGTTTCCTCTCTAAAAGTCAAAGCGCGGGAACCGTTTCTGGAAATTAATCCAAAGGATGCCGAAGACAGAAAAATAAGCGACGGAGACTTAGTTAGGGTTGAAAATAAGCGGGGTTGCGTATCCATAAAAGCAAAGGTTTTGGATTCCGTACTGCCCGGGGTAGTCGTTTCCGCAGGTTTATGGTGGAAAGACGATTATATAAACGGTTCTGGAGTAAATGCTTTGACGCCGGACGATTTATCGGATATCGGCGGCGGCGCCACATTTTTCTCGACTTCGGTAGAAGTTAAAAAAATATAAACCCAAATCGGGATTTGGGTTTAAAAATTTTTCTTGCTATTTTTTAAACATTTGTTATAATCAAAAAGTTTTGACTTTATTTGCCGGAGTATTTTTATTAAGGGGGGTTAAGTTTTGATAATAAATGAATAAACTTAAGTTTAAAGGAATATACAGATATTTTTTTAATTGTCTGTCTATTTTGTCCGCCGCGTTTTTTACGGTTTTAAGTATTTACGGTTTTAAAAACGAATTAATTATACAATCCTCTTTTATAAATTTTTCTTTCAAATTTGACGCTCTCTCCCTATTTTTCGTAATATTTATATCGTCTATATCCATATTTATTTCTATTTTTTCAATAAAATACGGAGAGAAATACGATAAAAAACCATCCCTGTTTGTCTATTCTTTTTTCTTTATAATGTCTATGATAATCCTTGCTATAAGCAACGATATGCTGACTTTTTTAATATTCTGGGAATTAATGTCGATTTTTTCTTTTCTTTTGGTTATTTATGAAGGAGGCGAGGAATCAAGGAAGGCGGGTTTTTTGTATTTTTTGATGACGCATATAGGAACTATTCTCATAACGGCGGGTTTTATTATGCTGTATTTAAAAACCTCATCCTTTTCTTTCGACTCTTATAAAGGCGCCGCCGGGATTATGATATTAGCGGCGGCAATAACGGGATTTTCCATTAAAGCAGGCATTATGCCGTTTCATACGTGGCTCCCTTATGCCCATCCGGTGGCGCCGGCCAATATATCCGCTATTATGTCCGGCATTATGGTAAATGTTGCTATATACGGTATTTTAAAATTTTTATTCGTCTTTAGTTCAGTGCCCGCCCCTTTTCTTGGAATCATACTTCTCGTCTTAGGCGCTTTATCCGCGCTTCTTGGCATTATGTATGCAATGGCGCAAAAGGACATAAAAAAATTGCTGGCATTTTCCACTATTGAAAATATGGGCATAATTTTTATGGGGATTGGCATTTCCTACTGGGCAAAGGCAGAGAATTTTAAATCCATAGAATACTTTGCAATACTGGCGGTCTTACTTCATATAATAAATCACGGTTTAAGCAAAAGTTCGCTGTTTATGGGCTCGGGATTGATAGATAAATATACGCATACCAGAAATATGGAAAAACTCGGCGGCCTTTCAAAAAAAATGCGGCAGTTGTCCGTCTTGTTCCTCATCGGCATAATGTCCATTTCCGCCATGCCCCCCTTAAACGGCTTTTTAAGCGAGTGGTATTTATATATTTCATTGATAGGCTCGGTCTTTACGGGAAACCTGTATATGGTGTATTTTTCAATTATAGCCATTGCGCTTCTGTCCCTAAGCGGAGCCGCAGCGGGAGCCGCTTTTACAAAATTGTTCGGGATTACATTTTTAGGTAAGCCGAGAACGGTTCATGCAGAAAATGCTATAGAACCTAATATTATTGAAAGAATAGGAATCGCGATACCGGTTTTTTTGTGTATTTATATCGGAATTTATCCTTATCAAATAATTTCAAATTTAAATGCCGTTATATTTTATTTAACGGGCGGAACGGTAAACTCAAATCCGTTTTCGGCTGTACATATTATAAGCGCTCGTCCGTTTTCTTTGTATGCCCCGGCTTTAATAGCAATTGCTTTGGCGGCAGTTTTATTGATAGTATTTTTCTATCTCAAGTTATTTTCTTCCGATAAAAAAAGAATATTCGAAACATGGGCATGCGGACTTGACGAAAAAAATTCAAAAGCCCAGTATTCCGGCGGCGGATTTTCGTCAAGCATAATGAAAGTTTTTTCTTCTTTTTATTCCTCCGTTTCCGAAATTAACTTTGAAAAGGACGTAAAAAAGTATTTCAGGTCTCAATCGGTTTATACCGAAGAAATTAACGATATTTTTGAAAAATATATTTATATTCCGGCAGAAAAATTATATTTAAAAATATCGGAAATTTTTAATAAAGCGGTTAATTCGGAAAATATAAATGTTTCTTTAGGGTATTTATTTTTATCGTTAATTGTTTGCTTCATTATATACATATTTATAATAAGGTAAAAAATAAAAAATTATGAATTACAATATCGGACATTTAATTTTTGGAATCATTCAATTTTTTACAATAATCCTTCTTGCGCCCTTTTTTGCGGGTTTCATTCATAAATTGAAACAGCGGGCAAGGGGACAGAAAGGAATTAATATATTTCAGTTTTATATAAATTTTAATAAATTATTAAAAAAAGAGATTGTTTTATCCAAAGACGCAACTTTTATATCAGAGATTGCGCCTTATATCGTTTTTGTTTCCTACCTTGTTATTTTATTAATGCTGCCGGCATTTTACAGATATTCTTTACTCGGCATATCTTCCGACGTAATATTAATAGCGTATTCTCTTGCGCTAGCGACGTTTTTTATGACTCTTTACGCAATGGACCAGGGCAGCGCTTTCGGTGGGTTGGGAGCGAGCAGAGAATGGTTTTTAACCGTTCTTTCCGAACCGTCTTTAATATTTATTTTTATATCCCTTGCCATTTATACAAAGCAGGGCAGAATAACCGATATTTTTTATTTTATTCAGAAAGGAGCCGCAAACGCATTTTTATTGGGCGTTAATTCGGACGCCGTATCCATAGCCATTCCTTTTTTGCTGTTTATCTCGCTTTTTATAGTGGGCATATCCGAAAACGCAAGGATTCCGGTAGATAACCCCGAAACCCATCTTGAACTTACGATGTTTCATGAAGCAAATATTTTAGAGGCAAGCGGAAAACATCTTGGTTTATTTGAATACGGAAGTTATTTGAAACTTACCGTTTTTTTAACCGTAATGTCCCTCATATTGTTTCCTTATATGGCGGTAAATATTTATCAAATCCCCTTGGCTTTAATAGTTTATATTCTAAAGATGATAATTTTGTGCATTCTTATTGCCGGAGTCGAAATAGTTAGCCCTAAAATGCGGGTATTCAGGGTGCCGAACCTGCTTTCGGTTTCTTTTATGCTGTCTTTAATAGCGATGATTTTATCGATAAGGGGATTTTAATTTATTTGTTAATTTAGATAAACGGGAAATTTCAAAAATGATAATGGAAAAAATAGCCGAACTTTTTATTATTTTAATACTTGTTTCGGTCGTATTAAACGTAAGCTCGCCTTTTATAAAATTTGCAATAAAGCTTTATTCTTTTCAGTCTCTTATGCTGGCATTTTATATTTTAATGGGTGCCGTTCATTTTAATTCGATAAATTTATACGGGTCTTTTGTTATTACGGTAATTTTTAAAGTTATTTTAATACCTTATTTCTTATTTAAAACGCTTAAAAAGGTTAAAATAGATAAAGAAATAGATATGTATATAGGCATACCGGAGGCGGTTGTTTTTGCAGGCTCTTTAACTTTGCTTTCCAATTTGATAGCTCAAAAAATTATCAATACCGGTATAACGTTCGGCTCCTTTGTGTTTACTATATCGCTTGCGACGTTTTTAATAGGGGCAATGCTTATGGTAACAAGAAAAACGTTATTTTCTCAGATTATAGGATTTTTGACGATAGATAACGCGATTTTTTTGGCGGCCAACAGCATTACCCACGGAATGCCTCTTTTGGTTGAATTAGGCGTGCTTTTCGACCTTTTTGTAAGCATACTTATATTGTCCGTGCTTATATTAAATCTAAGGAGAAACGTTGCCGTATAAACTTTTAAATAGGATTAAAACAAAAAATGTATGAATTAATACTGATACTTCCGGCAGCCGCTTTAATCGTTTCGATTTTTGCCGATGTTTTATGGATGTCTTATCTGCAGTTGGCGGTATCCGTTCTGGTATTTTGCGCGGTTGTAGCAATCGCTCTGTCTTTTAATTCCATTACGATTTTTTTGGGCGGTTTTTTCTTTGTGGATTATATTAATTTAGTCATACTCATAACGGTTTCGACCCTTGAATTGTTTGTAGCGTTTTATTCATTCGGATATGTCAGAACCGAGATAGCGGGCGGCATATCAAAAAGAAAATTCAAGTTTTATTATTTCTGGAAGAATTTATTTGTTTTCAGTATGATGGTTTCGATATTGTCGAATAATTTAGGCATCTACTGGACAGGCCTTGAAGCTACGACATTGGCCACGGCTTTATTGGTTTCTTTCAATAGGACCAAAGAATCTTTTGAAGCTACGTGGAAATATGTAATTATGTGTTCGGTGGGTATAGCGATAGGGCTTTTTGCGATAGTCATGCTATATTTTACGACTTCGCAGATTTACGGCGAAAGCCTTAAATCTTTATCCTTTATTAATATTATGCATGCCGGTTCGAAATTAGACAAAAATTTTCTTATGCTTGCATTTATTCTTGCGCTTGTCGGGTTTGGGACGAAAGTCGGGTTCGCTCCCATGCATAATTGGCTCCCGGATGCCCATTCGCAGGGTCCAAGTCCGGTCAGCGCTTTACTGTCGGGGGTTTTGCTTAATACGGCGCTTTTGGGCATTTTAAGATTTTATCAGATAAACGGGGCGGCAGGCATATATTACCCAAGGTATTTTTTAATAGGTTTCGGATTTTTTACTATTCTGGTTTCGGCTTTTTCAATAATAAAACAGACCGATTATAAAAGGCTTTTCGCATTCTCTTCGATGGAAAACATGGGTATTATCGCATTAGGTTTCGGCATAGGAGGAATTGCCGTTATAGGAAGCCTTCTCCAGATATTTTTTCATGCTTTGAATAAGGGATTATTGTTTTTATCCTCTGGAAACGTTCTTGCGGTCACCCATGAAAGGAAAATCGAAAAAATAAGAAATTTGTCTAAGAATTTTCCTATTACCGGACTCGTGCTTCTTTTTGGAGTTATGGGAATCAGCGGAATGCCCCCTTTTGCAATGTTTCTGGGGGAAATTTACATTATGACCGGCGTGTTCAGAAGCAATATAATATTGGGGTTTTTAGTTTTTATCCTATTGATTTTTATTTTTATAGGGCTTTTCGGCAAGATTCTTAAAATGTATGCTGGAAATAACGATAACGACGAAAGAGCAGATGAACTCCAAAGCGAAAATGCCGCACACCCTTTTATGATATATGTTCCGTTAATTCTTTTATTGGTTTCTTCTTTATTATTATTTTATATTCCTTCCCAATTTTTAAATATTGTGAAATCGGCATCTTATGAATTCGGAGGCAAGATAATTTTTTAAATGGATAAAATTTTGATTAACAAACATATTATCGAATCAAACGCTTTTGTAAATTCGGCGGATAATCTCAAAGGGTCTGGAAAATATCTGCTTGGTATCGCCGCGGCAGACGAGAGAAGCTTAAATTCTAAGTTTGGCATCAGGTATTTTTTCGGCGGTAACAACGGTATAGACGAATATTCCGCCAAAGTCGACGAAAGTTTTCAATCTATATCTAAAGTTTGTCCGGCAGCCAAAATGTATGAGCGCGAAATATACGATTTATTCGGGCTTACGCCCGACGGACATCCCGACTTAAGACCTTTAATGCTGTATCCCGAAAACTGGAATTCCTCGATTCATCCCTTAAGAAAGGATTATAATAATTCAATTCCCGAAATGAAGAGATACGGCGAATATAAGTTTAAAAAGGTTTTGGGAGAAGGAATTTTTGAAGTACTTGTCGGACCGGTGCATGCAGGAATTATAGAACCAGGGCATTTCAGGTTTTCGCTTGCGGGGGAGCCGGTTTTACAGCTTGAAATAAGACATTTTTGGAAACACAGGGGAATCGAGAAAGTTTGCGAAGGCAAAGACTTTAAAGAAGCGCTGGATTTAGTCGCAAAGATTTCGGGAGACAATAACGTAAATATTACCATAAGCTATCTTGAGGCCGTCGAAAGTATTTTAAACCTTGAAATAACCGAAAGGGCTAAATATATCAGAGTAATACTCGCAGAGCTTGAAAGAATATGGAATTACGTCAGAGATGTCGCATGGATTTTTATGGATATCGGTTTTGCTCTGCCTGCGCAGAGCCTATTTGCATTGCAGGAAGAATTAATGAGACTTAACAAAAGCTTGACCGGACACCGTTTTTTGTTTAATGCCTTAACCGTGGGGGGCGTGAATTTCAACCTTGATTCTTCAAAACTTAAGGCTATAGATAATATGATTAACAAAGTCGAAAAAAACATAAAAGAATGCGAAGCGTTTATTGTAAATTCATCGACCGTTTTAGACAGGCTTGAATTTACCGGAAAAATTAATAAAAAAACGGCCGAAGAGCTTTCTTTGTGCGGAATAAGCGCGAGGGCATCCGGACTGCCGCGGGACTCTAGAATCGAGTTTCCCTACCTGATTTACGATAAGTTTGATTTAAAGCCCGCTTTACTTGAGAGCGGAGATGTTTTTGCAAGAACGGCTTTAAGAATTAAAGAAATTTACGTTTCCAAGAAAATAATCGGCGATTTATTATTTAATTTACCCGAAGGAGATATTGCCGTTGCTTATGAAAATAGGCCGGAAGCTTATAAATATGCGGCAGGGAATTCTGAAACGCCGAGGGGCAATGCTTTTTTCTATGTTATGGCGGATAATGACGGAAAAATTTTCAGACTTAAATATATCGATCCGTCGTTCAGGATATGGCCGTCCATTCAGTACGGCGTATTGGGCAATATAATTGCCGATTTTCCTTTGATAAACAAAAGCCTTAATTTATCTTATTCAGGGAACGATATGTGATTATAAGAAATTTCTATATTTATAACGGGTGATATATATGGGATTTTTAAGTAAATTATTATTTAAAAATAAGACGCAAAGTATTGTTAGCGGCAATAGCGATTCTGTCTTAATAAAGGGAGATGAATTAAAGCGCTCCGTTGACGAGGTATTTGGAAGAAGTTTATTCGTCAGGCTTGTGGACGGCGGCTCCTGCAATGCCTGTGAAAACGAGCTTGCCGCCCTTTCCAACCCTTATTACGATTTAGAAAGATTCGGCATAAAGTTTGTCGCTTCTCCGAAGCATGCGGATGTTATTATGGTAACCGGCTGCATAACAAGAAATATGCTTAATCCGCTGTTAAAGACTTATGAAAATATTCCGGCGCCCAAGTTTGTGATTACGGCGGGCGATTGTCCCGAAAACGGCGGACCATTTAAAGATTCCTATTCGGTATGCGGTCCGGTTTCAAAATATTTAACGGTCGCGATGAATATAAAAGGGTGTCCGCCCGAACCGGAAGCTATAATATCCGGATTTTTAAAATTTATGGATATGCTGAAAACTTCTTAAATTCATACTGAATTAGCGCTTCTTTTTTGTCCTTTCGTTTATCCTCGTCGAAAAATTGTAAGTTTCCGCATAGCACCCGCCAGCAAATAATTTCCTCATTAAATTTATCGCCGGGTACCGGTTTGATTTCTGAATTTATGCCTGTTTATGTGCTATAATTTAATATAATTACCGAATATATTATATATAAATAATATAAAATTGGAAATATTATATAGCGCAATGGAAAAGCAGGGTAAATTGATTTTGCGTTTGACCGAAGAAGCTAAAGGCGGGCAGGGCTCTTTGTTTTATATATTGAACGGTATAAATGAAGAGATTGGTTATATACCCGAAGATGCCGTATCGCAGGTAGCCGAAAGCCTTAATATCTCTAAGGCTGAAGTTTACGGTTTTCTAAGTTTTTTTAGAAATTATAAAACGGATGCCGCAGATAATAAGATTTATCATAAAATTGTCGTCTGCAAGTCTGAAAGCTGTGAAGCGGCCGGTTCAAAACAATTATTGGAACATATAAAAACAAGCTTAAATCTGGATTTCGGCAAACGCAGTCCAGACGGAAAATATTTTTTAGATTACGTTTATTGTTTCGGACATTGCGCCGCCTCTCCGGCAGTTATGGTGGACGGGTTGTTATATGAAAAAGTTACGTCCGAAGCATTCGACGAAATAATAAAAATGATTTCCGTGCCTATTAAGAATTTAGTTTCCGTTAATCCCGCCGATTTTAAAAAACCGGAAAATTATATAGATGCGAATGTGTCCGAAATAGTAAAGGATGGCGAACTGCTTGTATTTAAAAGGTGCGGTAATATAAATCCATTATCCTCCCTTGATTACGTGAATGCAGGCGGGTTTAGCGCATTAAAAAGAGTCATAGATGAAATTAAAAGCGCAGGAGACGAAGGTAGAACCTTATTCATTAATGAACTGAAACGTTCTAAACTCAGAGGCAGGGGCGGGGCTGGATTTCCAACGGGCATTAAGTGGGAAACCGTTTTCAAAGAACAATCCAAAGATAAATATATAATATGCAATGCCGACGAAGGCGATTCGGGAGCCTATGCCGACAGAATTTTGTTGGAAAACGACCCGCTCTCGGTTATGGAGGGGATGGTTATTGCAGGCTTAATAGCAGGAGCTAAATCAGGTTTTATTTATTTAAGGGCGGAATATGCAACGGCTAAGTTTATAGTCGAGAGCGCTATTGATTTATTGAGAAAAACCGGTTATCTCGGCAAAGATATTTTAGGCTCCGGTTTGGAATTCGATATTAATTTAATAGTCGGCGGAGGCAGCTATGTTTGCGGAGAAGAAACAGCGTTAATGGAAAGCATCGAGAACAGAAGGGGAATGGTTAGGCAGAGGCCTCCGGTTCCGGCGGTAAGCGGTTTATACGGTAAACCTACCGTATTAAACAACGTATTGACGTTTGCTTATGCCGTTTTTATCTTATCGCCGCTAAAAGACAACCAGCTTCATATTTCAAATTTAGAATATTTTCTATCTTTAGGTACGGAAAATTCTAAGGGCGCGATGCCTTTTCAGGTTTCCGGAGCGGTTAAAAATCCCGGAATTTTTGAATTGCCCTTCGGCGTTACCCTGAGAGAACTTTTAAATCTTGCAGACGCATACGAAACCGCAAAAATGGTTCAGGTGGGCGGTCCTCTTGGCGCATATTTTCCGTTAAGCGGCGAGTTTCTAGATTTGAAGCTTTCCTATGAAGACATGTCCGAAAAAGGGGGCATTTTAGGTCACGGCGGCATTGTTGTTTTCGATAACTCTGCGGATATGGAATACAGGCTTTTGAACTCTTTGGATTTTTTTATAGACGAATCCTGCGGCAAATGCGCTCCCTGCAGAATTGGAACGATAAGAATTAAAGAACTGTTCGAAAGAGTTTTGAAAAAACAAAATATCGAAGAAAATTTGAAAATTATAGACGAGATTTTAGAATCCATGAAACATCTTTCTCTTTGCGGATTCGGTTCGGGCGTGCATATGCCCGTTAGAAGCCTGCCGGCTTATTATAAAAATTAATTTATTTAAAAAATAAAAAATGAACGACGAAAACGAAATTTGTAAAGACAGGGTAAAAATTGAAATAGACGGCAATATCGTTAATACCGAGCAGGGCAGTACGGTATTGCAAGCCGCGAAACAAAACGGCATTTACATTCCTTCCCTTTGCGATTACAGCGGATTGCTTCCTTACGGCTCATGCAGGGTTTGCGGCGTTATCGTCGAAGGAAAAAAAGGATACTTGCCGTCATGTTCCTTATATGCGGAAAGCGGAATGAAAATAAAAACCTTTTCGGACGAACTTTTTTCTTATAAAAAAACTCTAATGGAGCTATACCTTTCCGACCATCCAAACGACTGCCTTACCTGTTTTAAAAACGGAATATGCGAACTTCAGACCGCGGCTTCTTATTTCGGCTTAAGCGGCATAAGATTCAGGGGGAAAAGCCATTTAAATCTTCCGGTTGACAATTCCAACCCGTATTTTTTATTCGACCCCAAAAGGTGCATAGTCTGCGCAAGATGCGTCAGAGCGTGCGCAGAAATTCAGGGTAATTTTGCTCTTACGGTTGCAGGAAGAGGCTTTAATTCCTTTATAAAAGCAGGCTGGGGCAAAGAAAACAGTTTTTTCAATTCCGAATGCGTTTCCTGCGGCGCGTGCGTAAAAGCCTGTCCTACGGGGGCTCTTATCGAGAAAGGAGTTGCGGAATACGGCAAGCCTTTTAAAAAAACAAGAACGACCTGCGGCTACTGCGGGGTAGGATGTTCGTTTAACGTGGAAACAAAAGGAGATAAAATCATAAGAGCGGTTCCCGTTGACGAAAGCCTTTCAAACTATGGACATTCCTGCATTAAAGGCAGGTTTTCCTTTGGCTATGCCAAGAGCGGCGAGAGGCTTAAATATCCTCTTATAAGGGAAAATTTAGGTTTGCCTTTAAAGGAGGTTTCATGGGAAGAAGCTTTTGTTTTTGTTGCGAAAAAGTTTAAGGGAATTCAGGAAAAATATGGAATAAATGCGATAGGCGCAATAAGTTCTTCGAGGTGTACAAATGAAGAAAATTATTTAATGCAGAAACTTGTAAGAGCAGCTTTTAGTAACAACAACATCGATACGTGCGCGAGGGTTTGCCATCAGCCTACCGGTTACGGACTTGGAGTTGCATTCGGCGCCGGAGCGGGAACGCAGGATTTAAGTTCGGCGTTTGAATCCGACGTTATAATGGTTATCGGCTCAAACCCTACGGAAGCCCATCCGGTAGTCGGTTCGTTCATTAGAAAAACGGCGCGTCTGGGGGCAGAGATTATAGTAATAGACCCCAGAAAAACCGAGGTTTCAAAATCGCCTCATATAGCCGCGCGTTACCACTTAAGGCCGCTTCCCGGCACAAACGTGATACTTCTTAATGCAATGGCCCATTATATTTTAAAAGAAAATTTAATTAAAAAAGATTTTATAGAAAAAAGATGCGACGAGGAATCCTTCAGGTTATGGAAGGATTTTATAATAAATGAAACAAACTCGCCGGAAGCGGCATCAAAAATCAGCGGCGTTCCAAAAGAAGACATAGAGGGCGCCGCCGGCCTTTATGCTAAAGCGGGCAAGGCTTCGATATTTTACGGTCTTGGCGTAACCGAACATTTACAGGGTTCTACCGGAGTTCTTGCCATAGCAAATTTAGCTATGGTTTGCGGAAATATCGGCAAAAAAGGCGTAGGCGTCAGCCCTTTGAGAGGGCAGAATAACGTGCAGGGAGCGGCGGATATGGGGGCGGAACCTTCTTCCCTGCCCGGCTACAGACATATTTCCGACGAAAAGGCGAGGGCGGTATTTGAAAAAATCTGGGACGTAAAATTAGACGGCGTTCCTGGCATGAGGCTTCCGGATATGTTAAGGGGCGGCTTAGACGGTAGATTTAAGGGAATATATATAATGGGGGAAGATATAGTTCAGACAGACCCTGATTCCAACAGGATTATCGAATCTTTAAGCAATATGGAAACGGTTGTGGTGCACGATTTATTTAAAACTTCAACTGCCGAGTATGCGCATGTTTTGCTTCCGGGTTCGTCTTTTCTTGAAAAAGACGGGACTTTTACTAACTGGGAGAGGCGGATGCAGAGGGTAAGGATGGTTATAGAACCTATTGCCGGGTTGCAGGACTGGCAGGTAATTGCAGGAATTTCAGGGGCTATGGGGTATGAAATGCCTTACGGACATCCTTCCGAAATAATGAACGAAATCGCCCTTACGACGCCTCAATTTGCGGGGGTTAGCTACGATTTATTAGAAAAAAACGGTTCGATGCAGTGGCCGGTTAATGCCGAAAATTCGGGCGGCACGCCAATTCTTCATAAAGATAAATTTGCGCGCGGTAAAGGCAGGTTTATGATTACTAAATTTATCGGTTCTAAAGACGCTGTATCGGAAGAATATCCTTTTATTTTGACGACAGTAAGAAACCTTTACCAGTATAACTGTTCCAATAATACCCGCAGGAGTTTTAACAGTCTGTGGTACGGGCGGGATGTCATAGAAGTTTGCGGAGAAGATGCTGAAAAACTCGACATAAAGGACGGCAACCTTGTTCTTGTTAAAAGCAAAAAAGGCGCCGTTACGCTTAATGCGAAAATAAGCGGCAGGGTTATGCCCGGCGTAGTTGCCACTACCTTTCATTTCCCCGAATTTAAAACCAACATCTTAACGAGCGAATATGCCGACTGGTCCACGGAAACCCCGGAATATAAAGTAACGGCGGTTTCTATAAGTAAAGCCGAAGGCCCTTTTGCTTCGCGTGAATTCAAACCGTTATTAAAAGGAAACGATGAAATCAAGTCGATGTTTTTAGATATTTGCAGAATTTTTTCGCCGTATCCGGCAGATATTGCGGCAGGAGAGGTTCAAAACCATATCGACAAATACTGGGAACCGGTTTTACGGATAAAATTGTTTGAAATTTACGGTGGAAATGAAATTAATTTTAAAACTGTTATAAAAGAGGTTATCGGTAATCTAACTAACAATTAAACTTATTATGTTTCACGTGAAACATAATTTTAAATATATAAATCGTTTGATTTTATTCGATGACCGCATACTTTCTTAAATTATCAAGCCTCTTGCCTTTTATGCCCAAGTCTTCCAGATGCTTTATCTTACCGTGACGGCGCATTTTAATTATTATGTCGGCGGTAACGGGTCCTATTCCCGGAACCCTGAGTAGTGATTCTTCGTCAGCCTTATTAATTCTGACCGGATAAAATTCCGGATGACGACCTGCCCACGTCTCTTTCGGGTCTTTATCAAGATCTAAATTACCCGATTCGTTTAAAACAATATCGTCGCCGGAGAACCGGTATTTCCTTATAAGATAATCGACCTGATAAAGGCGGTGTTCGCGCATAAAAATTTGCTCCGGCGTAGAATCGGTTTTTTGTTCCCCGGGTATGGAATAGTGACCGAGACCTTTTTGATATGCCGAAAAATAAACTCTTTGAAAATTAAGTTTTTTGTAAAGTCCGAACATATATCTTATTATTTCTGAATCGGTTTCGTTTGAAGCGCCGACTATAAACTGCGTTGTCGATTTTACCCCCGAAAATCTATTGCCTTTAGACGTCAACCTGCTGATAAGTTTTATCGGGCGGATTATGTCTTCTATGTAATTTTTTTTATCGGAAAGTAAATCAAACCTTTCTTTGCCCGGTGTTTCTATATTAAGCGATACTGCGCTTGCAAGAGATATAGAATCTTCTATGGCCGCATCTGATGCGCCGGGGATGATTTTTAGATGTATATATCCCTTATAACGGTGTTTATACCTTAATAGGCGGGAAACGGCATTAATTCTGCCCATTGTATAATCAGGATTATTGATTATACCCGAACTTAAAAAAAGACCGAATGCCATTTTCTTTTTAACATAAGCCATAAATAAGTCTGCCGTTTCTTCAGGCTTAAGAGTACATCTCTGTATATC
>JAKAKF010000268.1 GCA_021813595.1 bacterium
TTGAAACCCTTTTTACAACTTCCTTATGTTTCCTATTTATCAAGATAATGTAAAACACTTGAAAAATACAGGCTTTGCGGGCATTTTAAAATCGATAAAAAAAACGCTTAAAAATCGATGAAAAAAAACGCTCTAAAATCGATTTTAAGACGTTTAAATTTTATGTTAATGGTTTTATACCTAAAATTAAATTACAGGGCTTTAAAGGGCAAATGCGGCGGTTTTTTGATGTGTCTTAAAAGCTTTATTGTCGTAAAAAGCGTTGTTTACCTTGATAATTTATTTTTTTTCGTATTAATAATAAACGGGCTATTTTGTTGGAGCTCCTGAGCAGTTAAATCCTCGTTCCAGTCCTTTCCCCTGCTTTTCACGATTTCTACGTTAAGGTCAGGATATTTTTTTTCCAACTCGACTTTTAACTTATTTGCATTTTCTTGTCCGGGCTGGTCGTTATCGTATGCGATTTTTACGTTAGATATGCCATACCTTTTTATGACTTCATCGATAAAACTTGTGCCGTGCGGCATTACGCCCGCAGTGCTTGCGATTATGCTGTTCGTCGGATTTTTAAGCTCCTTATACGAAATTGCGTCGATCGCCGACTCCGTTAAAATTAACGTCTTCGGTTCTGCCTGATATATATAAAATGCGCCTTTATCACGATTACTACCTTTTGCCATACCTTTAAACTGCGCCCTTGTTCCCTTAATTTCTGCGCCAGTTATTTGCCCCGATATATCTCGACAGACAAAAACAACATTACTTTTCTCGTCCTGATAAATCTTACCCGCTCTTTGCAGCTCCTTCACAGTTTGCATACTTATTTTTCTTTCCCATATCAGATAATCAAGCGTGCGCTGGTCATATTTGGATATTTTCGGCATTTCAATGATTTTAGGTTCTTCTTGCTTTTTTTCTGGTTCTTTTTCCTGTTGGAAAGAAGATTTTCTAAGTCTTTCAGGCTGTGCTATGCTATATTCATTCGTGAGGAACTCAACCGCCGACTTAAAATCTTTTTGCTCGGTTCTCATTATAAAATCAATGCTTCCCCGTCCGTGCACGTCTGGATTAGTAAATGAATTAAACCGCCCCGTCTTGTCGTCGATAGATATCTTCATATCGCCTCTGCGGTATGCTTTTTTATCCGCTTTATCCTGCACGAAGCCCATTCGCTCCGCTAACTCAACGACGTCAATGTTTCTTAAAGGTTCTAAATCCATATTCATCACCTCTTTTTTTATTTTTTCTACTTTTTGCTTAATCTCTTGCTCTTCCTTGCCGTGAATTTTATCAAAAACTTTTTTATTTTTTTTAGCAAAAGCGGTATATTCACGGTTAAACTCTTTTTCCTCGTTCTTTAGCTCTTTCATATTATTCCGATAATTTATATCATTCACATAATTAGCCAATATTTCATATTTATCGCAATATTTTTTAAGTTGGTCCGGCTGATTTTTATATTTTTTAAAAGCCTCGCTAACCCAACGTGGATAATGCCTATTATTCTTCCTTTCCTTCGATACCTCGCATTTTACGCCGATTTCTTGACTAATAAATTGCGCTATATCTTTTTTCACTGAATTCAGAAAGTTTTTATCGTGATACTCCCTAATATTCTTTAAATTAGCGTCCCTGCCGCTAAAAACGATATGAAGATGTGGATTTCTAAAATCCGCTCCGCCGTCGTGCAAAGCGATTACGAAAGCTCCCGAACGTGAGAAGTATTTCTCGTCAAGCATTTTCGATATATTTTCAAGGTTCTTGTCTGCGTTGGAAAGAAATTCTCTCGGGAGCTGCACCGTTAACCTGCGTTGAATAACTGAATTTGCCCGCTTCGGTAATATTTCATTTTCAATTTTCCGATAATGTTCTTTAGCTCCGTCTTTATCGCCATATATCGCTAAAGCCTTGTCTTTATCGCTAATATAATCGATAAACTTGCAGCTCCTGCCTTTGTTCTCTATGCCTGATATATTTTGCGCGTTAGTGAATAGCGTGTGCGACATTTCATTTTTAAAACTTCCCTTATGCGATGAAAAATTAGCTCTCGCTTTACCGTTCGTTTTCAATGTTTTTTCATTTTCTCTTTTCGGTCTTCTTGAATATTTACTAATGCCGATATACTCGTCCACGACAATTTACCTCTTAATTTTTTCTTTCCAACCAGATTAAAGCACCGCAGGTTAAAACCGCAATTTGCGGTTTTCTCAATATCAAAGGCGAAGCCTTTGGGTATTGAGCAGATACTTTTATTTCTGCTTTTTAATTCTATAACATTCCTCGCCGTCTCTTGTGAATATTTCAAATTTGTCTTTGTTCATTTCAAAATAATCGCTATTCTTATTTTCGTGTTTTAGTATTTTTTCTACTGCGTTTTTGATTTTTTCATCGTCTGATAATTCTAAGATTTCAGGATAATATTTTGCGATAATCCCGCCCGCTAAAAATTTAATGTGATTATTTTTATTCCGTTCTTTTTTGTTTTTTTCTGCTTCGATACTTTTGATTTTTAGTTCATTAAGTTTCTTTTCCAATTCCGCCTTTTTTTTCATTAATTCTAAGTATTCGTCGATAGCGGTTTTTTTATCGACATTTTTCATTTTTTCTGAAATTTCCTTTATTGATTTTTTAAGTTCGTCAAACATTTTTTTCACCTCGTTTTTATTTAAATTATATCACTTTTTAGATTTTAAAAAAGAATATTTTAATGCTCTGCTCAATACCCATAGCTTCGCTATGTAAACCTGCGGTGCTTCTCGTTTTAAAAATCTACTTTCTGCTTTTCTACCATTTTATATTTACCTAAGCCGATGTTCCACTTTAGCCCAATTATGAATTTTAAAACTTCATCTTTTACGTCATCGTCGTTTATCGATTCAGTGCTTTTATCGTCGTC
>JAKAKF010000084.1 GCA_021813595.1 bacterium
GGTATTGATATTGCGTCTAAAAACATTGAAACCCATGAGCCGCCCGGTACGGCGGCATCTGTTTCCGCGCCGCGCCGGAAGATAGCATCTGCACCTGCGCCTCCACGTGCGGCGGCATCTGTCCCCGCGCCGCCTGCTCCTGCGCAGCCCCGTACGGCGGCATATGCTCCGGCGCCGATAAGGAGATTCGCGGTACCTCAGCCGTCTCATCGGGTATTCAGCGGTTCAGGTTATGAAGATTTCAGCATGTCGGGATGTTTTTACTGCCATACTATATACGGAAAAGGAAAACGGGGCGGTTATAATCTTTCGCATATAGGTTCGCGGCTAAGTTATTCCCAGATAGAAAACCAGATTACGCATCCGAGTTCGTCTATGCCGCCTAATCCTAATATGCCTTCCGAAGAAGTTGCGCAGATATCAGGCTGGTTGGAAAGTTTAAAATAATATAACAAATGAAATAAGGAGACATGAAAATGAAAATTAAAATTTTATTTTTTATGCTTATTATCGCAGGTATTTCCATTGCATTTAATTCTTTTAACTGCGATAAAGCCTATGCCCAGGTAGGCGGCACTTTAAAAAAAATGAAGGCAATATATCGTATGAAAAGGATTCATCTGAATAAATTATATATTATTCAGCCCGACCTTTCGCAGTATAATTATAAAAACTCGGGGGTAAAGGCATACGAATATACTAAAAATAACGTCAAGTACGAAGCCGTATTCAACGCCGGCGGAGTATGCTGGCTGGAATTTGCGGTTTCTAACGATTCTGCGGTAATACCTCTGAGTTCGTTAATTAAGAAAAACCTTTACGGTTATCCGATACTGTTTAAAACAATCAAATATATTCCGAACGTGTATGAAAAATTGCAATACGGAAGAAACGTGGGGAAAGTTATTTATATAATGCAGTATATTTACGAAAATAATTCAATTTTGCAGGAAGCGGTTATGCCCTCGATGTCTCCCGACGGTAATTACGGCAATTAGAAACGCATATAAACCCGAATTTATTTAACGCTCAGCGGGTTAATAACCAGTCCGCTGATTATTTTCGGATAAAAATATGTAGATTTTTGCGGCATCCTCAGATTGAGCGAAGCGATTTTTATGACGTCTTCTATTTTTGTGGGATTCATAAAGAAAACCGCTTCCAAATCCCCGCGCTTTACTTTTTCTAAAGCTTTTTGCTGGTCCTTTTCATATACGAGATATTTCTGCGCATCTATTTCTTCCTGCGTTATGCCGAGAGCTTTTTTCAATATATGTTCCTGCAGAACCGAAACGTCTAATCCCTCCAACGGGCTGGCATTCTCTTTGTTTCCGCCGCCTTTCCTAAACGATAAAATGAAAGCCCTTCCGGATTTGTGGGCAAACCCGAATGAAACGGAGTTTTTGCCGGATTTTTTGTTTTCATTAAGCAAATCGTCGAAATTAGTTTCTTTATAGTCGAAATTATCTTTTATGCTTTCAAGCAGGTTTTCGATATTTATATTTTTTCCTTTTATGCCTCTGTGCGTCGGCAGAATAACGAGTCCGTCCTGATTCGAAGGCGCAAAATACATAAGGCAGAAATCCGCATTGATTCCTTTTTTGTCCAATCCTTCTTTTTTTACGTAATCCCTGTAATTAATGCAGGTTTCGAACCTGTGGTGTCCGTCGGCTATATAAACCGGCTTATGCGCCATCTCGCTTTGAATATGCGCTATAACGGCTTCGCCGCCGAGCCTGTAAAGAACGTTTATTATGCCGTTATCGTCGGTAAAATCGAAAAGTTTTTCTGCCGCTCCGTCTTCCATGGATTTTTTTAAAATATTTAAAACGCCGGAATTTTTATCCTCGAACACGGAAAAGATAGGGCTGAAGTTGGCGTTAGCGGCTTCCATAAGCTTGAACCTGTCTTCCTTAGGTTTCGAAAGCGTGGCTTCGTGGCCGTAAATAGACCCGTTCTCTTTTGTTTCCGGCAGGCGGAAAAGGGATAAAAATCCTATTCTTTCGTAAGAAACGTTATCGGCGGTAAATTTTTGAACGTAAATATAAATAGAGTCCTTATCTACCCTTTTTAAAATGCCTTTGGATATCCATTCATTAAATAATCTGGCCGCCCTCTTATATTTATTTTCAGCGCCGCCGTCGCCTTCTTCCTTTCCGAACTCAAGCCGGACGATATTGTATTCCGACCTTCCGTAAAGGTCGTCCTGAAGTTCTTTGCTTATCACGTCATACGGCGGAGCGGTTAAGTTTTTAATGTCTCCGGCAGACCGGACGTCGTAAATATATGGCCTGAAAGGCAGAACGCCTGCTTCTAATTTTTTTTCGTCGGTATTATTCATAATAAGTTATAACCTCTAATAAATAATTGGCAATTTATTTTTCCGGAATTTATATTATAAAATAGGAGTGGAACCCGGCGTCGCATATGAATGCAGTCCCGGAATTATTAAATCGACGCCTAGATAGCAGAATATGACGACGGCAAATCCTATAACGGCAATCCACGCCATTTTTTTCCCGCCCCAGCCTTTTGTAAATCTTGCGTGAATAAATAAAACATAAGTAAGCCAAGTAATAAGCGACCATGTTTCCTTGGGGTCCCAGCTCCAGTAGCCGCCCCATGCGCTGTCGGCCCATGCCGCGCCGATGACTATTCCCGCGGTTAAAAAAACAAGTCCGAATACTATTACTTTATAAATCGCTTCTTCTATTATATTCGACGGCGGCAAAAGGCTTACAAATCCTCCCCGTTTTTTATTATCGCCGCCCGTTCTATTTTCTTTGCGGCTCTTAACCAGATAAAGTATTCCCAGTCCGAACGAAGCCCCGAAAGCCCCGTAAGACACGAACAGCGTCATAATATGGTATATCAGCCAGTAGCTTTGAAGTGCCG
>JAKAKF010000252.1 GCA_021813595.1 bacterium
AGCATAATCGTATTGCAGTGCGATATTTGCGTTGGGCGTTTTATAATCTAGTACCGCCGAAACTCTTGTTTCTGGACTGTTGGTATTTGGACCTATAGCGGCATCTCCAAAACTTGAATTGTCTTCAGCCCAGGCATAATATCCGCTGATGCTGAGCCCGTTTAAACCGGAATCCGCTCCTAATGGATAAATATTTAATCTTGCCTGAGGAGATTTCTGGTCCACCGTTTCGTTGGCATGAAATGCGGCATTATCAAAGAAACCGGCATTATATGCAAGGTAAACCCTTCCGTTAGACCTATATTTGCCGGAAACGCCGAGTCCAGCCTGTGTAGAGGTTACGTTTAAGAAACCCCACGGGGTTCTTTCCGCTACGTGATAACCTAATAAGCCGTCTTCCCATGCGACCATAGGGGTCGGAAACTGACCTGCTTTAAGGTTAACCGTCCAACCGTTTGCATCGTACACATGGTTGAACTGCAAAAATGCGTATTTTAGCCTGAAATACTCGTTGCCGCCTGTAGATCCAGCACTCGTTCCGGTATTATCCGATTTATTAATATTTGGCGTAACTTTTAAAAACCAGTTATCCTGATGATACAGAAATATTAAATACGCCCTGTTCACGTTAAATGCGTTATAGCCGTTATTGCCGCTTGCAGGCGGATTTTCTTGCAGTTGAAGAGAACCTTCTGTTAATCCCGTCTGGGTATAATAACCGTAGCCCATATAAATCAATGCGCCTAATGAAACATGTTTAGTCCACGCAGGAAGCGTTTGACTCTTGACGGTTTTAAGCGAAACCTCAAGTTTCTTTTCCGTAGTTTTTAAATTTTTAATCTGCTCGGTCGTCTTTGCCGCATTCGGCTTCAACAACTCATCTATGACGCTCTGTCCAACTTTTACCCTGCCCGGTCCCGGCTTTAAAAATATCTCGCCGGTATTGGGGTTTTCGTAAATGGCTGCTCCCGATGCGTAAGCCTTCCCTGCCCCGCTGAACGCAAAGACTAATGCAAGGACTGCGGCCGTTGCAAATATAAATGTCGGCAACATGTTCAAGCGCATAGTCTTTTGTGTCTCGTTAATTTCGTACATGACTTCCTCCTCTCTTTCAATTTAAGTTGCTTAATTAATATATTTTTCCGTTTCCATACTTATTCTAACAAACAAATGTTACAAGATTATTACAATTATGTTAAATTTTCGTAACAATATTATTGAAGGAGCTATTTTACGATTTAATTTTAAATATAAAAATGCATTAGGGAGAATCTGCATAAAACGAATTTCAATAAAATAAAAAACGCCGCTTTATTTATTCTATTATCGTCCGGGGGTGTGCCGGCTGAACGATAAAAATAAAATAAAGCGGCGAAAAAGAGTAATCGTTCCGACTTTGTCGCATTTTTTATTTTTTAAAATTATTTATTTTATTAATGTGACAAAAATCATATATTAAACATTCCAAATTAGAGATAATAAAATCACAAAGATGGAAATAGATATCGGAAATCTAAAATCTAAGGAGAGATAAAAATGAAAACCGGCGAGGATGTTTTACTGCTAAAGAGCGTAGGCGAAATTGCTTCGGAAAATCCGGAAAAAATCGGGGTATTTAAAAAATACGGCGTGGATTTTTGTTGCGGCGGTTCAAAAACATTACAAGATGTATGCGAAGAATCCGGTATAGACCGCATCCTTATAGTCGATGAATTAAAAAACTATTCAGTTGCGGAAAACGACGATAATTATTCGTTAAGTAAAAAAGCTAAAGACTGGGACGTTAATTTTTTAATAGACTATATAGTTAATATACACCATACATTTTTACGGGTGCATATTCCGGAAGCCGAAGATTATGTCGAAAAAATTGCAAACGTCCACGGAAAGGGACACCCGGAACTTCTTAAAATAAGGGGGCTTTTTAATAAAATGTCGCAGGCTATGTTCCTTCATTTAGACAAAGAGGAAAAAGGGCTCTTGACCGATATAAAAGCCGGAAAAACCGAAAACATAAAGCAAGAAATAGAAGATGCGCTGTATTATCATGAATACGTAGGGCATATTCTGAAAGAGATGCTTTTTTTAAGCTCCGGCTATTCGGTTCCTAAAGACGCCTGCGCTTCTTATAAGCATGCATACGAACTGCTGAAGAATATTTCGGACGATATAATGATTCACGTTCACATGGAAAACAATATTCTTTTTAAAAAAATCTAAGCGCCTTTTTTATTGCACAGCTTCCGGTAACATATTCCCTTTTTTATCGGTTGCAAAATCGGCGATGGAATAAGAGCTTAGGGCTTTCGTCAGCATTTTTTGAATATCTGCCCACATAAAATGCACGTCGCAATTGCCTGCGTTCTGGCAGGAAGATTTATTAACTACGCATCGGTTCAAAACGATTGGTCCGTCAATAATTTCTACGACCTTTTTTATAGTGATATCTTCGGGTCGGGCGTTAAATGTAAAACCTCCTTTAGTTCCTATAAAAGAGTCGATGATACCGCTTTTTGCCAATGTTTGAAATATTTTCGACATAAAAGAAGCAGGCGAATTTGTGTTTTTTGCAATATCTTTTACGTAACACACTGTTCCAGCAGGTTGTTTTGCCATGTAAACCAATCCTCTGATAGCATAATCGCTGGCTCTTGAAATATTCATGTAAACACCTCTAAATAAGATATGAATTATCTTTATTATTATATAATATAAGGTAAAAAAATGCCCTATAAAAAATTAAGGGGGGTTAATTTTATTATAGGGCTTTTTTGGTAAAGGTTAAAATTTATAAATAAAAAATCAATAACTGCTGTCGTCCATTTTTACCTTTAAGCCAAACTTTTTATATGCGTAAATTGCATATATTAAAACCAGCGGCAAACCGATAATAG
>JAKAKF010000171.1 GCA_021813595.1 bacterium
ATATATTTTTCTATCAATACTTCATCGTCATATTTAAAAGCATTGTTTAATGCGCCCTCAAGTTCTTCCTCCCTATTTACGATACCGCATCCTATGCTGGAACCGGAAGCGTTAGGCTTAATAAAATAGGGCGGCTCTATATAATTAAGTTTTTTTCTCAGGATGTCTCCTTTTTCCCCTATTTTAATAGCGATTCCCGGAGGCGTTTTTAATCCGTAAAAATTAAACAACGCTTTAGATTTTATTTTATCCATAGCAAGCGCGCTTGCCAAGACTCCGGAACCCGTGTACGGAATGCCGAATATATCGAGCGCGCCCTGCACCCTTCCGTCTTCTCCGTAAGTTCCGTGAAGTGCAATAAAACAAACGTCTATATTTTTTAAATTTTCGGAGAAATTTTCGTCTAAGTCGAAGGTTATCACGTTATAGCCGCTTTCTTTGAGCGAACCTGCTACGGCATTTCCAGTTTTAATGGAAATCTCCCTCTCCGCAGACCTGCCCCCCGCTAAAACGCCGATTCTTAAATTTTTAATACTTTCCCGCATATAAATTAGTAATTAATTATTTTAAATTATCTTTATTTCCGTATTTAGTTTAATTCCCCTATGCGATAACGCCTTTTCCTGAATATTTTTTATTAAAGACACGATATCGTCCGGCTTTGCGCCGCCTTTATTGACTATAAAGTTAGCGTGTTTTTCCGAAACTGAAACGCCGCCGATGGAAAAACCCTTAAATCCTATTTCTTCTATGACCTTTCCGGCAGAAACGCCTGACGGATTTTTGAAAATACATCCTAAAGAAAATTCACCGAGCGGCTGCGACAATTTTCTTTTTTTGAAAATCTCGATATTCTCCTTTATCTTTGACGCGGATGAACCATAAAGTTTCAGGTACACTTTGGTAATGAAGTAATCGCATTTAATGCCGCCTATTTCTAAACTGCGGTATGAAAATTTCAAATCGTTATTCCCGATAATATATTTTACCCCTTTATCCGTTATAATTTCCACGGCATAGATAATATTTCCTATTACGCTTTCTTTCGAACCTGCGTTCATTCTTACCGCCCCGCCGGCAGTGCCGGGTATCCCGTAAAAAAATTCGCATCCGCCCATGTTGTTTTTTATTGCATAGTTTAAAATCTTCGACAGGGGTATTCCGGCGCCGGCCTCTAAAACGATTTCCGACCCGTTTTTCTTGTTTTCCGACAGACTCGAGTCGAATTTTTTAAACGAAATAACGGGGAGGTATATCCTAGCAGCTTTGAAAAGAGTATTTGTCCCTCTGCCTATAATATAATAGCCGCATAAATTGGCTTTAAGCAGATTTATAACGGAAATCAACTCCGTTTCGTTTTTAGGAAATATAATCAAATCCGTCAACCCTCCTATTTTAATAGAAGAATATGCCGACATTTCTTCATTTTCCAGAAACTCTATCTCAAACTCTTTTAATCCGCTTAATAAATTTATGCGCTTTTTTTTATTCATAATTCTAAGAATTAATTTTGGGCGGCTAATAATCCCTTGCCGTATGCTTCAGATGTTTTTCTATTGCCGGTTCTGGTTCTGCTGTGGACAAAATCGTCACAGCTCTTGGTTATATCTCCTGCCCCAAGAAATATTACCATTTCCCCGCCTCTCAGCATATTTTTTAAATTAGATTTTATATCCTTCCTGTTAGGAACATAAAAAACATTCTTATAGCCTTCACGCCTCATCTTCTCCGATAATGCCATAGACGACACGCCTTCTATTTCGATTTCTCCTGCGGAATATACATCCGTTATTATAACAAAATCGGCAAGCCTAAGGGAGCTTACGAAATCGTCCATTAAATCTTTCATTCTTGAATATCTGTGAGGCTGGAAAACGGCGACTATCTGCCTGTTCCAGTTTTTGGCGGCCTTAAGCGTAGCCGCTATTTCTACCGGATGATGAGCGTAATCGTCAACTACTATGAGCCTGTCGTTAGATTTTTTAATCTGAAATCTTCTTTCCACGCCATGAAAATCTTTAAGAGCTTTTTGAATAAATTCAGTTTTAATACCTAACTCTTTAGCTGTAACGATAGCGGAAAGAGCATTTAGAACATTGTGTATTCCCGGAACCGATAAATTGAATTTTCCTATTAATTTTTCACCGGAATATGCATCGAATGAAGACGAATTTTTTTCCAACGATATGTTTAAGGCATAATAATCCGCCTTTTGTTCTATGCCGTAGGTAAAATATTTTTTGTTGATTTCCGGAAATAGAGAGCTTAATATGGGATTATCCGCACATAAAACCGCAAAACCTAGAAAAGATATGTTATTTATGAAATCTATAAACGATTTTTTTAAATTTTCTATGTTTCCGTAATAACACATATGCTCATGATCGATATTCGTAACGACGCAATAATCGGGCTTAAGCTTCAAAAAAGAACCGTCGCTTTCATCTGCCTCTACTACCATATAATCCCCCTTGCCTACCTTTGAATGCATGCCTAAACCGAAAACTTTTCCGCCCACCACAAAAGTAGGATCAACCCCGGCTTCCCCAAGTATAGACGATATCATGGACGTAGTGGTCGTTTTGCCGTGAGAACCGGCGATAGCAATGCCTTTTTTTAAGGAAAGCAATTCCGAAAGCATTTCCGCGCGTCTGAGCACCGTCAGCTTTTTGCTTCGAGCCTCGGTTAACTCCGGATTATTTTCCTGAATAGCCGTAGAATAGACTACTATCTCAGCCTCATTAATATTTTCGGAACTGTGTCCTATGAAAACCCTGCCGCCGATAGATTCAATTTTTTCTATAGTCTGACTATATTCTATATCGGAACCCGTAACCGAATAACCCAAATTAATGAGAACTTCGGCTATACCGCTCATGCCGGAACCTCC
>JAKAKF010000119.1 GCA_021813595.1 bacterium
GCGGGTTTTTTTGGAGCTTCAATGCCGTCCAAAATTCTATTAAGCCTCATTTTAGATATTCCATAATGCTTGATTATATTTGTTTTCTTTAATCCTGCCTTATAACAAACAATTATATCGTCTTCAATAGCCAACATATACATACTCTCCATTAAAACTGCATAAACATAAACAATTATATCAAATTTTTTTTAAAAAAATAAAAAGGTATCGAATGTCCTCCTATTTTTTAAAAAAGATATCATAAAATATTTTTATTATGAAAGAAAAAGAATTTACCGAAAAACAAATTAACGGGCTTTTAACAATGCGGCAAGCCGGAAGATATCTCGGAGTTTGCTACAGAACAATGCAGCGGCTTGTATATGAACGGAAAATAGGATTTGTAAAAATGTATTCTGAATACAGGTTTAGAATTGAGGATTTAGATAAATTCATTATATTAAAAATGATAAACGAGATAAGCGGGCAAAGTTGCAGGTTTGCTTGTTGATTTATGTCATGCTATAATTGCTCATACAGCCGGTTGAATTAAATAAATAATTTTGGAGGACTAAAATTGGAAACAGACGCTATATTTATCAGGACGCCGGAAATAGACTGGATACCCGCAAGCTCTATTTACGGCGAAAGCGTATTGCATGAAGGCAAAGAAATAGTATTCGTTAAGCAGTTAACCAACAGGCTTGAAAACGGAAAAGGGGTAGCATATTTAATTAAATTCGTTCCTCCCAAAGGCAAGATGATAAGAACGGTAGCGGTTGCCCGTTCCGACGAACACGTTTATATACTTGAAGGCGGACATTGTTATAGGAACGGAGAGCGGAGATTTTTCCCCGGAGATTACGTATTAAATCCCGAAGGTCATCCTCATGCCGCTTTGGTCAATATCGAAACTACGGCTCTCGTAATATGCACCGGAGCTACGGACGAAGTAAAAGAGATAACGGTAATAGAGCCTAAACCGTAAAAAATATCCTTATCTTAAATTTGTTTTTTTATAAACTATAAACATGATTATTAACGACTATAAAACAATTGAAGAAATCCTTAACGGTTCTAAAATAGGAGTGCTTGGACTGTTTAACGGAACGTCGCCGTATACCGTTCCGGTTAACTTTGTATATCATGAAAAGCATATCTATTTACATTCCGCGGAATCCGGGACCAAGATAGACATTTTAAAACAAAATCCAATCGTCAGTTTTTTGGTTTTTATAGACAGGGGCATTATTCCAAATAAAATTCCGTGCAAAATAGGCCAGTCTTTTAAAAGCGTTATGATAACGGGCGAAGCCGCTATCGTTGATGATATAAGCGAAAAAAGAAATGCGCTGGAAGCTATTCTTAAAAAATGTGTTCCCGAAGGCGGATATATTGGATTAACGGAAGAAATGGTCGAAAATTATAAATCCAAACTAAATAGAAGAACGGCTATTATTAAAATAAAGATAAATGAAATCAGCGGTAAAGAAAGACCGTAGTCTAATTATAAATACCGTCGTCATTTTACCTCTGTCGTCCGAAAGCGGTATTATTTTTAAGTTTTTATCCCCCTTTTCTTTTACGACTGACCGCGGCAGCATGGTTACGCCCATTCCGGCGGAAACGCAGGCAAGTATGGCTTCGATAGAGCCGGATACGATACGGGGAGACATAAATATTTCGGCTAAAAATCTCTGGTATCATCCATCTGTGTTGGAATATGGTATAATTATCATAGCGGATAACCTCCTTTAATTAGCGTTAATGGTGTTATCCGCTATTTTATTATTTTTAAGTTAAGGAATAGACAAATTAAAAGTTATTAACAATTTACGCGGATTAACTTGATTATCTTTCAGTATAGTGCTATATTTTATTATATAGAGTTGTTAATTTTTAAAAGGTATTAAAATTATGTTAAACGTAAAAGAAAAGTCTGCCGTAAATAATCTTTCCGGTCTATACAATACCGATTATTACACTTGGGCTATGACCAACGCGGAACTCCTTAAAGAAGGCAAATTAGACGAAATAGATTATATTAACTTAGCGGAAGAGGTAAAAGACTTGGGAAAATCGGAATATTATAAGTTAGAAAGCTATCTTGCAAATCTTCTTTCTCATATATATAAATGGGATAATCAGCCTGATTTAAGAACTAAGAGCTGGAATTTAACGATTTACAATTCTGTAAAACAGATTATAAAAACTATTAAAAGTAATCCCGGTTTAAAATCTAAAATTGGTTTAGCTTTTGAAGATGCATGGACAGACGCCGTAGATATATTATCTAAAGACATAAAAGACGAAAGCGTATTAGATTTAATTCCAGATAATTGCCCTTACTCTTTTGCCGATGTAGTTAAAAAAGCTTCTGAAATAGCTTTTAATAGAATTAAAAATTCCGATATATTTTTCCTTAATAACTTATAAAAATTCCTTTCATATTTGCGTTTTAAGGGCTTTGATTTTTCGTTTAGGTATAAAACCTTTTTTATCGCTCTTATTCCAAACATCGTCAACGGTTTTTTTAACTCTCCGTATGGAAGTCCCAGTCCGGTGGGGCGGGGTGGTTGACGTGTCTCCGGAACCAGGTGGCTATACCCATAAACGGCATGCGTTTATATGTCATCTGCGTCGTTTGATTTTCCGCCGTTCTTCTCATACTCCCTTATAATCTTTAACGCTCTTTCGTATTCATCTCTTTTTAAATCTTCAGAGCTTTTCCTGTCGAACGCCCGTTCTCGTCGAGCCTTTATAACGTTTGCCGTCTATCATTAAGTCGTAATGGTAAAATTTACCTCTAAGCCTTATACTTCCAGACATTTTAGTTCTCCTGACCTATAAAATCCTTGGGACAAAAATCATATAAAAATTATAAAATTTATGCAAATTATAATCAATATAAAATTTCTTAAGGTAGTCTGAAAAGGCTTATTTATTGGGTTTTTAACTGGTGCCCCCGACCGGAATCGAACCGATGACCAAAGGTTTAGGAAACCTCTGCTCTATCCTACTGAGCTACGGGGGCGGGTAAAAAGCGGATTATGTAAAACGGCTAAAAATGATTATTTAATTTGCGTTATGTCAAACTATTATATATAATTAATAATATAAAATCAATTATTAAAGCATAGTAATAATAAGAATTACGCTAACGGCAAGCCCCTTAGTTCCTATTTTTGCTATACCGCAAATCTAAAAGCGCCCATAGCTCAGCTGGATAGAGCGTCAGACTACGAATCTGCAGGCCGGGGGTTCGAATCCCTCTGGGCGCACCACTCAAAACGGCAGTAAATAAGCAGTTCTACTAATAAAAATTTATTAAAAAAATAGCTGACGGACAGCATGGTTATAAGCATAAAAAAGGCGCCGCAATAAAAATATCGATAAATAAATGTAATAAATCAGTAGCTGTTTTCCAAAAGTTTTAAAACTTCATTTTCGCCGGCTTCGGCAGGATTGTTCTGAATAGCAAAGCCCATTGTATCGAAAGCCTCTTTTGCGATTTTCCTAAGTTTGTCTTTTTCTACGCCGAGGTCTTTTAAACGGATATTCAGATTTAAAGCCGAAAGCATTTCTTTTGTTTTTTCTATTAAAGACCCGGCGTATTCGTCGTCGCTTTTGCCGGCCCTTTTAATGCCGAAATGATGCGCTATAAGCATAAAGTCTTTTTTGCATGCGTTTAAATTGTATTTCATCGATTCTAACGCAAGAGCCGCAAGTCCAGCGCCGTGTGCCACGTTAGAATAATTTCCTGATACCGGATGTTCCATAGCGTGCATTATGCCGACGCCTGAAATATCAATCGCAAGCCCGGCAAGAGCGGAAGCGAGCGCCATATTTCCCCTTGGTTCGATATTATCGGGCTCGTTATATGCCTTGATTAAATTATCTTTTAGAAGATAAAACGCCTGCATACAGTAAGCCGAAGAAAACGCATTTTTTGCTTTTCCGGTAAAAGCTTCGAAAATATGAACAAATACGTCGAACCCGGTCGCCGCGGTTACGTTAGCGGGCATAGACAGCATAATTTCGGGGTCGATTACGGCCTCTTTCGGGTACATACATTCATAGCCGAACCCAGGTTTTTCCCCGGTTTCGGTATTTGTCATGACTGAATATCTGTTAACTTCGCTGCCGGTTCCGGAGGTCGAAACTATAGTTATAACTGGAAGCGCTTCCTTTGCCGTAGTTTTCAGGTAGTCCCATACCGGAATATTTCCCTTTGCCGCAACCGCGACGGCTTTTGCGGAATCAAGCGGACTTCCTCCGCCCAAGCCTATTATAAGCCCGATGCCTTTTCCCCTCGCGATGCCCGCCGCCGAATCTATTTCATAAGTTGTGGGATTAGGCGTAATCCCGTCGAATATTATCGGGGCAACCCCTGCGTCTTTTAATATTTTTACGAGCTTATCTAATGTTCCCGTTTTTTGCATAGAGTTTTTTCCGGTAACTATTAAAGCCGTATCCGAATATTTTTTGGCTATTTTTCCGGTTTCGCCGATTAAGCCGGCGCCGAAATGGATTTTTACGGGATTATAAATGTTAAGCGCTTTCATATAGATATGCCCTCCTTAAAAATAAAAAATTACGATAATTATTAATTTTTTCCGAAATTATTATAACATAGACTAGGATTTGTTACAAAAATTTAACATAAATGTAATAAAATTGTAACAATAATCTGTTAATATAATTAAAGCGTAAAAATTAGACAAATTCAGATTGTAAATTTAATTTTAATTTAATTTACGGAGGAGATTTTATGAACAAAAGCAGTATGAAAAAAATGCTTGGAGGATTAACGGTCGCTTCTGCCGTTTTTGCCCTGTCCATTTTTGCAGCGGGCTGCGCCAAGTCTAAAGCGCCGGCGACAAGCTCTAAGGTTCCCGCGGGAACGCTCACTATTTCCGGTTCCACTATGCTTTATCCCTTAAATTCGGTGTGGGCGGTTAAGTACCACAAGCTTAATCCGGGCGTTACGGTCTCGGTTGCGGGAACCGGTTCGGGTTTCGGCATTTCAAACGCCGCGGACGGCAATATTACAATAGGGGCATCCGATGCCTATCTTACAAAAAGCTTTAAAAAGAGGTATCCTAATTTAGTAAACGTTCCGGTCGCTCTCGACGACGCCCAGGTTATTTACAATATCCCCGGCATACCTAACAACGTAAATCTCAAAATGACGCCGAAATTGGTTGCGGAAATTTATATGGGCAAAATTAACAACTGGGACAATCCAATATTTAAAAAATTAAACCCGCAGTACAAGTTCCCTAATCTCCATATTTTCGTCGTTCACAGGGCGGACGCAAGCGGAACGACTTTTGATTTCACGAGCCTTTTAACCGACACTTCCAAAGCATGGGCAAGTAAAGTCGGAAGAAGCCTTTCTCCAGATTGGCCTGTCGGAAGCGGATATCTTGGAAGCGATGCGGTCGTGGCCGCCGTTAAAAGTACGTCCGGAGGCATAGGCTACGTGGGACTCGGCTGGGTCATGGAATATCATCTTGCAAGCGCCGCGCTCCTTAACAAAGCCGGTAATTACGTCGTGGGTTCGGTTAAAACTATTGCCGCCGCCGCAAACTCCGCTTTAAAACAGGGGGATTTTCCGGCTGATTTCGATAAATCTATAGTATGGAACGTTTCGGCCAAAAATGCTTACCCCGATTCAAACTTTGAATTCTGGATGATAAAGAAAACCCAGCCGAATCCAGCAACTACAAAATCGATTAAGGATTTGGTAAACTGGGCGCTTGGTCCGGGACAGGCGGCTAAATATACCGTTAAAACCGGTTTTGCACCGCTTCCTAAATCCGTTATGCCGAACGTTAAAAAACTTCTGGCGCAGGTAAAATAAGCAAGCCATTTAAAAAGGCAGATTAGTATATAGTATAGTCATTGCGCAAAGCGAAGCAATCCGTTCTTTAGATTGCTTCGCTTTGCGCAATGGCGGGATAAATCCGCCGCATTATTTTTTTTAGAAAAATTAAAAAGAATGTGCTATAATTAAAAAAATTTTTAAATTAAATTTGTCCCCATTTAAACAAATTAATGTTCACTTTAAAATACAAAGACGACCTTTTTAAATTTATTCTTTCCGTTTTCGTTCTTTCTATAATTCTGATTTTTTCGGTCTCAGTTATAATCGTACTGTATTACAGTTACCCATCCATTATCAGATACGGCATTTCTTTTTTATGGACAAAAGAATGGAATCCTCCCAAAGAGGTCTTCGGCGCTTTAACTTTTATCGCTGGAACTTTTATCGTTACTTTTCTCGCATTATTGTTTGCGATACCCTTCAGTTTCGGTATAGGGATATTTTTACAGGAATACTGCCCTGTTTTTTTAAGAGGTATTTTTACTGTAATAGTAGAAATGCTGGCGGGAATACCGAGCGTAGTTTTCGGCGTATGGGGCGTGCTGACGGTCGTTCCGTGGCTCAGGGAATCGGTAGAGCCGTTTTTTAACGCTCATTTTTCAAACATACCTTTTCTTAAAGTAGAGGAAAATATCGGCTACGGAATTCTTGCCGCAAGCATTATAGTCGCATTTATGATTTTGCCCATTATATCTTCTATTACCAAAGATTCTTTAGCTTCGGTTCCAAAGCTCGCCAAAGACGGGGCGCTGGCTATGGGCGCCACAAAATTAGACGTCATTAAAGACGTTTCCCTGCCTTACGCCTTGAACGGCATATACGGAGGGATAATTTTAGGTTTCGGAAGGGCGGTGGGAGAGACGATAGCCGTGGTACTTCTGATTGGAAATCAGGCGGTAGTGCCGAAATCTTTGTTCAGCGTAGGCTATACTATATCTTCCCTGTTGGCGAATACCTTTACTTTTGCCGTTATAAGTCCTATATACGCTTCCGCCGAAGTAGAACTTGCGCTTGTGCTTTTATTAACAAGCCTTATAGTCAACATAATAGGACGGAATATTTTAAACAGGGTTATAGGCGGCAGATTCAGCAGGTCTCAGTTCGGCGGCGGCTGATTTTAAGAAATAACCACGGCAATTATAATAAATATAATTTACAATCGAAACTTTATTAAATAAAAATATAAAATTAGAATGGAACAGCAATTGCATGAGCCGGTATTTCCGGCAAACAGGGGATACCTTAAACGTAAAAAAGTTTACAATAACATTGCCGTTTTTTTTGCCGCGGCGGCTTTTGTTATAGGCTCTTTTCCCGTTTTTCACATCATTTTTGAAGCTGTTTCCATAGGATATAAATATCTTAACTGGCATTTTATTTCTACGCTTCCCACCGGATTTCCAATAGGCGCCGAAGGCGGGATATTAAACGCAGTCATAGGAGACGTTTACCTTATAGTAATCGCCTCTATTCTTGCCGTTCCTATCGGAATAGGAACAGGCTTGTATCTGTCGCTTTTCGGCAAAAAAAGGGCAAATGCTTTTCTAAGGCTGTTAAATGAACTCATGCTCGGGATTCCATCTATCGTTTGGGGTATCGTCGGTTTTTACGTTTTTTCTACCAATGCGGGACCGGGTTTTCATTTCGGATTTTCGGCTCTTGCCGGCGGACTCACGCTCGGTTTCATTATGACTCCGATTATTACGCTTCTGACGGAGCAGGCGGTCAACCAGATTCCCGCAAGCTACATAGAAGGAGCTCTTGCGCTCGGGGCTACCAAATGGCAGGCTACGCGGGCAGTCATATTAAAAGCCGCGCTCGGAGGCATATTTATCGGGATATTGCTCGGAGTAATGAATATAATCGGACAGACGGCCCCGCTCTTATTTACAAACTATTATAATACCGGCATGCCAACCGGAGTTACCGGTCCGGGCGGGGCGGTCGGGGATCTGGCGATGCTGATTTTTATATACATTCATGAACCGTCCAAAATACTGCATTACAAAGCGGAAGCGGCATCGGTGGTTTTACTGCTCTTTATATTCGCATTGGATTTGGGATTAAGGTTGATAAACTATTTGGCTAAGAGATTTATTTTATAGGAGGAATTAAAATTTTATGCCCGAAAATATAAAGAAAGATAATGCCGATAATATAATCGTTGACGTTAAAGACCTGAATTTTTATTACGGGAATTACCATCTCTTAAAATCGGTTAATCTTTATTTTAAAAAAAATTCCGTATGTACGCTTTTAGGCCCTTCGGGATGCGGTAAATCCACATTTTTAAGGACGCTTAACAGGATGAACGATTACACCGAAGGCGCAAAGCTGACCGGCGAAGTTTTGATTAACGGGAAAAATATATACGATAAGTCGGTAGATGTGGTGGAATTAAGAAGAGACATAGGCATGGTGTTTCAAAATCCGAATCCGTTCCCAAAATCTATTTTCGATAATATAGCTTTCGGATTAAAAATACACGGCATAAAGAACAAGGATTTTATAGTCGAGCGTGTAGAAAAATGCTTGAAATATTCCGGTCTTTACGATGAAGTCAAAGACAAATTGAATAAATCGGCGCTTTCTCTTTCCGGCGGACAACAGCAGAGACTCTGCATAGCAAGGGCAATTGCTACCAATCCGTCGATACTCTTAATGGATGAGCCAACCGCTTATCTCGACCCTGTTTCGACTAGCATTATACTGGATTTGATAAATTCGTTTAAGAAGTATTACACTATAATAGTCGTAAGCCATAACGTTCAACAATCCGGAAGAATTTCCGATTACAGCGGTTTTTTTCTGGACGGAGAGCTTATAGAATTCGACGAAGCGGGGGCTTTTTTTACGAGGCCTAAAGATAAAAGAACGGAAAATTTTATAACGAGCAGATATTAAAAATAATATCAAAAACATATAAAGGAGAGGGAGGGGTTTCGGTGAATATATTAGATAGCGAGCTTATGAAGTTAAAGAAAAACGTCGTAGAAATGAGCGAGATCGTCAACGGCCAACTCGACAGCGCAACAAGATTTTTATTCGAGAGGGATAAAAAACTTGCCGAAGAAACCATTAATAACGACCTTAAAGTTAATTCGCTGGAAGTAAGTATTAATGAAAGCTGTATAAAACTTCTGGCTTTATATCAACCCGAAGCTGCCGATTTAATGTTTATAACGACCACGATGAAAATAATAACCGACCTAGAAAGAATGGGAGATTTATGCGCTTCGGTGTGCCAGATAGGGCTTAAACTTACCGACGGAACGGCGTCTTCGGAAGAATTTAAATGCGTATATTCATATCTGGAAGACGTTGCCGCAAGGGACGGCGAAATGCTTAAAATGGCGACGAAAATGTATGCGAACGGCGCAAAAGAAAATATAGGGCTTAAAGATATTATAATAAGAGACGAAAACGTTATAGATATGCTGTCCCATAAAATCGTCGTGGATATTATAAACGCGTCGATAAAAAATTTAACCACGCTTGAAAACAATATAACTTATATTTTTATTGCCCGAAAATATGAAAGATTTGCCGACCATGCCCAAAAAATTATGGAACTGCTGCTATATATGGAATTAGGAAAAGACTTAAGAAACTTGCCCGAATATTAATCGGCTTTTAATCCCATTCCTAATGCGTTATAAACGCTTATGACGTCTTCCTGCAAAAGCAGGTTTTGATTTATCAGGTTATATTCCGCGTTAAGCATATTCATCTTATACGTCAAGTATGTTATGCGGCTTGCAATGCCTGTTTTATACTGAACTCCGTAAATATGAAACAGTTTCAGGGAATAATTAAAATTATTTTCGTAGCTTTTCATAGTCTTAGCATCTCTTCTATAATCAGCAAGAGCGCTGTCGGTTTCGCTGAAAGCGTTTATTACGGCGTTTCGATAGTTTAACACGGCCTGCTGATACTGCAGTTTAGACCTTTTGTATATGCTTATGTTTGTTTTATAATTAAATATAGGCGCCAAAATATTCAATCCAAAGCTCCATATGCTGTTCGTATCGGTAACGAAATTGTTTAGGCTCGGGCTTGCGTAACCGTAGTTTCCGGTCAGATTTAATACCGGAAAAAAATTCGCAAGACTTTCTTTTTTTGCGTAAGCGTATGATAAGACGTTGTATTCGGCTTCTTTAACGTCCGGCCTTTGCGTTAAAATTTCCGAAGGAATATTCGGCGGTATAAGATTTGAGTAATCCATACTTTTTTTATTAGTATTATTTTTGAATTTAAACTTGAATTTTTCAGGGAATTTTCCTATGTAATAAGCCAGCGTGTTTTTGGTAATATCCTGAAGTTTTATAGAATCGTTCAATTCTGTTTTTAAAATTTCAAGATTTGTTTTAGCGGCTTCTACCGGTTCCGCATCTATAAGCCCGTCTTTATATTGAATCATATAAAGCTTTAAAATTTCTTTTTCGGCGGCATATTGTTTTTTCAGATTATCCGCAGATTTTTCTAAAGCCCATATTTGAAAATAAGCCTGAGCGACATTGCTTATTAGAGTCAATTTTACGACGTCCGCATCTTCTTTAGAAACGGCGACGTTTGCTTTTGCCTGCTTTATAGCGTTATTGACCTGATTCCATGCGTCTAACTCGTAAGAAGCGCTTAAACCGGCCTGATTCAAATTATAAATTACGGTGGAATGGCCGCCTGAAGAACCGCCGCCGGAGAATATAGAAGTTTCGTAGCCCGGAAGTTTATTTCTCACAGCGCTGAAATTGAAATTAACAACCGGAAATAAATTAGATTCATTCTGCGAAACATAAGTTTCGGCGACCTGAATATTTTTTATGGCTATAAGATAATTTAAATTGTTTTTAACCGCCTCGCCGACTAAAATATCCAGATTTTTATCATTAAAATTTTTCCACCAGTCGTTTTTTACCGCCATATTTCCGGTTTTAAGGGTATATTTGAACTGTTTTGGTATTTTTATAACAATTTTTTTGGGACTGCTGAACAGACTGCAGCCGCTAAGGATAAAAACTGAGCCGAAGCCCATGCAAAAAAGCAGAAATAAAATTTTATTTATTTTTATTTTTATTCTCGATATCTTCATATTAATTTAATATTAAAATTTTAATTGACTGAATTTTGAATTTATTATATTCTAATTATACTGACTATAAAGTCATATTGTCAATCGGTTTTTTGCTCTAAACGTAAATTTATTAATCCGGCAGATTAAAATAAAATATAAATCTAAATATTTAAAATAAAGGTAATTTTATGATTAAAAGATTTATAATTGCATTTCTTGTTTTAGCCGTCATATTCGGCGGAATATTCGGATACAAGGCATATAAAGGCTATAAAAACGGGCAGATGATGAAAATGATGAAATATCCGCCCGCTTCGGTATCCGTAGCCGTTTCCAAAATAGGTGACTGGCAGCCATATATTCATACCATAGGGAACGTAACGGCGATAAATTCGGTTAACGTAACGACCCAGGTGGCAGGACAGGTTAAAGGCATATATTTTAAATCCGGCGAATTTGTTCATAAAAATCAGCTCTTGGCAACCCTTGACGATTCCCTTCAGCTTGCCCAGCTAAAACAGTATAAATCGCAATTAATCGTTAATAAATTTAATTATCTGCAGTATAAAAAAGCCTACGAGAAAAATGCCGTTTCCAAAGCGTCTTATATTCAAATGCTCTCAACTTTAAAGCAGAACGAAGCGTTAATAAATCAAACGGAAGTCGTTATAAACGATATGACCGTAAGAGCCCCTTTTTCAGGCATAGTAGGAATAAGAAATTCAAGTTCCGTAAATCTTGGGCAGTATATTCAGCCCGGAACCAGTATTATTCCGCTTTATTCCGTCAATCCCATTTATATCGATTTTACTATGCCGCAAAACGATTTGCACAGTTTAAAAATAAATCAGAAGGTTAAGGTAGAACTGGATTCATATCATAAGGCCTTTACCGGCAGGATAAAAACTATAGGCATAGACGTAAATACGGTTTCCAGAAATATAACCGTCAGAGTTATAATAGATAACGGCGCTCTGATTTTAAGGCCGGGAATGTTCGTTACGGGAAGGGTCTTCCTTCCGGTAATACATAACGTCGTTACGGTTCCGGCTACAGCGGTAACATATAATCCTTATGGGGATTTTATCTATGTCGTAGTTAAGAAGAACGGTCAATATATAGCAAATACCGATTACGTTACCGTAGGACAGCAGAGAAGCGATACGGCAGTAATATCTAAAGGTTTGAAACCCGGAGCAATAGTCGTTACAGCCGGACAGGTTAAACTCAGGAACGGCGCGCCGGTTATCATCGAAAACGGCATAGGAAATGCCGGGAAAGCGAACGGCGTTAAAAATAAGGGCAAGGAGAGCAATAAATGAGTTTTACCGATGTATTCATAAAAAAACCGGTTCTTGCGATAGTCTTAAGCCTTATTATTTTAATTCTGGGCGCAAGGTCTTTGTCCGAGCTTACCGTAAGAGAATACCCGAAAGTAAAAGATACGCTGATAACCGTCCAAACCGCTTATCCCGGGGCCAGCGCAAACGTGGTGCAGGGTTTCATTACTATGCCTCTAGAAAGGGCTATCGCTTCTTCGGAGGGTATCGATTATATTACCTCGTCTAGCACCGAAGGCGTTAGCACCATTATGGTATTTATGAAGCTTAATTACGACCCTAACGCCGCCCTTGCAGAGGTGCTTTCGCAGGTAAATTCCGTTCTGAACCAGCTTCCTAAACAGTCACAGCTTCCGGTAATCACAAAAACAAGCGTGACGAATCTGGCATATCTGTATCTTGCATTTACGTCTAATTCCTTAAGCAGTTCGCAGATGACGGACTATCTGACGAGGGCGGTTCAGCCTAAAGTTCAGGCGATAAACGGCGTAGGGCAGGTTATGATTTATGGAAACAAACAGTTCGGAATGAGGATATGGCTTAATCCTAAAAAAATGGCGGAATTTAACGTTACGCCCGTGGAAGTTTCCCAGGCCCTTGCAAATAATAACTATATATCGTCTAACGGATATACCAAAGGGAATTATATACAGGTCAATATATCGGCGGATACCCTTCTTAACAGCGTAAAGCAGTTTAAAAATTTAGTCGTGGCGAACGACGGCGGAACTTTAATAAGAATCAAAGATATCGGCACCGTCGAAATGGGTTCGGTAAGTTACGACGCCGGCAATATAATGAACGGGAAAAAAGCCGTGGTTATGGGTATATTTACTACGCCTACCGCCAATCCCCTGACCGTAGTCAAAAACATCAGGAAAATACTTCCGTCGCTCAAACAGCAGCTTCCGGCGCACATAAAACTCAGGGTTGCGTTCGACAGAACCGTATTTATAAGCAGTTCCATTAACGAAGTCGTAAAAGCAGTCGTAGAAACTCTCATAATAGTCATTATAGTCATATTTTTGTTTCTAGGCTCCGCAAGAAGCGTTATAATTCCGGTAATCGCGATACCTCTTTCCATAATAGGCGACCTGTTTGTTATGTATTATCTGCATTATTCGATAAATTTGCTGACCCTTCTCGCCATGGTTCTGGCTATCGGACTAGTCGTGGACGACGCAATCATCGTCGTAGAAAACGTAAGCAGGCATATAGAAGAAGGAAGAAAACCCATAGATGCCGCTCTTATAGGGGCAAGAGAACTCGGCATACCGGTTATAGCCATGTCCATTACGCTCGTAGCCGTTTTCCTGCCTATAGGTTTTATGGGAGGACTGACCGGAGCGCTGTTTACCGAGTTTGCTTTCTCGCTGGCCGGAGCCGTTCTTATATCGGGTATCATAGCTTTAACTCTTTCTCCCATGATGTCTTCTAAATTTCTTAAAGAAGATATGGGCAAGGGAGGATTTACGCACTTTTTAGACGTTTCTTTCGATAAAATCAAAACGGTTTACTCTAAGATATTGCATAGTATTCTTGATTATAAACCGGTTGTGGCTTTAGTTATAGCAGTCGTTCTTGTCAGCGCGTATTTCCTTTTCGTAACTACAAAGAGCGAACTGGCGCCTACGGAAGACCAGGGAGTAATATTCGTTATGGGAACCGCTTCGCCTACTTCTACTTTTAAAAATCTAAATATGTACGCAAAACAAATGGGCGGTATATATAATTCTATCCCGGAAATGGACCGTTATTTTATGGCGCTGGGAGTTTCCGGCAATAACAGCCTTATATCCGGTTTAATACTCAAACCGTGGGACGAAAGAAAAAAGACGCAGATGCAGCTTACGCCGGTTCTCCAGCAGAAATTAAATTCGGTGGCGGGCTTAAAGTTGGTTGCTTTTGCCCTGCCGAGCCTTCCGGGTTCCCAGGGCCTGCCGGTGGAGTTCGTGGTCAACTCGACTACGAGTTATGCCGAATTAATGGGCGTTACGGACAGCCTAATGGAAAAAGCTATGCAAAGCGGCTTATTTTTATATATGGACAGCGACCTCAAATACGACGAACCTCAGTTAAAAATTTCCATAGATAAGAGCAAAGCGCAGAGCATAGGAGTTAATATGCAGGAAATAGGAAATACGCTTTCGACTATGCTGAGCGAAAATTACGTCAACTGGTTTGAGATAAACGGCTACAGTTATAAAGTCATACCGCAGGTTTTGCAGAAATACAGATTTACTCCGAATATGTTGAAAAATTATTACGTTCAGGCTTCGAACGGCAATATGGTGCCTCTTTCAAGTTTCATAAAAATTAAAACCGTAGTAGTGCCGGAATCTTTAAATCAGTTTAACCAGTTAAATTCCGTTACGGTATCCGCTGTTACCAAACCGGGCGTGACCGTCGGCCAGGCCTTAAGCTATCTGGAAAATACTTCGAAGAACATATTTCCTAAAGGATTTTCGTATAATTTTGCGGGACAGTCCAGGCAGTTCGTCGAAGAAGGTTCGGCTATGCTCGTAACATTTTTCTTTTCGCTGATAATTATTTATCTCATTCTTGCCGCTCTATTCGACAGTTTCGTCGACCCCCTTATTATTCTGATAAGCGTTCCTATGTCTTTAACGGGGGCTTTGATATTTTTAAGCTTAGGCTTTGCAACGGTAAATATTTATACCGAAGTAGGGC
>JAKAKF010000240.1 GCA_021813595.1 bacterium
CGTCTATATTCAGGATAAACAGGGATAAAATGCAGAGTTCTTTTATAGATATAAATAATTTCCTTCTTTTTTCCTTAAATAAAAGGATAACTTTAGACAGGATATTAATTCTTCTTCCGCATTGCTTACAGCTCCATAACTGTAAGGCAAAGATTACCGACGACATTCATAACTGCCTTAACTGCGGAAAGTGCAATATAAAAGAGCTTGCGATACTGTCGGATAAAAAGGGAATATTTATAGCCGTGGCAACCGGCGGCACTCTTGCGAGAAGGGTCCTCGAAGAAAAAAGGCCTAAAGCGGTTATAGCCGTGGCATGCGAAAGAGATTTAAGCTCGGGAGTCATAGACAGTTTCCCGCTCCCGGTTTACGGGCTTCCGAACATCAGGCCCAACGGTCCGTGCAGGGATACTCTAGTGGACGTATCGGCTTTAAGCGAACTTATAGAAAAGATTACCGCCGGGTCTTGACTAATAAATAGGGCTGGATGACCGCTTCACTCTCGTGCCTGACGGCACTCGTGAAGTTTCTTCGAAACTTTCCTGCCCGCAACTAAATCTTTTTTCTGAGGTCGTTAATTCTTTTTGCCTTTCCCTGGCTTCTTTCCAAAGTTCTTGGAGGCACCGGGGTTATTTTGGCGCGTATTCCTATAAGCTCGTATATTTTATGCGATATTTCGTTTGTTATTTCGTTGATTTTACCGTCTCCCATTCTGAAAATTTCTTCTTTAGGTTCTATGACGATGTTTATTTTGTCGAGAAGGTTATCGGTATATAGCTCGATTAAATAAACCGGTTCCAAATATTCATACCTGAAAAGGACGGATTCAATCTGCGAAGGGAATATGTTTACGCCTTTTAAGATTATCATGTCGTCGGTTCTTCCTTTTATTTTATCCATTCTTACGAATGTCCTGCCGCAGGGGCATTTCTCTCGGGTAAGTTTCGTAATGTCTTTAGTCCTGAACCTTATAAGAGGCATAGCTTCCCTGTTGAGGCTAGTTATAACCAGCTCTCCGGTTTCGCCGTCCCTTAGGATTTCTCCCGTTTTCGGATTTATTATTTCAGGAAGAAAATTGTCTTCGTTTATATGCAGTCCGTTTTTATAGACGCATTCAAATGCCACGCCCGGCCCCATAATTTCGCTTAATCCGTAAATGTCGTAAGCGTCGATATTCAAAGATTTTTCTATTGTTTTTCTGAGTTCGTCAGACCATGGTTCCGCCCCGAATATACCCTTTTTTAATTTAAGATTAGACCTGTCCGGTATATTTTTATTTATTTCCTCAGATAAAAACAAGGCGTATGAGGGCGTGCAAAAAAGAACAGTCGCGCCTATATCCTGCATCATGGTCAACTGCCTTTCGGTAAAACCGGTTGACATTGGGATAATAGTCATACCCAGCTTTTCGGCTCCGTAATGGAATCCTAACCCGCCCGTAAAAAGCCCGTATCCGTATGCGTTCTGTCCTATATCGCTTCTGCCTATGCCCGCCGCGCAAAAAACCCTTGCCATAAGTTCCGACCAGATTTTTACGTCACGTTTAGTGTAGGCGGCTATAATAGGTTTTCCCGTAGTGCCAGACGATGCGTGAATTCGGATTATATCGCTTAACGGACTGGAAAGCAATCCGAAAGGATAGTTGTTTACGAGGTCGGCTTTAGAGGTAAAGGGTAAATTTCTAATATCTTTCGGGGTTTTAATTTTTTCTATATCTTTAGGATTTTTTACGCCGGCTTCGGACAGCTTATTTTTTAAAAAACCGTCAGCCGCAAAAATCCGTTTCAGCGTTTTTTTAAGCCTTTCGGTTTGAAGAGTTTTAAGCTCCGAAATGTCCATAGTTTCAAACTTTTTTTCAAAATATTTTATTTTCATGATTTTGATTTTCGTAATAGTTTCTACCGGTTAAGAATGCGTTAATATTTAAATCCGCCGTTTTTCGGGGAATATTTTTTTCTATAGCTTTTAGCCATATTTCTTTTTTAATATCGGAAAAACCCGACAATATTCCTATTAAAATTATATTTGAAACTTTTATATTTCCTAAATCTGCGGCTATCCGTTTATCGTCTATGAGATGCAGGGATTTAAAATTGGCCCGCAATAAGCCGGCAACGCCGTCCTCGTCTATGGCTCCGCTTCCGTTTTCGTTTACGGTTTCGGCCCCGTTTCCAATTTTATCATTTTTGTTCTTAGGCGTCCACTGAGGAATTTTACCATGATTCGACGATATGATTATCGTTTTTTCATTTGCAAAAGAACGTATATATCTTGCGGTCTCGTAAATATCGAAAGAAAGAATCGCCGTCGCTTCGTTTCCGGGTATAAGCGGAGAAAAGATTTTCTTTCCGTACCTGATGTGAGTCGATACCGAGCCGCCTCTCTGGGACATGCCGTGCACTTCCGACGTTTTAATATCCTTGCCGCTTTCGAACGCGGCAAGGCTGATAATTTTACCCGCCAGAACCACTCCTTGGCCTCCAATGCCGCATATTAAAATATTTTGAATTAAATCGTCCATATTGCCCGTTTTTATTTTTTTATTTCCCCGATAAAATTAAATATGCATATATCTTTGCATATCGAACAGCCTATACACGAAGCATCTATAAACGGAATCCTTTTATCGCCCGAAGGGCCGGAGGAGCGGGATGCTAAAATCGAAGGGCACCCGAGCTGCATGCATAAATCGCAACCGAGGCATCCTTCAAGAACTTCGAACTTTTTTCCGCAGTCTAATTTTTGGGGATATAGGACGCACGGCCTGTTTGTGATAACTATGTTTAAGTTTTCCGATTCGAGCGCTTTTTTTAAGACTTTAAATGTTTCGTTATAATCGTACGGGTCTATCGTATAAATTTCGCTTATTCCCATGCCCTCGATAAT
>JAKAKF010000285.1 GCA_021813595.1 bacterium
CCGGTTATGGAGATGCCGATAAAAGCCAGATGAAAGATGCCCTGAAGCTTATTTGCGCCTCTAACGGCGCTAACGTAACGGAGTTTTTAAACCAAAATCTTGACGATAATATATCGGATGCGCTTTCGATTGCAGTTTGCTGTGCTACCGATATGGCGAATTTCGTTAGTATATAATTATATATAAAAATGATAGCATTTTTGCGCGGAACGTTAATTTACAGAGATATTGAAAAGTCGCTTATTATTTTAGAAACGGGCGGGGTAGGATACGAGGTATATATGCCGATGCCGAATTTTGAAAAAAATTCTGCATACGTAAACGAAGGCATGGATTTGAGCCTTTTTATCCACACCTACGTCAGGGAAGACAGAATAACGCTTTACGGTTTCGATACGAGGCTTCAGAGGGAAATTTTTTCGCTTCTTTTGGACGTAAAAGACGTCGGCCCGAAACTTGCCGTTACCATCCTTTCCAGCATAGATGCCGGAAATCTGATAAATATCCTGACTATGCAGGATATATCAGCTCTCTGCGCCATTAAAGGCATAGGGCAGTCTAAAGCAGAACGGATAATAATGGAGCTGAAGAATAAAATACTAAAGAAATCGGCGGCGTTTAACGATATAAAAGCTAGAGACATCAGCATAAAGAACAGTAAATACAGGGAAAGCGAAGATGCAAATTTAAATTCGGAAAAATTACGACTGACTCCGGAAAATAAAAACGGAGGCGAGATAATAAACCGGTCAATAACCGCTGAAAAACAGCCCTCCGATATAATAATGGAATCCGCTCAGGCGCTTGAGGCGCTCGGCTATTCGAGGCTCGATTCCTTTAACCTTGCAAGCAAGGTGTTCAGCGCGGTTAAATCCGAAGGAAACATTCCGGCCGCCACCGAAGATTTAACTAAGGAATGCTTAAGGCATATATATTCCAAGAAAAATTTATAAATATCATTATGGCATCGTTCAAAAAAGAATTTAAAAGCGCGGAAGACGAAAAAATTACGAAAAATGCGTCTGAAAATGCGGACGATGCGGTGTCTCCAGTTTCTCCTGAAAAAGATGAGGCGGGCGATTTCGACAACCCCGTAAGGCCGCTATCATTCGACGAATACATAGGGCAGACGAAATTAAAGAAAAATCTCCTTATTTTTATAAACGCATCTAAAAAAAGGGCCTCGAACCTTGGACATCACGACCTAGACCACCTGCTGTTTTTCGGACCTCCCGGCCTCGGCAAGACCACACTTGCGGGAATTATAGCGAAAGAACTCGGCGTAAACATTAAAATAACGTCGGGGCCTTCGATAGAAAAGGCGGGCGATATAGCCGCTCTTTTATCAGCCGTTTCCAACGGCGATATAATCTTTATCGACGAAATACACAGGTTGCCTAAGCCTGCCGCAGAAATGCTTTATCCAGCCATGGAAGATTTTAAGCTCGACATCATAATAGGCGAGGGCGCAACGGCTAAATCCATAAGAATAAATCTGCCGCGGTTCACTCTTGTAGGCGCTACGACCAGAGCCGGGCTTATCCCGTCGCCCTTGAGGGACAGGTTCGGTTTTACCGCCCGCCTTGAATATTATGATGAGAAAGAACTTGCCGGTATAGTAGCCAGAAGCGCAAAACTTTACGGCATAGGTATCGAAAACGCCGCCGCCGTCGAAATAGCCCGCCGTTCCAGAGGAACGCCCAGGATAGCCAACAGGCTTTTAAGGAGGCTCAGGGATTATATGGCGCATCTTAAAGAAGACCGCATAACGCTTGAGGTTGCGAAATTCGGCATCGAAAGCCTCGGAATAGATGAACTCGGTTTGGACGCCAACGATATTCTTTTTTTAAAAACAGTTATCGAAAAATTTGGAGGCGGACCCGTCGGCATCGAAACTATAGCGCAGGCTATGAACGACGAGAAAGACACACTCGAAGACGTCGTCGAGCCTTATCTTGTCGCCTGCGGATTTATACAGCGTTCTAAAAAAGGAAGGGTAGCTACGGAACTTGCATACAGACACTTCGGGTTAATAAAAGAAGATTCGCTGTGAACTATTATGCTCATTATGACGGCAAATGTATGTGAATAATAGTTCGCATATTACTTTAGAGCAATACGGTATAAAGCCTTCCGCCTATTCTCAATAAATCTAACTTATTGATTTTCTTAAATGAAACAGAACAATAAAAGGGGACAGATTTAAAATCTGCCCCCTTTTATACTTTTATACATTATGGCATATTTATTGCAAATAAAAATTTGTATTTTATATTTATTTTTTAGAGGCTTAATTAATCATGGAAAACTATGCGGTATTAAAAGAAGAAAAAAACGAACCTCAATGCACTGTTTTAAATGTACTTTATTTTAAAGGGATAGGACTTCATACAGGAAAAGAGGCATCCATAGTAGTAAAGCCGTCGAAAGCCGATTCCGGCATAACGTTCGTCAGGAAAGACTTGAATCCCAACATAATAATAAAAGCTAAAGCGGACAACGTGTGTTCGACTTTGCTTAGAACCAGTATAGGGCTTAAAAAGGAAGGGAACGCCAAAGATGTTTCGGGATGTATTTCCACCGTCGAACACTTGATGTCGGCGCTGTGGGGCGCGGGAATAGACAACGCTTTAATAGAAGTTTACGGATGCGAAATTCCGGCTATGGACGGAAGCGCAAGGGTTTTTTACGAATCTTTTTACGAAAGCGGCATCAAAGAACTTAACGCAAAAAGAAAATACATCGAAATACTTAAACCGATTACCGTGGAAAGCGAAAGCGAAGGTAAAGGCTCATCTATTTCCGTATATCCTTCCGAAGATTTTGAAATATCCTACGATATGGACTTTAACCATCCGTTAGTACAGTCCGGTTCGTTCGATATGAAAATAGACGGGTTCAATTTTTACGGCGAAATTTCAAAGGCAAGAACGTTCGGATTTTTAAAAGACGTCGAATATTTAAAAAAGAACGGCCTTGCATTGGGCGGCAGTTTGGACAATGCTTTAGTGCTTGACGAAATATCAGTCCTTAATAAAGAAGGTTTGAGATACAAAGACGAGTTCATAAGACATAAAGTTCTGGACTTAATAGGCGATTTATATCTTTCCGGCTACAGAATCAAAGGAAGGGTGCTGGCAAAAAAGACGGGGCACGATATGAATTCAAAAATAGTAAAAAAAATAGGAGAGCGTTTAATGAACATTCCGTTTACAGTGGAAAAAAAGGAAGGTAACGGTTTTATTAATGTAAGTAATTCCGCTGCAACTGTTTTTGCATAAGAATTATCCGCATATTAGAATATTTGAATAGTTTAATATATAATAAATTTTTCTTAAAAATTATTAATTTTTCTTGACAAGTTTACTGTATATATGATAACTTTTAATTTAAGTTTTTGTTTTAAGCGTTAACGAAGGAAGTTTGACAGGGGGCTATTGAGTTATTAAGATTAAGAAAAATTTAAAAATCTAAATTACCAAGGAGGTAAAGATGAAAAAAAGATTTTCTTTGCCGGCATTAGTTATTACAGTTGCAATTGCCGGTTTATTAACGTTAACAATGACGACTTCGTCTTATGCAGCGGCGCAGGCAGCTAATAAAGGAGTTTCATTTTCTCTGAGCGGCCAGTATATCGCAAGGGGATTCTGGGCGCAAAACCAAACGGAAGATTTTAATTCAAGCGCTGGTTTTCCTACAAACAACAGCTTTCAGGCTTTTACCCAGAGATTAAGATTGAACGCAGCGCTTAACTATGGAACTGCCGGGGGCGGAATGCCTCTCGCAAGCATTTTGACGCAGTTTGATTTAACCAACGACTACAATCCGACAGGTCTTGCTCCTAACGGATACGGCACGAACGGCTGGAGCACTTTAGGTTATACTGCCGCTCCGACGGGGTTTAACCATGATTTTAACACCTTCGGCTTGAGGCAGGCTTACCTTCGTTTAGTATCGCCTGTAGGCATGTGGATGGTCGGGCGTATGCCGGTTAAGTTCGGTTTGGGCATAGCGGTCAATACAAATGCCGACGGATTGGGTGATTTTCTTCCCTTAAGCTCTGCAGATTTAGGCGTATTTCTCGGGGTTTTAATCGGTAACGAGACTACTTCGTATTCTTATTACCCTGCTACTGCTACCGGAGGAAATCAATATCCTGCGATTGCTACTCCCGCGATAAGCCCTTATTATACTCATATTCAGATGGGCACGATACCGACGCTCGAAGTTATGATGCTTAAGCCCGTCAATCATTTTACGGGAAGCCTGTGGCTGACGGAAGCCCACTTAAACCAATTTACCGCTTTACCCGGTCCCTTCTATAATTCTACTACAGGAACTTTTAATACGAGTGTCGATGAGAGCATATATTATCCTACAGCAAACGTAACATTCGGAGGACTATCGGGAACATATAACAGCGGGAAAGGAACTATAGTAAAAGGCGAATTTGATTATTTCAGGGGGCATATAATTGCTTCAAATGCTGCACTTAGCGGAATTCCAGCCGGATACACAGTTGCAGATATTTGTTCGGCATATCCTACCCAATGTCCTGTGCCTGTTATACCGTCAGGCAGCAACCAGTACGATGCGGTCAGCTCTTACGACTTATATTTAAGCGGTTCTCAGGCGATTAACGCCTCGATGCCTTTAACTTTAGGGGTTAAATTTGGAATAGGCGCTCCTATTGCAAACGGAGATTACAACTTTACATACTATTCTATGCAACAGAATACAAGGACGCTTTTCGGAAATGTTCTAGGCAGCAATTGGCAGCCTATCATGATGTCGTCGCCTGGAATAGCCTATATATATACCTCAGCAAGCGCAACTGGAGCCAACCTTGCAAATAAGTGGGATCTTATGGTAGATTTAACCGAGCATCTTGGGAACGGAAATTCCCTCGAGGAAGCTGTCGTTCACGAGTCGTGGCTTAAAACGAGCATGAATATAACAGGCAATAATTACTCAACTCAGATGTTCGGCGGGTCAAATATAGGCAACGAATTCGACCTTGACTTTACGCATCATTTTACAAAAACTTTAGCATGGCAGGCGTGGGGCGGATATGTGTGGACCGGAAGCGGCGTAGATTCATACAGTGCTACTTCAACTGGCGGAGTACCATCCACAGCCACTCATAAAGATATTACGGCTCTTGGAACCGCCGTTATATTTAATTTCTAATAATTGCAAAGCAAAAGTCGATAGTTCAGGTTTAATAAGTGACTATAAAACCCCCTGAAGCAAATAAGCTTCAGGGGGTTTTTATTTTTGTATAGCGGATTATTATAATTATAGGAGTAGCTTTTAGTACAGCTTAAAAGGCGGCGGCATTCTGTGTGGGAATTCACGACTGAATGCCGCCTTTATAAAGAGCTATTAAAACTTTGTAATTACTGTTTCCTGAAGGCTCCGGCAACAATGGACCAACACACGGTAACGGCAAGATTTAAAATAAGCGCAATGAGCGCTACATACAGTAATCCGTACGGTGTTTTCATAAAGGTAGTAACTATCGCATGTCCCGCGTTGGCCCGAAGCACGAAATATATGCCAGAAAATGTTCCTACAAACCAGCCTGCAATCAAAGCGTTTTTGTCTAACCATTTCGTGTATAAACCTATAAATATCGGTGGAAGGGTCTGCACTATAAGTATCCCTCCAAGTAGTTGAAGCTGTATCGAATATGTTTCGGGAACTAAAAAAACAAAACCTAATGCTAGAAACTTAAAAATTACCGACGACCATTTTGCTATTTTAGTTTCCGATTCGCTGCTAAGGCTAGGTACAAATTCTTTTATAACATTTCTAGTCAAAAGGTTAGCCTGGGATATAGCCATAATTGCCGCCGGCACTAATCCTCCGATGAAAATCCCCAGAAAAGCGAAACCTGTAAACCACGAAGGCATCGTAGATTGAATTAAAGCAGGAACAACGAGGGTTCCATTACTCCCTACCGTTTTTAGCGCTTCCGGAACGGCATATACAAGTACTCCGAATAATGCAAGGAAAGCAAGCCCGAGACCGTATATAGGCAAAAGCGCAGTACTCAATCTGACGCTTTTGGCGCTTTTGGCGCTCAGCACGCCGTTAATAGCATGAGGATAAAGATACAGGGCAAACGCGCTCAATATAAACAGGCTTATATATGCATTGACGAGCACCGGCGGCAGAGTCGCGTAATCCACCGGAGGCTTTTTCCCCGCCCCCATATGTCCCGCGACCGCAAAGGCATGAGAAAAACCGCCGTAAGCGAGAGGAACAAAAATTATAATAACTATAACCGTTATTAAAATTATTACGTCTTTCATAACGGCGGTTAGAACGGCCCCCCTGATTCCGCTCCAGTAGGTAAATACGGCAAGTATTACAAATGAAATTATCAGGGCGGTTTCACTGATAGTCTTAACGTCCCCGAACGGCAGAAGCATAACCTGAAGTACGGCTCTCATACCGACTATCTGTAGAGCTATATAAGGCAGTTCTGCCACAATTCCCGTAAGGGCAATCAATACGGCAAGCGTTTTACTGTTAAATTTGTCTCTTACGAAATCGACCGCGGTTATGTAGCCTTTCTCTTTAGAAACTTTCCATAGGCTCGGCATTACCACCATGGCCATTCCGAATGTAGCCATAACATAAGGAACCGCAAAAAAGAAAATGCTTCCTTTAGCGAATACGCCAGACGGTACAGCTATAAAAGTATAAGCCGTGTATATGTCTGCCCCTACTAAAAACCACATAAGGAAAGTGCCGATCTTATTGCCGGACAATGCCCATTCATGGAGAATATTCATATCCCCCTTTCTCCAGTTTGCGGCTTTAAAACCGATTATAACAAAAACCAGAAATAAAGCGGCAAAAACAAACAGTGTAATCATAGTATTTAGACTAATCATAGGTCGTCGCCTCCTTTTTCTTTAGAAATTAACCTTGAGGCAGCTGAGTATAATACTGTGGCTATAACGAGCCATAAGGTTTGAAACCAGTAGAAAAACGGCATTCCAAGAAACGTCGGCTCTACCCGGTTATACAAAGGAACTGCGGCTAGAACTACTATGGGAATAATAATCAGTATTCCCGCCAATAGATAACCCTTTTTCATAAAATCCTCCCTGTGTTTAATTAAAAATTATAATTTATAATTTTATATATATATTAAATATATTTAATTATCAAGCCAAAAAAACGCCTGAAATATTTAATTCCGATTCCGCACCGTATTTCCGTTACATAATATAGATTTAAAACAACCGTTATGATAAAATTTTATAAATGAAGATTATTGCCCATGCTATAAAAAATTTAAGCATTAAATGGAAAATATTAATAGGGGCTTTTGCAGTTTTTTTCTTTACAATTTTTATCAGCGATGGAGTATTTCTTTATACCATTTATAAAACGCTCTCGTATCGCAACTACGTAAACGACGAAAGGCTGGCTGACAGTTTAATTCCGGAGATAGCTTATTCGCTGTATTATAATAAAGCCTCCAATGCGGGATATATAAAAAAAAATCTTCAATACGATATAAAAAACTACAAAATCATAAAAGGAATAGGATTATATAACTATAAAGGAAAATTAACGGAAAAATGCGGCGTATTGTACGGCGATTATAAAACAATAATAACAAATAAGAAAAACAATAAAGATAACGGCTATAATTCAGAGTTAATAAATATTATTAAGAATATGGAAGTTCAATTTACCCTTATGGGAACTAACTTTTACGGATATAAAGGATATAAAAAGTCTTCCATGCAATATCCGATGCTCATTAAAAAAATTAAATACGGCGGCAAGCAATTAGGATTTGTATCTATAGAGTTTAATTTAAAAAAAGAAATTAAATCTACCGATAACCGTGTTTTTTGGGTCGGAGTAAGATTTATGTCGATTGCTTTGTTTTTTGTAGCCGCCGGATTGATAATTTTTTATTATATATCGTCTATAATAACCAATCCGCTAAGCGATATAAAAGAAAATATAAAAAAAATAAAAGAAGGCGATTACGATATAAATTTCGATAAGCGCTTTAACGACGAAATAGGCGACGTCATGGACGCTCTCGGCTCTATGGCGCTTTCGATAAAAGAGTATATTGCTGAGGTCGAATCGATGAATAAGGAAAAGAACGAGCTTTACTGCATGGCTGTAATGGGAGAGCTGTCGGCGAATATTGCGCACGAAGTTAAAAACGCAATATACGTTATTTCTTCGGCAAACGAATATATATCTCAGGAAACAAAGAATAAAATAGTACTTGAGTTTACGGGTATAATAAACAAAGAAGTTAAACGGTTAAATAAAATGTCAGTCGAGTTTTTAAGCTTTGCGAAACAGAGAAATCCTGTTTTTGCCGCCGTAGATATAAATAAGCTTCTTGAAGATTCTATAAGAATACTTAAATTTGAAGCTGAAAATTCTAAAATAAAATTGATTCAAAAGAATATTGATTATAATCTTCCGCCGGTTCGTGCGGATGCGGAAATGCTTAAACAAGTTATTTTAAATTTAATTATTAACGCAATAGATAAAAAATATAGATCCGATAATAAGTTAATAGAAATAAGGGTGTTTTCAAAGAGGGGTTTCGTCAATATAGAAATTGCCGATAATGGAGAACCTATAACGGCGGAAAATATCTGGAAAATATTTAATCCGTTTTTTACGACTAAAAATGCCGGTTCCGGTCTCGGTCTTCCTATATCTTTGCGTATAGTTAAACTTCACGGCGGAAACATAAAAGTTTTTAGCGAAGAGGGTAAAACCGTTTTTACTATTATTATACCAGCCGGCAATGCAGGGAAGATAATAAATAATTAACCGAAAAGCAAAAATAAAGAGCGGGCATATGAACGCGACCGATAAAAATAAAAAATTACTTTTAATAGACGACGAGAAGAATCTTCTCAGGGTCGTGAGCCTTAATCTTGCAAAATACGGGTTCTCGGTAGATACGGCTCTTAGCGCCGAAGAGGCGCTAAGGCTATTTAATAATAACAGTTATGATGCTATAATTTGTGACCTTCGTCTTGGCGGTATGAGCGGCATAGAATTATTGACTAAAGTAAGAGATGCAGACAAAGAAAGAAATAAAAATACGGTATTTATCGTGATAACGGCATTCGGAACGATTAAGCAGGCTGTTGAAGCAATAAAGCTCGGAGCTGACGATTTTATATCGAAGCCCGTGGATATAAGCAGCCTGGTAGAAAATATAGATTTAGCCCTGCGGAGAAGGAATTATGCAAAAATAAACGATTTTGAACTTCAGAAAGATTTTGACTTAAATGAAAATATTTTTGAAGATTTTATTTTTAAAAGCTCTGCAATGAATGAAATTTTAAACGAGGTCAAGCTGACGTCAAAATCAGCCTCTAATGTTCTTATAACGGGAGAAACGGGAACAGGCAAGGAGGTGCTGGCAAAAGTTATCCATATTATTTCGGAAAGAAACGGAGAATTTGTTCCGATAAATTTGAGCGCAATTCCGGAAGGACTTATGGAAAGCGAACTTTTTGGATTTGAAAAGGGAGCATTTACCGGCGCCGTTGCAAGCAGGCAAGGAAAATTTGAAACGGCGAACGGCGGGACTCTTTTTTTGGATGAAATTGCTGATATGCCCATATCTATGCAGGTGAAACTCCTAAGAGTAATTCAGGATAAGGAGTTTTCAAGAATAGGTTCTAACGAAAAAATAAAACTTAACGCAAAAATAATATCCGCTACAAATATACCGTTAGAGAATGCCGTTATTGAAAGGAAGTTTAGGGAGGATCTTTTTTACAGAATTAATGTTCTGCATTTTAAAATTCCGCCTTTAAGGGAAAGAAAAGAAGATATTATCCCTCTTGCAAATTTTTTTGTTAAAAAATATTGCGTTATCAATAAAAAAAATATAAGCAATATAACCGATTCTGCTATAAATCTCTTGAAAAATTATACGTTTCCCGGAAACATAAGGGAGTTGGAAAACATAATCGAAAGAGCCGTAGTGGTTTCCACTTCGGATTCTATAATGCCGGTTCATCTGCCGAAAACATTAGCTGAGGATAGCGGCGACGGTGATGCCGAAAAATTTAGATATGCCGATGCTGCTTCCGAAAACTATGATAATAAAATAAATATAAATCTTGACGGGCTTGAAATGGAGCTAATAAAGAATACTCTTGAAAAAAACAATTATAATCAAACCAAAACAGCTGCATCGCTAGGTATTACCAGAAAAAGGCTTATCACAAAAATAAAAAAATATAATCTTTTTTCCGATAAATAAAATAAATTTAACCCATTTATATTTTAAACATATTTAACTCCGATTTTTTTCTCCCATTTCTTTTTTTGTCCATTTCAGAACATTTAATATTAATATAGTTGTCCAAAAATGGACAACTATAAAATTGCTATTCAAAGAAATAGAGGTTTCAAGCTATTTTTAAATATGGCATTATTTTTGCATGTATAAGTTAGATTTGGTTTATTAAAATTACAAATATAAATATAAAAGGTGAATCAAATGGGATTAGATTTAAACATTACGTTAGCCGTTGCTTTTTTCGGCGGCATACTTGCGTTTTTTTCTCCTTGCGTTATTCCTCTCATACCAGGCTATATATCTTTTATTAGCGGAGTCGGCATGGAAGGGTTAATTTCCGAAAAAAAAGACTATAAAATAATCCTTAAAGTTTTTATAGCGTCTATTTCTTTTGTTATCGGTTTTTCCATTATATTTGTTGCATTAGGAATGGGATCCGAAACAATTTTCGGCAATCTTCTGAAATCGCATCTCGGCTTAGTAAGAATTATAGGCGGCATAGTAATAATTATTTTCGGATTATACTGCATGGGAGTTTTTAAAATAGGCTTTTTAAACAGGGAACTAAATTTTCTTCCGTGGAAGAAAAAAGGAGGAATTATATTCGGCTCTCTTTTTCTCGGAATTGCATTTGCGGTAGGCTGGACTCCCTGTATAGGACCGATTCTTGCGTCCATTCTTCTTTATACATCTATGGGCGCTTCCCTTGCAAAATCGGCCGAACTTTTGTCGGTATTCAGCATTGGGCTTGGAATACCGTTTATCCTAACGGGGCTTTTTATTACATATTTTATTGCCTTTTTTAAAAAAATAAAATCTCATCTTAATTTATTTTCCATAATTTCCGGGATTTTTTTGATATTAATGGGGATGCTAACGCTTACCGGAAATTTTGAGGCTATTTCGCAATATATTATAGGTAAATTTTAAAATTATTATAATGAAGTTCAAGATAGGGCATAAGCCGCTAATCTACATCAGAATTTACATATAAAGGAAACATCTAAACATTTTCTATTGCGGAATTAACCTAAGGAAATATAGTTGACAGCCATATAAAATAAAAGTATTATAATTATATAATATTATAAAATACAATAATATCAATATATAATAATATGTTAATATTAAAATATATAAATGTTGTAGCGGCAATATTATTTTTATCCGTATCGTTATCATTGATTTCGTCGTCGGGAAGAGCTTACGCCGGCGGTCAAAGCAATGCAAATTCGATAAATTGGGAAAACCTTACCGTGGCAATAAAAAATAACAAGTTGCATAAAAAAGTTTTTTTACTGCACTTTTATTTCCCTACCTGCGGATATTGTATCAGGATGGACAAACATGTATTTAGCCGCAAAAGCGTAATAAATTTTGTCAATAAAAATTTTCATCCCGTACTGATAAATATTTACGGCAATAAAAAGATTTTATATTTTAACGGCGCTTATTTAACGGAAAAGCAGTTGGCTGCAAAATTTAACATTACCGGAGTTCCGGCGGAGATTTTTTTTACCCCCCATTATCGTAAAATATTTCTGCTCCCGGGTTACTGGAAAAAAAGCGACTTTATGATGGTATCGAGTTGGGTTGCTTCAGGTAAATATAAAATAGAAAGTTTGAGAAAATTTTCGCAAAATTATAATAGTAGATGATGCTATCGAATTACTTTAATATTGTTAACTTTAATTATTTTTTAAGGAGGTTTTAAAAATGGGTGACCATGTTTCAAGAAGGGATTTTATGAAAAAAACGGCCGCCGCCGCCGCTTTAATTATTGCAGGTCCGGCCGCCGGAGTTTTAAATGCAGAGAATGTTTTTGCGGCGGTTAAAAAGAAAAATTCTATTGCCCCTATCATTAAGTCTGATGTAAAAGAAATAGGAGGCAAAAATGTTATCTGGCTCGCAGAAGATTCTCCTGAGTACAAAAAAATGTTGCTGCCGAAGATTAATTTGCCGCTTATTGCCCAGAACGGAGGACTTGTTCCTTTAACTATCGAATCTAAGTATCCTATGAAAAAAGGAAATTATATTAAGGCATTTCATGTTTTTGATTTTAACAATCCTATATCAAAAGTAGCTACGTTTAATTTGACCCCGGAAAACGGAAAGGCTTACATATCTACTAGAATTAAAATTCAGCAGGATTCTTACGTTCAGGTCGTTACTGAATTTTCGGACGGAAAAATGTTTGGCGGAAAAAAATATATAAAAGTTACGGTAGGCGGTTGCTGATATTAGAATTTTTTAGAATGGATAAACGATAAATCATAACGAAATAATTAATAGGAGCGTATGAAATGAAAATAGGAAGCATTATGGTAAGAGTACCGAGAAAGGTAAAGAAAGGTGAAATATTTAAAATAATGTCAATAGCAAAACACCCTATGGATACCGGTCTTGTTAAAAATCCAAAAACAGGAAAGATAATACCTATGTGGATTATTGATAAAGTAGATATTTATTACGATAAAAAATTGGTAACCAGTTGCGATTACGGAATTGCCGTTTCAGCAAACCCCTTTTTGGCATTTTATTTAAAAGCCGATAAAAAAGCGCCTTTAGAATTTGTTATGTACGATACCCACCGTAATATTTACAAAAAAAAGGTAATGATAAATGTTGTTTGAATAAAATTAATTTTTCGAATATTTTCCGATATTAACATTTAATAGACACAGTGTTATGGAGGGGGTTTAGTTGATGATTAATAAAAAAAAGAATATAGGACTTCAGGCATTTTTAATTATCATTTTAATCGCTGTATTTAGCGGAGCGGTTTTTTTTGCCGGTAGTTCTTATGCGATAAAAATTCCCAAGGGACCCTTTTATATCCTGAAAGTTAAAAAAAGCTTCAAAAGCGCTCTTTTTGACCTCAAGCAAGGAATAGAAGACGCTAATTTCAGCATACTTGCCGTCGCTCCTATATCAACGGGCATAAAGAGTATAGGCCATAAAATACCTCATCTTAAGGTAATTGATTTCTGCAACCTTCAGGACGGCTACGACCTTTTAAAAAACGATTTGAACTACTCCGCATTTATGCCTTGCAGGATAGCTATATATAAAGACGGAAAATATACCGTTATGATATCTTTTCTTCCTACCTATTTTTCAAAATTTTACAAAAACACTCCGGAGCAGAAAAAAACCGTTATAAAAGTTACGAAACAGATAATCGGGATAATGGATTCCGTAAAGACAGGGTTTTAATATTAATAAAAACTTACATAATTTATAATTTATTTGCAAAAAAGGGAGGATTACAAATTAAATGGATTTAAAAACCGTTTCCAGAAGAAGTTTCATAAAGACCGCAGCTCTCCTTGCCGGAGCAGCTGCGGTCAATCCCGTTAATCTTCTAAAATTTAAACCCGTGGGTAATTTAACTATTATATGGAATTCCGATTCTCATGCGCATTTGAAGCCCACTCTTTACAGGGAGCCTTCCGTAAATATAGGCCCTCGTTTTATGAACGGAAGACCCGGTCATCTCGTAGGAGATTCTTTCAACCTCTACTACGATATAAAACCTAAGTCCGCAATGGGATATTTCTGTTCATACGTAGATTTTTTAAAATTAAATAAAGAATACGGTCCAATGGGCGGTTACGCCCATATGGCAGCCGTATTCAACAAAATAAAAGAAGAAAGATACGGCAAGACCATAATGCTGGATACCGGCGATTCATGGCAGGGAACCGGCATAGCATTGCTTACGAAAGGCATGGCGGTGGTAAACGTTCAGAATGCCATGGGATACGATGCTATGACCGGGCATTGGGAGTTTTCTTACGGTAAAAAACAGCTTTTATCCAATATAAAAAATCTAAAATTTCCATTTATTGCTCAAAATGTTACAAACGCCACATGGGGAGGTCTTATTTTTAAACCCTATATAATCAAAGAAGTCAACGGATTAAGAGTAGGAATCATCGGGCAGGCGTTTCCGTATGTTCCTCTTGCGCATCCTTCGCATTTCGTTAAAAACTGGAACTTCGGCATTAACACGAGTCATGCACAAAAGATGGTTAATAAACTGAAGAACGAAGAAAAAGTCGATTTAGTAGTCGTTCTTTCGCATAACGGACTTGAGGTCGATAGAAAGTTTGCATCCCTTATCAACGGAATAGACATTATAGTCGGCGGGCATACCCACGACATACTTCCCGCCCCTCAGATTATAAACAATACCATAATAGTTCAGGCAGGCACCCACGGAAAGTTCGTCGGCAGGATAGATTTAAACGTCAGAAATAAAAGAATAGTCGATTACGACCATAAACTAATTCCAATAGTTACGAACTGGATTAAACCGGATCCTGAAATAAGCAGGATAATCGATAAAGAATATGCCCCCTATGCCGATAAGTTAAATGAAGAACTAGGAACCGCCGAAGACTTGTTATACAGAAGGGCTACGTTCACCAGCACCGTAGATAATGTAGTAGAGCAGGCTTTTATGGAAAAATACGACACCCCCTTAGTCTTCACTCCGGGCTGGCGCTGGGGCGAGACTATTCTGCCGGGCGAAAAGATTACTATGGAGCATGTTTACGGTGCATACGGCACGACATACCCTGAGGTTTA